>JAVBOQ010000116.1:0-4422 GCA_031550455.1 Eubacteriales bacterium
CATTTATATTTTCAAAAACAGTTTTCATTATGTCGTCAACGACTTTTGCATCATGTCCAAGTTCATCAGAACAAAACAAGGCCAAAGGAATCTCAATCGCATCACGCAGTATTCCTTGCCACCTGCCAACATATAGGTATCCGAGAAAAGCCCCACGGATATCATGATGGATGGGTTTTTTGATATGCTGCTGCCGATTCCAAATAAAAGGAAAGGGTCTCCAATGCCCTGAAGATAAAAATAGCTCCCGTTCCAATATTCCCGCTCATCTTCCGCCACAACAGTCCAGGAGAACTTCTGCTCATACGGCCACAGCGCCTCGAACTCCCGAATAAACGCCTCCGCGTCAAACCCGCCCTGCGCGCCTTCGCCCGCCGCCGTTCCGGCCGCCAGCAGGAACCACACAGCGAGCAGCGCCGCAACTGTTTTCCGCATGGATTGCCTCCAGAAAATGAATGTTTGTTCTGATTTAGGATAGCATCGCGGGGCCGGGTTGTCAATGGCCCCGCTCCGCCGCAACTTTTCCTGCTTTCGTTCTCTTTGTTTGCTTTGACAGAGGTGGAAAGTACAGGAGCAGCCGGGCAAATGGCAAAAAAAGAGGCCCGGGCGGGCCTCGTAAAAGACTTTTCCTTACAGCAGGTATTTCTCCTTCGCCTTCGGCCGCTCCGCCATCTCGGCGCGCTTCTTTTCGAACTTCGCGTCCGGGTGACCGAGCACGGCGAAGGACGCGAGCTTCGATTCCTCGACGCCGGGCTGGTTGAACGCGTCGATGTCAAGCAGCTCGCCCGCATAGGCGGTCGTCATTTCAAAGAAATACAGGAGCTGGCCGATCGTGTGCGCGTTGACCTCGGGCAGGATGATCGTCTGGTTCGGGCGGCCCGCACGGTACAGCGCGTATTCGGTGCCCTGGCGCTCGGCCTCGATCAGCGCGTTGTGCGTCTTGCCGCCGAGGAACGTGACGTCGGCGAGCTGCGGCGCGCCGTGCGGGATTTCGGTCTCCGCGCGGAAGTTTTCAACCTTGAAGAACGTGACGACCTTGTCGTACGGGCCTTCGGTGTACAGTTGAAGCTGCGAGTGCTGGTCTGTGACGCCGAGCGCTTTGACCGGCGTCTGTCCGACGTTGACGGCCATGCCCTTTCGCGTGACGTTCTTGCCGAGGCTTTCGGCCCAGAGCTGACAGAACCAGTCGGCGATGGATTTTAAACTGTCCGCGTACGGCAGCATCACCTGGATGTTGATCTCCATGTCGGTCATCATGATGTACTGCAGCGTCGCCTCCAGCAGCGCCGGATTCTTCCACACGTCGCCGCACTGGCACATCTGGTCGACGACCTTCGCGCCCTCAAGCATCGCGCGGATGTCGATGCCGCAGACGGCGGCCGCCAGCAGGCCGACCGGCGACAGCTCGGAAAACCGGCCGCCGACGCCGTCCGGCACGACGAACATCTTGTGGCCCTCGGCCCGGGCGATGGCGACCAGGTTGCCCTTTTCCTTGTCCGTCGTCGCGACGATGTGCTTCTGCCAGCCCTCGCCGACGGTTTTTTTCAGCATATCCGCGACGATCAGGTACTGGCTCATCGTCTCGGCGGTGCCGCCGGATTTCGTGATGACGTTAAAGCAGGTCTTCTGAAGATCCAGCACGTCCAGCAGCGACGCCATCCGTTCCGGATCGATGTTGTCCTCCACATAGAGCTTCGGGCCGTTCCGCTTGTCCTTCGGCAGCTCGTTCCAGAGGCGGTGGTTCAGCGCCTGCTGCACAGCGATCGGGCCGAGCGCGGAGCCGCCGATGCCGAGCACGACAAACGCGTCAAAATGCGCGCGGATGTGCGCGGCTGTTTTTTCGATGTCGTCGAGCACCTCGTTCTGATTGTACGGCAGCTCTGTCCAGCGAAGCCAGCCCGTGCCGCGCGCCTTTTGCACGGCCTCCTGCGCCTTCCTCGCGTAGGGCGCGAGCGCGTCGACCGCCGCCGGGTCGACGCCGTACTGCATGCCGATGTAGTCGGCCATCATGTGGTTGACGTCCAGCCGGATCGTCTGATTGCGCATGTCATTCACTCCTTGTGATTACTTCTTGTCGAACGGGTAGTCCTTGCCGAACGTCTCGACGCGAATGGTCGCGATCACCTGCGGCGTCACGGGCTTGTCGTTCGCGCCGGTCTTCTGCGAAACGATCGCCTGCGCGGCTTCCATGCCGGTCAGCACCTTGCCGAACGCCGCGTACCCGCCGTCCAGGTGCGGCGCGTCCGCGACCATGACGAAAAACTGCGAACCCGCAGAATCCATCGGCTGCGACTTTCTCGCCATGCTGAGCACCCCGGTCGTGTGCTTCATGTCGTTCTTGAAGCCGTTCTGCGCAAACTCGCCCCGGATGACCCAGCCCGGGCCGCCGGTGCCGTTGCCAAGGATGTCGCCGCCCTGGATCATGAACCCCGGAATCACGCGGTGAAAGATCAGCCCGTCGTAATAGCCGCTGTTCGCCAGCGCGATGAAGTTGCCGACCGACTGCGGCGCGATTTCTGGATACAGTTCACCGCGCATTTCAGCGCCGTCCTGCATCGTGATAACAAAAACCGGCAGACCGGCGGCCTTTTCGGCGTCCGTCGTCTTAATGTCGCCAGGTTTGTACACAATGTTGTCCGTGTTCCACGCGTCGGCGGCCGCGCAGGACGCGCAAAGGAGCATGACGGCCGACAGCAACAATATAAGCAGTTTTTTCATCGCCTATTCCCCCACCTTCGCCTGACGGATCTGCTCGCGGGCGGTCTGGTTCGTCGTCATGACATGGCCCGGCAGCGGCACGATCTTCGCGTGGATCGCGTCGAGAATCCACGCGGGCTGCGGGAAGAACGACGTCTCCAGCTCGTGCGCGGGCGTGATCCAGTTCTTCGCCCCGACGACGACCGGCGGCGCGTCGAGGTCGTCAAACGCGAGCTCGGTGACGTTCCTGGCGATGTCGGACAGGAAGCTGCCGCGCGCGCACGCGTCGGAAACGAGCACGAGCCGACCGGTCTTCTTGACCGAGGCCAGCAGCGGCTCGTAGTTGAACGGCACAAGCGACCTGGCGTCGATCACCTCGGCCTCCATGCCGTACTTTTCGGACAGCGCTTTCGCGGCGTCCATCACGCGGTACAGCGCCGCGCCGATCGACAGGATCGTCACGTCCTTGCCGACGCGCTTGACGTCCGGCTCGCCGATCGGGATCTCATAGTATCCCTCCGGCACGCCGCCCTCGTGGAACTGCTCGGAGAAGTCGTAGACGCGCTGGCTTTCGAGGAAGACGACAGGGTCGGTGCCGGTCAGCGCGGCGTTCATCAGGCCCTTCGCGTCGTACGGTGTCGCCGGGAACACGACCTTCAGGCCCGGAATGTGCGCGCAAAGGCTCGACCAGTCCTGCGAATGCTGCGCGCCGTACTTCGATCCGACCGACACGCGCAGCACAACCGGCATCTTGATGACGTCGGCGCTCATCGCCTGCCACTTGGACATCTGGTTGAACACCTCGTCGCCCGCGCGGCCCAGGAAGTCGCAGTACATCAATTCCACCAGCGCGCGGCCGCCGCACATCGCGTAGCCGACCGCCGTGCCGACGATCGCGCCCTCCGAAATCGGCGCGTTGAACAGCCTGTGGTACGGCAGCGCCTCGGTCAAGCCCCGGTAGGCCGCAAACGCGCCGCCCCAGTCGCGGACATCCTCGCCGTAACTGACCAGCGTCGGGTCCTCATAAAACCGGTCGATGATCGCCTCGAACAGGCCGTCGCGGAACTGGTAGACGCGGTTCTTGGAGACAGGCTTCCCGTCCTTGTCGAGGTGGAATCGTTCCTTCTTCGCGATCGCCTGGGAGCGCGGGTCGTCGCCTTTTGGAAGCAGCACATCTGCCGGGCGGTCTTCCATCTTCATCACACGCCCGTTCGTGAACATCAGCTCCGCGATCGCGTTCGGGTTCTTTGCCATGTCGATGCGCGGCGAAACCGAAGCGTCGATCGCCTTCTGGTACGCCTTGAACACCGCGGACGAGGCCTCCGCGAGCACCGTGTCGCATTCGGCTTCGGTCGCGACGCCCGCCTCGACCAACTGCGCGCGGAAGGTGACCAACGGGTCAACCGCCATCCAGGCGTCGATCTCTTCCTTGGTGCGGTAGGTCGACGAGTCGGACGGCGAATGGCCGCCAAAGCGGTACGTCACGACGTCGAGCAGCGCCGGGCCTTTGCGGTCGAGCAGGATCTGTTTCTTGCGCGCGGTGGCCTCGGCGACGGCCAGCGGGTTGAACCCGTCGACGCGCTCCGCGTTCATCTGGTTCGGCGTGATCCCCGCGCCGATCCGCGCGAGGAAGTCGTACGCCATCGTTTCGCCGCGCGTCTGCCCGCCCATGCCGTACTGGTTGTTGTAGATGTTAAACAGGATCGGCAGGCCGCCCTTCATGTC
>JAVBOQ010000165.1:0-9271 GCA_031550455.1 Eubacteriales bacterium
CGCATCCAAAGCGGCGAGAGATTTTTTCATCCGGCTAGGAGCCGGAACGAGGCGTAGCAGCGCTACGCCGAGTGGAGAGCGACAACGCCGTATGGAAAAAGATCCGCCGCGACGATGCGCTAAGGTTTGGAATTGGTATAAATACATCATGAAGGAGAATAGTCATGAGAAGCTTCACAACATTGGATTTGCAATACGCCCATCGGTTCTATGGGTTCAAAGGCGAAGCCCAGTATTTGCACGGCCACACAGGAATCCTGACGCTCGAGGTTGAAGATACCGTAAACGCGGGTGTGAATATGGTGTTCCCCTGCAACGAGATCAAGAAAACCGCTTGGGAAGTGTTGCAGAACTTCGACCACGCGCTGATTTTGAGAGAGGACGACCCACTGCTCCCCGCGATTCTCGGCGTATATGAGGCGCAGGGCATCAAGGACGGAGCGCCAACCAACATGCAGAAGGGCCCGGCTTTCAAGACAGAACTTGCGACAGCTTATCCGGAGTGCCGCTTGGTGGTCACGAAAGAAACCATGACCGTCGAAGGCATGATCAAGATCGTCTATGATCTGCTGAAGGACAAACTGAACATCGTGAAGATCACGTTTACCAGCGGCGTCAATGGCGCCACGGAATCGTATGCGCCCAAGGAAGAAAAGGACCGCTGCCCGCTGTGCGGCATCCTGCTGAATGAAAACGGCGTGTGCCCCAAATGCGGATATAGAAAGTAGTCCGTACCGCACAAAGAGCGACGCGAGCGCCAGCATTTTTTTCTGGCGCTTTTTCATGCGCTCGGAAAGGAGCCGATAGCCTGATTGATACCAATGGAAAATCTTAACGCATCCAAAGCGGCGAGCGATTTTTTCATCAGGCTAGGAGCTGGAACGAGGCGTAGCAGCGCTACGCCGAGTGGAGAGCGACAACGCCGTATGGAAAAAGATCCGCCGCGACGATGCGGCAAGGTTTGGAATTGGTATTACACTACTGTAACGGAGATGCGAGTAATATCCGACAGCTTGCACGGCGGATGGTAGGATTGGAACGGTTTTGGTTGCAAGATTTACCAGCGGGTAGTACCATGGTGCGCATAGAAACGCATTCATAATTGGGGGTGAAGAAGAAATGGATAAGCGGTGGATCAAGGTCGGAGTGCTGTGTCTGATGCTCGTTGTATTATGTGCACTCATGACCGGTTGCGTTCCCGGAGATGATACCAACTCCACAGACAATCCTGCCGGATTTTTCTCTGGCGTATGGCATGGGTGGATAGCGCCATTTTCACTGATATACTCCCTCTTCAACAAAAGCGTGGGGATATACGAAAAATACAATAGTGGTTTTGCCTATGACTTTGGATTCTATATGGCAGTCATCAGCGGCTTCGGTGGGCTTGCGCTTTCTAGAAAAAAACGGAGAGGTTGCCCGCCGTCTAACCAATAGTCAAATCTGCAGCTACGCGAGCGCCAGCATTTTTGTCTGGCGCTTTTTCAGGCCCTTGCCCTGCGCTTACGCCCCGCTCACGGGAACCTGCAGGTACCGGTCCAGTGCCTGGAACAGTTCCGCCATGTCGATCGGTTTCCCCACATGCGCGTTCATGCCGGCTTCGAAACATTTTTCCACGTCCTCACGAAACACGTTCGCGGTCATCGCGACGATCGGAATGGTTCTGGCCTCCGGCACGGGCAGCGCGCGGATGCGCCGCGACGCCTCGTACCCATCCATCTCGGGCATGTGGATGTCCATGAAGACCATGTCGTACGCCGACGGGTGGTTTTCAAACTTCCGCAACGCCACCTCGCCGTTTTCCGCCGTTTCAATCAATACGCCGGTTTCGTCGAGCAGCGTGATCACGATCTCGCGGTTGATTTCCACGTCTTCGGCGAGCAAAATGCGCTTGCCCGCGTACTGGTTCGCGTGCGATTGGCCAGACATCGCGGGATGGGTCAATGCGTTGCGCTGCAGGCAATTGTTGATGCAATCCATCAGCAGCGAGGAGAAGATCGGCTTTTGCAGGAAGAAATCGACGCCCGCGCGGCGCGCTTCCTGTTCGATCGCGCTCCATTCGGCTACGGACGCCATCATAATGACCGTGACGCGCTCGTCCAGCAGTTTGATGCGGCGCGTCAGCTCAACGCCGTCCATGTCCGGCATTTTCCAGTCGGCGAAAACGATATGGTACGGCGCGTCCGCGGCCTCAATGCGCGCGGCGGCTTCCCTCCCGCCGACCGCCGTGTCGCAATGCAGCCGGAAGGAATCCATCAGGCTTTTGAAATACACGAGCCCCTCGGCCGAGTCGTCGACGGCCAAAACGCGAAGGTTTTGCAGCGTGACATTCGTCATGAGCGGCTTTGGCGTGGCGGATGCGCCTTTCTTCATTTCGATTTCGAAAAAGAATGTTGCGCCGTGGCCGAGCGTTGATTCGACCCAGATGCGGCCGCCCAGCATTTCGATGATGCGGCGCGAGATCGCGAGGCCAAGCCCGGTGCCGCCAAACTTCCGGGAGATGCTGTTGTCGGCCTGCGCGAACGACTGGAACAGGCGCGTTTTCTGCTCCTCCGATATGCCGATGCCGGTATCCTGCACGGCGACGCGCAGCAGGCACCAGTCGTCGCTGTCGGTAACAACGCGCGCGGACAGCGTGATGGCGCCGTGCTCCGGCGTAAACTTCACGGCGTTTGACAGCAGGTTGGTGATCACCTGCGCCAGGCGCTGCTCGTCCGAGAAGAGAGTGAAGGGGACGTTTTGATCCAGGTCGATCAGGAACGTCTGGTCCTTTTCCTCGATCCGGAAGTTGATCACGTTGACGACGCGCATCAGCATCTTCTCGAAGTGGAATTCCGCGATCGACAGCTCCAGCTTGTTCGCCTCGATCTTGGACATGTCGAGGATGTCGTTGATGATGCCGAGCAGATGCAGCGACGCGTTGTTGATCTTGTCCAGGCAGTATTCCTTCTTGGCAAGCTCATTGGAGGCCTTCGCGATGTTGGTCATGCCGATGATCGCGTTCATCGGCGTGCGCATCTCGTGGCTCATGCCGGACAAAAAGTCGCTCTTCGCGCGGTTTGCAGACTCGGCCTGCTCTTTCGCGGCGATCAGGTCTTTCTCGAGCTTGCGCGTCTCGGTGATGTCCACCCAGTGCTGCAGGTGAACCAACCGACCGCCGGTCCATTCGATCAGGCAGTCCGTCGCGTGGAAATACTGATCGGTTTCGGCCTGATGCACCTCATGCACCGGCATCGCTTTGGGGTTTTCGTGCAGTATGTGAAGCGGGCAGCGGTCGCAACGGGCCTTGAGCCCCGGCCAGAGCGCTTTCCAGCAGACCTTGCCGACCACGCTGTCGTCCAGGGACAGGTGCGCCTTCATGCGGTCGTTGATAAACAGAATTTGGTCTGTTCCCATGTCGGTGACGTACAGGAACGCGTCCAGACCGTTCAGGATGCTCTTTGTCGCGTTCATCGAGACGCTCGTTTCCTCGATGAGGCGCGCGGCCTGATGCAGCCTGTCGAACATTTCGGAGATGGAGCGGTTCAAGCCGGCCAGTTCGCGGCTGTTGATTTGGTCCGGGGCGTTGTACTGGCTGGTCGCGGAAACCAGGGAAACGGCCCGGCTGATTTTTTCCACCGGTGATATCACGAGCTTGTACAGCATGCGTGACAGCACGACGACCAGCAGGGCTACGGCCGCGATCAACATGATGCTCGCGTAGTGAATCGACTGCTGACCGTCCTTGTAGATGCTTCGCGGCGCGTTCATGCGCAGCTCGATCGGGTTGCCGTGGATATCTTCAAGCGGCAGGTAAGCCGTGGCGACCTCCGGATCAACCGTCTGTATACGGACGCTTTGAATGCCTGCGGCATCCATCTGGTCGAGCATTTCAAAGCTTGTCCTGGTATAGTGCGTGCGGCGCTTTAACTCCGCGTCGCCCAAAAAATCGCCAAAGATCGCGACGCCGGCCGGGCGTTCCATCTCGCCGACGACGATGACCGGAACAAGGGCCAGGTTGTACGCCTTTCCCTGAAAAAACTCAATGCCCGTGGTACCGATCATGGTGTCGGAGGCGCTGACGGGTGAGAGGAGCATGTAATTGGCGAGCACGGTTTTCGAAAGGGGCTTCAAGAAGTCCGTGAATCCCTCGGGCAGCGGCATGACCTTGCCCGCCGTGTGGTCGTAGCACTCGGCGTATACGTCGTTGCCCAGCTTGTCCTTCACAATGAGAAAGTCATGGGAGCTGAACTGGAGTACCGTGCTTTCCGGCCAGTTTTCCTTGATGAAATCCGGCGACTCGCCGCGGACAAAATCCACCGTGTCGCTCCAGAGCGCAAAGTCGCGGCCGAAAGAAAGCAGGGAGTCGTTTGACTCCTTCAAGATGCCGCTGACGACTTCGACCTGCTTGTCGAGGTACTCCTGTTCCGACCGGAGCAGCATGTCAAGCATGGAGGTTCGCGTAATCAGAAAGAACAGACAGACAAAGGCGAGCAGAATGCTGACAATGCCGGTCATCGCGAGCCAACGGATGGATCGCGGACCTCCTTTTCCTGCCATGCTTCTTGCCCTCCGTCAGAATGCATGCGCAAACGACATGCATCGAGTATTCGGACTATTATAAACCAATATACGGCAAAATGGAAGATGTTTCTTTATCAATGCAAAAGGGCTGAGCGAAAGGGCTTGCAAGGGAAGCCGGGGAAAGCGCCGCCGCAAAAGGAAAAGGACTCGGGATCCGCTCCCGGGTCCTTTTCCGCGAAAATACCCACCGCTTGCCGCGACGGCTCAGCCGTCCGCCTCCGTATCATCGCCGCCGTCGTCCGCGGTTTCGTCGTCTTCCGCGTCCTCCGCTTCCGCGTCCTCGTCGGCCTCGCCTTCTTCGTCCGCCGGGGCGTCGTCCGCCTGCGCGTTCGTCGGGGTGATCTGCGCCGGCGCGGTGCGGTCGAGCCGCAGGACCTTGCCGGTCGCGTCGATGCGAATCTGCAGCCGGTTCTCGCTGCCGCTGGAATAGCTCATCGTGCGGGTCAGGTCGTCCGGCGAGTCACCGGTGAAGATCCCGTAGGCGTTGAGCATGTTGAAATATTGCTTTTTGCCGTTCAGGTCGCAGGTGCCGTTCATATAGAACGCGTACACGCCGCCGTCGGCGGCCACCCAGGTACCGAGCAGGCGGTAGATGTTCTTGTTCAGCAGTGTGTCGGCGTTTTTGAAGCCCTTGCAGGCGATCAGATAGCCGTACGCCTCCAGCGCCTTTCCCTCGTCGATCAGCGCGCGGGCGGCCTCGTAATTGCAATCCCAGAACAGGTCGAGCAACTCGGGATACGGGTTGCCGACCATCGTATCCACCTTGGTTTCGCGCAGCACGGCGACGGCTTCTGCATACTTGCCTTCGTTATACAGATCGACTGCGAGGTTTGCGGCGTCCTGAAGCCAGGCGGTGAAGCATTCGGTCATATAGAGTACCGTATCCTTGTAGGTGCCGATCGTCGCGAACAGCGTCACCGCTTCGTAGTACTTTTTTTGCTCCATCAGGCCGATTGCTTCCTGATATTTTGTTTCCTTAAGCTGCGCCGCGGCCTCCGGATAGTCGCCGGCCTTGGTGAACGCGTCGATCGCGCCCGCGAAATCCTGTGCGGCAAGCGCTTCCTCGCCCATTTCGAACGCGACGCGCTTTGCGGTTTCCGTGGCCTCTTTATAGCCTGTGATCGCGGTCAGTTCCGCGTACGCGGCCGCCTTGTCGCCGCCGTCGAGCGTCTTCATCGCGAGCCGGTACGCGCACTCAAGCGCGCGCTGCGCGGCGTCCGAGTAGTCCGATAGCGCCGCAAAGCGTTCAGCGGCTACGGTGAAGTCCTCGGCGTCAAACGCCTTTTGCGCGTAGTCGTACAGCACCTTTTGGGAGCGGTCGGCCGCGTCCTTGTACGCGCCCATCGCGGCGAACGCTTCCGACGCGCCGACATAGTCGCCGGAGGAGAGAAGCGCCTCCGCGGCCTTATACTTCGACTGGTCGATCATATCCGCGGCGTCGCTGTAATCCTTCGCTTCCTCAAAGAAGCCGATCGCCTTCGAAAAATCGCTGGCCCGGAAAGCGGCCTGGCCCTGCTCATAGGCGCACTGCCTGTACAGCGCGCTCGCGTCCTCGAAATCGGTGATCACCTTGAGCAGTTCGGCGGCCTGCGCGTACATGCCTTCCGCCATCATCGCCTTCGCGGGGCGCAGCGCGCATTCCTTCGCCTTCTCGTCCGCGTCGTTGTAGCCCGGAATCTTTTCGTACAGTTCGCGCGCGGAGTCGTAGTTGCCGGTGTCCATCGCCTTGTTGGCGGCCAGCCACATGCTGTGCTTCATTTGCTCGTCCGCGTCCTCATAGCTGCCGAGCAGCAGGAAGCGGTCCCACGCGAGCTCATAATCGCCCGCGAGCTGCGCCTTGAGCGCGCTTTGATAGAGGCACTGCTTGCGCTGCGCGTCGGAGTCGGTGTACCCGGGGATCGAGCCGAACATGTCCGCGGCCTCGTCGTACCTGCCCTCCGCCATCAATTGGCGCGCGGGGCGGTATACGCATTCCTTTTCCTGCACCGCGGAATCCAGATACCCCGCGAGCTGACGGAAGAGCTGCCCGGCCGCCTCGTATTCGCGGTCGTCCATTTTTTGCGTCGCGAGCTTGTAGTTGGCGCTTTTTACCCTTGTGTCCGCGTCCTTATAGCCCGGAATGCCTGCAAACATCTCGGCCGCGGTCGCGTAGTCCTGACGGGTCTCCGTCAGTCCGGCCTTGAGGTATGCGGCCTCCATCAACAGTTCATCCGCGCCTGGATACACCCCGAGCCCGGTCAGCGTCTCCGACGCCAGATCGATATCGCTTTCCGCTCCGGATAAGAGAAGCTTTTCTGCCGTGCGGTAGTCGCACTCCTTGACCTTTTCCGGCGAGTTGCGGTAGTCCAGCAGATCGACGAACGACGTCCGCGCCTTTTCAATCTCGCCAGCGTTGAGCGCGGCCAGCGCGGTCTGGTAGCGCAGTTCCGGCATGCCAAGAACGACGAACAGGTACGACGTAACGAGCAGCACCATCGTAACGCAGATCGCGGCCGTGCGGAACCTGCGGTTGCGCTTTTTCCGGCGCGCTTTTTCCTGGCGCAGGAACTCCTGGCGGGACGCTTCCTCGCGCGCGAGGATGGCCTTTTGTTCGAGTTCCTTTTCGCGCTTGTCGATCGACCCCTGCACGGCCTCATAGGAGTAAAGCTCAAATACGTCGACCTTCATCCGCGAACAGCGGCGGCACGAGGTTTCTTCCACCGCGTTGACGCGGCCGCAGACGCAGATCCACACGTATTTCTGGTCGCTCGGGTATCCGACCGCGTCGTTGCCCGCGACGTAGCGAAGCTGCTCCAGCTTCCGGTTCGGCGGAAGCTCGTTCGGCGAGTAGTCAACGAGCCGCGCCTCCTGCGCCCTGCGCCATTCGTCGCCGTCCTCGTACCACGCCTTGTCGACGACCAGATCGATCGAATCGACGGGCAGCTCCTCGGTGGTCAGCTTGACGGTGAACGGCTCGCGGCCCGCGGCTTCGAGTGCCATCGGCCTCTCCACGCAACGCGAAAGTACCTCGTTCTTGTCATCGTAACAGGTTACGGTGATTTGAATGGAGGCAATGGGACGCTCTCCCAGGTTAAAAAACGTAAAGGAACAAAACTTCGTTTCTTTGGTCGGCAAAGCGTATTCCCAAAGCTCGATCGGGCATGAAAGGTCGACTTTCAACAAGCACACCTCCATATACGGGTGGATGCGTAGACTTATCCACCTATCATCATAAATGCTGGCACAGCGAATGTCAAGGACTGGCACTTTCGTTGCGGTTTTTTTTGTGCTATAATATGTGTACGTCGGCGTCCAACCGGCGGAAAACCAATACGGCAAGCGAGGCGACTATGCGGAAAACAAAAGCTTTCACGGCGTTCATGCTGATGATCACGCTGCTCTCGGCGGGCCTTCCGGCGATGGCCGCGAAGTCTGAACCGATAGCGGATTACGCCTGGTTACAAAAGCAGATCGCGTCCGGCGCGGCGACGATCGACCTTCCGGACAGCATCGACTGTTCCGGGCAGGAACCGCTGACGCCGAACGGAAAGGTCATCGTCAACGGCCACAGCAAAACGCTGACGGGCGTCGTCATAGAAGGCGGCACGGTTGTTTTTCAGGACATCCTGATTGAAGGCGTCAACGGGTTGGACGACGAAAACGGCGGCGCGGCGCTGACGTTGCGCGGGCAGGGAACGATCGTGGCGCTGGCCGACGGCGCGCATGTGACCGGCGGCAACAGCGGCGCAAACGGCGAGCGCGGCGGCGACGGCGTCGTGCTTGAAGGCGACATCGAAGGGCTGATCATATCCGGCAAGGCCACTGTCATGGGCGGCATCGGCCACCTCGTCGGCGGAGACGGCATCCGGGTCGTCGGCTGCTCCGGCAATGTGCGCGTCCTCGGCGACGCGTCGCTATCCGGCAACGCGGGGCTCGCAGAAGGCGGCGCGGGCCTACGCGCGCCGTCCTGCCTGAAGGCGTCCATCGGCGAACGCGTCATCGTCAGCGGCGGCCGCTCGCCGTATGTGGGCGGCGCGGCGGTCGCGTCGGCGCCGTGCGAAAACTGTCAGGTCATTTCGCAAATCACCGTTTCCGGCGACGCGAGGCTGCTGGGCGGCGTGTCGGAGAAGGGCGGCCCGGCCGTGTCGATGGAGCGGACGGCTCCGGGCGCGGAGACGCCGGATCTTGTGCTGTCAGACCGCTGCCAGTTGTTCGGCGGCAACGGCGGCACGGGCGGCGTCGCGATACAGGCCGTTCGCGCCGCGATCGCCTACGGCGAGTCCGTGACGCTCAGTTCCGGCGCATACTATGGTGCGGAAGCGCCCGTCAAGCAACTGGAGGGCTGCACGGAAACCGGCTCGTTGCCCGCAGAGGCGCTGACCGTTGGGGAAAAGCTCGACAAGTACCCGGCTTCGGACATCGCGACGGTCATTCAAAACGCGGTATATGCGCACAACAGCCGCTATGTCGAGCCGGTCGTGACAGACGGTCTGAATACCCGCGTTCTGCTTTCGAAGCTGAACGATATCACCGTGCAAAAGGGCAAGACGTCGCAGGCGAAAGTGAACGGCGGCGGGTTGAAGATCAAAATGTTCAACGCGTCCTTGGAAAAGCGGCTGGAGTTCAGGCAATGGCTGATGCCGGCCGGGGACGAAGGCGTGCGGTTCGTTCTGGTCGCCGAGGCGTCCGACATGTGGCCGACGGTGGAGGCGACCGTCGCGGCGCTTGA
>JAVBOQ010000328.1:0-4315 GCA_031550455.1 Eubacteriales bacterium
CGGATCGCCGCGTCGACGCTCATCTGGATGCGGCTGATGTTCGACGCGAACGTCGCGACGATCACGCGGCCTTTGGCGTCGCGGAAATAGCTGTCGAACGTCTTGGCGATGCTGCGTTCGGTCATCGTGAACCCGGGCCGCTCAACGTTCGTCGAGTCCGCCAGTAGCGCCAGCAGGCCGTGGTTGCCGAGGTTCGCGATCATCGCCAGGTCAGTCGTCTCGCCGTCGGCGGGCGTGTAGTCGATCTTGAAGTCGCCGGTGTGCAGCACCGTGCCCTCTGGCGTCGTGATCGCGACCGCCACCGCGCCCGCGATCGAGTGACATACCTTGATGAACTGCACCTTGAAAGCGCCGATTTTCACCGTATCGCCGGCTTTGATCACGTTCATCTGTATGTTATTGACCTTGTGCTCCTTGAGCTTTAAGTCGATCAGTGCCATCGTCAGCCGCGTCGCGTACACCGGTGCTGGCACCTGCCGGAACACGTACGGCGCGGCGCCGATGTGATCCTCATGCCCGTGGGTGATGACATAGCCGCGGAGCCGGTCCGCGTTTTGCTGAAGGTATGTGATGTCAGGGATGACAAGGTCGATGCCCAGCATATCCTCGCTTGGGAAGATGAGTCCGCAGTCGACAACGATCATGTCCTCTCCGTACTCAAAGACGGTCATGTTCTTGCCGATTTCCTCCACCCCGCCGAGCGGTATGATGCGCAATTTAGGTTTATCCGCCATTCAATCTCTCCTTTCCGTTTGCGTTGACAAGCAAACAAAGCAACCGCACCGACGGAAATCGCGCGGGTTGCCCAATCTTTTTTCCTTCGACAGGACACTATGGTACCTTATGCGACGCGCCGCGGCTTGGCGACGCGAATCATTTCGAAGAAACCAGAATCAACCTTTAGAGTATACCACATCCTCGCTGGCTATACCACATTTTCTTTTTCCCCGATCCGTGCTATGATGGCAATGTCCGGCCGTCGCGCCGGCGGAAGGAGTTCCCGCATGAAAAAATTCGCAGCTTTGCTGCTCGCGATGTGCTTGGCGCTGCCGTCCCTGACCGCCTGCGGCGCTTCGGACGACGGATACGCGAAGCATTCGATGTCCTTCTTCGGTACGTTCGACACGATCGTGACGATCATCGGCTTCACGAAGGACGAGGCGACGTTCAACCGCGTCACGGCGGAAGCGCGGGCGCTGTTCGAGCGGCTGCACAAGGTTTATGACAGATACAACGCGTACGAAGGCGTTCACAACCTGTTCGCGGTCAACCGCGACGCGGGTAAAGGCCCGGTTGCGGCGGAACCGGAGCTGATCGAGCTGCTGGCCTATTGCAAGCGGATGCAGCCGGAGACAAACGGCACCGTCAACGTCGCGCTCGGCGCGGTGCTTTCGCTGTGGCACGACTTCCGGGTCGACGCGGAGTATGACCCTGAAAACGCAGCGAAGTACCTGCCCGCGCAGGAAGCGCTCGCGGCGGCCGCGGCGCACACGGATTTCGACGACGTCGCGCTCGACGAGGCGAACGGCACGGTCGCGTTCCTCGATCCCGCGATCAGGCTTGACCTCGGCGCGGTCGCGAAGGGATACGCGGCCGAGGTCGTCGCGCAATGGATGCTCAAAAGCGACATGACGTCGTTCGTCATCAGCGCGGGCGGCAACGTCCGCTGCGGCGAACCGCCGCGCGACGGGCGGCGCGCGTGGGTCATTCAGGTGCAGGATCCGGACGGCGCGCTGTTTGCCACCGACGGATCGGACATCCTCGACAAGCTGATCGTCAGCGGCGCGTCGATCGTCACCAGCGGAGACTACCAGCGCTACATCGACATCGACGGCAAGCGCTACCACCACCTGATCGACCCGGAAACGATGCAACCCGGCGATTACGTGCGCGCGGTGACGATCGTGACCGAGGACTCCGGGTACGCCGACCTTCTGTCGACCGCCGTGTTCCTGATGCCGTATGAGCAGGGCCGCGCATACGTCGACGCGCTCGACGGCGTCGAGGCGCTCTGGGTGCTCAACGACCGGACGGTCATGATGACCGAAGGCATGGAAAAACTCGCGGCGTCGCGCGGGGCGACATCCAGGCAATAGTATACGGAGGAAGCGATGCAGACAAACGCCGAATTTTTTTTAGAAACGCTGCGAAACACGATCAAGCCGTCGACCGGATGCACGGAACCCGGCGCGATCGCGCTGTCGGCCGCGACGGCGCGCAGGCACGCCGAGGGCGCGTTTCGGCGCGTCACCCTCAAGTTGGATGAGTTCCTGTACAAGAACGCCGGCGGCGTCGGCATTCCCGGCGCGGACGAGCGCGGCATCGCGCTGTGCGCCGCGCTTGGCGTGACCGCGGGCGACGCGGACAAAGGGTTTAACGTGCTCGGGCGGGTGACGCCCGAGGCGCTTGCCGAGGCGAAGCGGTACGTCGCGGAAGGGCTTGTCGGCGTATCGGTCTGTCCGGAGGCGGACGGGCTGTACATCCAGACGGTGCTCGAAACGGACCGCGACCGCGTCCGCGTGACGACCGTCGACCGGCACGACAATATCGTCGAAGTCGTGCACGCGCCGTTCCCGGACGAGCGCGCGCCGGCAAGGCGCGAGGCTGGCGAAGCGCCGATCCTGCGGTATTCGCTCAGGGAAATGCTTGATTTTGTCCGCGAAGCGCCGCTTGACGGCCTTGCCTTCCTGGAAGACGGCGTCCGGATGAACCTGGCCGTCGCCGAGGCCGGCGAGGAACTGCCGATGGGCCGGGCGATGCGGGCGCTGATCCGGCGCGGCGCGCTGGGCCACTCGCCGATGACGCAGGCGAAATACCTGTGCGCGACCGCCGCGTACGCGCGGATGTCCGGCGTGCCGCTGCCCGTGATGTCCGCGACGGACAGCGGCAACCAAGGCATCACGGTGACGATGACGATCGAAGGCGTCGCGCAGACGACCGCGGCGACGCGGGAAACCAAGCTGCGCGCGCTCGCGCTGGCGCATCTGGTCAACGTGTACGGCAAGGCGCACGTCGGCAGCCTGTCCGCGCTGTGCGCGTGCGGCGTGTCGTCCGGCCTCGGCGCGTCGGTCGGCATCGTCTACATGCTCGGCGGCACATGCGAGCAGATGCTGCTGGCGGCGCAGAACATGATCGGCTCGATCTCCGGGATGATCTGCGACGGCGCGAAGGAAGGCTGCGCGAACAAGGTTGAACTGGCCGCGGGGCTCGCGGTCGAGTCTGCCTATCTGGCGGTCGAGGACATGGGCATTCCGGGCGACAACGGCATTTTGTCCGGCGAATGGCGCACGCTGTTTGAAAACCTCGGCGCGCTCGCAAAGCAGGGCATGCGCGCCACGAACCGCGTCATCGTCGAGATCATGCACCGCGGCGACGGAAAGGAAACCAAATGACGGGCCCGATTGTGGCGATCGGCGGCGGCGAGCTACGCGAACTGACCACCCTCGCCATCGACCGCGAGATCGTCGCGATGACCCGCAAAGGCAGGCCCCGCGCGCTGTTCATCCCGACCGCGAGCGGCGAGGCGTACGAATACTGCCGCGCGTTTCGCGATGTGTACGGCCGCGAGCTCGGCTGCAGAACGGACAACCTGCTTTTCCTGACGGAAAAGGCGACCGACGAGGCGATCCGCAAAAAAATCGAGACCGCCGACCTGCTCTATGTCGGCGGCGGCAATACCAAAAAAATGATCGAGGCGTGGCGGGCAAGGGGAATCGACGAACTGCTGAGGGCCGCGCACAGGCGCGGCGCGTTGCTCTCCGGCCTGAGCGCGGGCGCGATCTGCTGGCACGAAAAAGGGTTCAGCGATTCCGAACTGGACGAGACCGGCGCGTACATCGCGACCGGCGGCATCGGCATCCTCCCGGGGCTTTGCTGCCCGCATTATGACGAGCGCGTCGCGCCGTTCGACGCGTTCCTGAAAACCTATCGAGGCGCGGCGATCGCGATTGAGAACGACTGCGCGGTCGTCTATGAGGGCGGCATGTTCCGCGTGATCCGGAGCCGCAAGGGCGCGTGCGCGTGGCGCTTTACGTGCGGGAACGGCGAAACGATAAAAGAACGCCTCGAGAACGAGGCACTTGTGAGATGGATGTAAGGGGACGGGCCTCCGTCCCGGACCCTGCCAAAGGACCCAAGGTTCTGCGAAATCCCGTACCTTTCGCCTCAAGGCAGACAAGCGCTACGAAACCCCCGCCCCCACAGAAGGGTTTCCAAAGGGGTTTAACCCCTTTGGCGGAGGTCCAGGAGGAAGAGCCTCCTGGCGTCCCCCGCCCGGCGTCCCCCGCCCGGAATCCCCTCGTCACCGCGCCTTCCG
>JAVBOQ010000112.1:0-13338 GCA_031550455.1 Eubacteriales bacterium
CATCCCTCCTCTGAAACTACCCCTATCAAACGCTATATGTGCTCCCTCCGGCTCGACTTCCTTGAAGCTGTCCTCTGTAACGCTCAGTTCTTTTCATGAACATGCCCTGCTATAGTTAATGTTTTTGGTATCATACAGCTCCAAAAAAGGCCGCCGTGCTGACCAAAATCCAGCGCAGCGGCCCCCCCTTCCTCATTCCCTTCCCGTCACGGAAAAAGCCATCCCTGCACATAGCCCGCGGTTTCCGGCGGCAGGCGGCCGAAGATCGTATAGACGACCTGCGTCAGGCCCAGCTCAACGCGCTTGAGGAAGGCTTCGAACGCGGCGTCGTCCATCGCGCCGAGCCGTTCCACGGTGCCCGCCGGATCGATCGGCGCGTCGGCCGCACGCAGCGCTGTATCCGTCGTCACGGTCAGCACCAGCGTTTCGCCGCTGCCAAGCCCGTTGATCGTCCAATCGGTCTTTTTTGCGCGTTTGTATGTCTCGAGCGCGCCGGACGCGACGTCGGTCGTGTTCGCGCCGATCGTCAGCGCGCCGCTGTCGCCGATTAGTTGCGGGCTGTCGATCGTCCAGTTTGTTTTGGTTTCGATTGTCTCGACGCCGTCCTTCCGCTCCACCTCGCGGATCGTTGACTGCATCGCGCCGAATGACATGGAAGGATCAATAAACTTCACCTCGGCGACGATCCGGTCGCGTAGCTTCGAAACGCCCGCGACAGTCAGTTCCTCGCCACGGTCGATCGAGACCCGCAGCTCCCATCCACTGTTCAGCACCGTCAGCGACGCGTACAGGAAGCTGATACCCGCCTCCGTCGGCTGCCACTCGAGGAAGAGCAGCGCGTCGCCCGGCAGGAACACTTGCACCTGCTTTGTGACGAGTTTGCCGTCAGTGCCGAACAACTCGCGATACTCAGCCGGCGCAAGGCCCTCGGGCAGCGCTTCGCCGAGCGCGTCGGGCAACGTTTCCAGCGTTTCCTTCGCCTTCGCGACCGCCTCGCGCAGCGCGGTTTCGTCGCCCTGATACACCTGTTCGGCCGCCGCGCCCATCAAAAGCGCCTCGTCGCCGCCGATCACATCGGCCAAAGCCGCGGTCAGCGCCAGCGCCTCGTCGCGCGTGATCTGGATCACCTCCGCGCGCGCGCAGTACGCGCCGGGCATGTACGATACCGGCCGGAGCTTTTCGGTTGTCTCAAGTGCGGTCTTGGACCATCCGTCGATCGCGGCCAGCGCGGCGTTGATCGTGTCCATATCGACATTGACGTCGCCGCCGCCAAGCCCCAGGCGCACAAAATCAAACAGGATGTCCATGTTTTGCGGCATCGCGCCGCCGCTTTTGGCCGACAGCCGCGCGACGAAGTCCGCGAACTCTTCTTTTGTCGCGCCGACCGTCGCGCCGCCGAGCAGGTTCGACTGCTCGTAATACACGCCGTCGCGGGTCATCAGCGTGAAATCAAATACCGATGTGTTTTGCAGCATCACGTCGAGCGAAACGTATCCGGCATCCCATGCGCCCTGCGCGCGGGTGTCGATCCGAAGCGCATTGCAGAGGCCCTCAAGCGCCTTGTTCGCAGCCGCATCGACCAGCGGAAGGCTGCCCCACGCGAGATTCGTCTTTCGGTACACTTCCATGCCAAGGACGCGCCCGTCCGCCTCCGCAAGCCGCGCCAGCGCGCCGATGTCCCGCTCCGCGCGCGCGGCCGGCGCGAAGAACAACAACAGGCATACCAGCGCCGCGATCCGCCGTTTCATGCAGCACCCTCCTCACTTTGTCGGTCAATACGCGTTCAGCAGCGCCTCCATCGCCTCCGACGGCAGCGCAGCGATCAGCCCGATCCTTGCGTTCGAAAACGCGTTTTCGATTTTCACCCGGAGCGCGTACAACTGATCCGCGTCCATTTCGCTCACCTGCGCGACCGCGGCAGGCGGCGCATCCGGCTTATCGCCCGCCGCGAGCGACAGCGTGATCGTACCCTGAAACAACGCGCCGGCGGCGGTTTTTACTGCGATGTCAAACGTTTCGTTTGCGGAAATGTCCTGCATGGCCTGCGCGGAGCGCGCGTTGCCGTCGTGCTGGATGGACGCGTCCACGACCGTGCTGTTGGCGTACTTGACCGAAAACGCCGTCTTGCCGGTAACGCGTTCGCCCAGGAACCCGTCGTTCGCGACCGAAAACCGGTTGACGAGTTCACTGTCGCATTTGATCCGGTACGGTTCGCCGCCAAACGTGCCGCTCGCGGACAGGCTGAAGTTCTGCGCGCCGCTGGTCTTTCCGTTGCTGCTGGTCAAAGACGTCGCCGACAGCACGATCGTGTCGCCCGTTTTCGGCCTGAAATCCAGCGAATACTTCCGCGTGATCCGCGTTTTGGTCACAGCGCAGGAATAATTGAACGAAAAATCCGTTTTCCGCTTGCCTTCGAGCAACGTTCCTTTCAGCCGCGCCGAGCGCAGCACATCGCCTTCGCCAAACACCATGTTCATCTTGACAGGCCCGGACAGCGTCGCGGTTTGCGCAAACGCGCGAAGGCTCAGCATGAGCGCGTCGAACCCTTCCGGCGTCGCGCCAAGCGTCAGCGGCGTGCCGGGGATGCCGAACGAAAGGCCTTCCCGCGTGAACCCTTCGACCCATTCGGTCATGATCTCGCGGAACGCGTCGGTGTCGATGGTGTACGTCATCCCGTGGGATGTCGCGCCGGACGAGAGGTGCAGATTGCCGTTGTCCTCGGAATACGGCGACGCGAGCAGCCAGAACAGTTCGAGCTGATCGCCGAGCACGGTAAAGAACGGGACATCCCCGTTGCGCAATCCGGCGTAGTCCAGCGAAAGCAGCGCCGCGCCGGCCTCGCCAAGGCCGATCGCCTCGGAAAGCTGCCCGTCCGCCTCGGCGTCCGCGCCGATCCATTCGCCGTCGACCATGAGCGCGACGCCGCCGTCCCGCTCCGACTGGCCGAATGACGCCACCGTCGCGCCGTTCATGTTCACGCCGACGGTGAACATGCCGCCGTCTTCGGCGGCCGCGACCTCGCCGGACAGCGTGACCGCGCCGACCATGGCGGACAGCGCGGTCATCGCGGCGCTCGCGTAGTCCCGCACCGCCTCCGGTTCGACGCGCACATCAAACCGGAGCGCACGGCCCGACTGAACGGCCTCGAAAAGCCGCTCGTACGCCTTGCTGAAGACCGAGCGGGTGGGCAGCGGCTCGCGCGCCGGTTCCGCGAAGGATACCGCGGCCGCCAACGTGACGCAAAGGGCAAGTAAAACCGAGATCCATCGACGATTTCGCACAAGTTCCTCCAAATGCAGCAAATGATGCCAATGCCGGAATGCAAAAAACAGACGCGCCAGAAAGCTATTTCCTTCCAGGCGCGCCCGCAAAAATCAAAGCCCGCTCAACCGATGCCGGCCTGCGCCGCCAAAACCTGGAACTCCGACATGAAGTTGTCGTAGATCTCCAGCGTTTGGTCCAGCGAAACTTCCTCGGCGACCGTCGTCATCGTGATGACGAACGCGCGGCCGTCCTTGTTAAAGAACATCTGGTATTGCGCCAGCATGCTGTTTTCGCTCTCGCCGTGCATGCAGATGAACTCGTGCGCCTGCACGTCAAGGAACGTAAAGTTGTCCAGCGCGACGAACTGATAGTTATCGAGCGACTGCGACAGCACCGCGTCCCAATCGGCCTGCGTGTTGGTGTCAAAATCCGGCCGGATTTCCGAAAACACGGCGACGCCGATGGTCGGAGAAAATTTGTTTTCGTTCTGCGGACCAACCAGCATGACGTTCATGCCGATCTGATCCTCGCGGATGGCCCAACCGGCCGGAACGCGGAACGAGAACCCGACCGGGTTGGTATAGATGTCGCCGCTCGTCGAGCCCGGCTTTTTCGACGTCGGGTCGGCGATGAACTGCGACAGCAACGCGCGCAGGTCCTCCTCGGTCACGTTGTCGCCCATGCTCTCAACGAGCTTCTCAACGGTTTTCGCGTCGGCTTCGGACAATCCGTATCCCTTGAGCAGATCGGTCACCGAAGCCGCGTGCGCGGACGCGCAGAACACCAGCATGGCCATCAAAGCCGCTAACCAGACGGAGCGTTTCTTCATCATGATCCTCCTTGCAGGCTACTGTACAGAGTATAGCACAGTCTCCGTTTTTTGCAATTCCATCCAACCCCTGTCCTCCCTATAGACGCAGAATTGACTTTTTAAGTTGCATGCTATAGGATACAAATATCAAAGAATGGAGGTCCGCATGAGGCTACGCGCGCTTCTCCTCGCGGCGGCGCTTGTTTTTACGCCGATTTTGGCAGCTTCCGCTGAGACGGTTCGGCTGCGGGATACGCTGTACGTGTACCCGGGCCAGGCCGCGGCTTCCCATACGCTGACCCTGTCTGTCCTGCTGCAATCGCTGGATCCCGAGACGCTCGCGTTCGTCGCGGACGGCGGCGCATCGCGCGCCGTGTTCGCGGTCTACGCGAAGGGGCCCGGCGGGTTTGTGCCGTTTCCGGACCCGAAGGATCCGTCAAAGCCGTGTACGCTCGTGGTGGACGGGCCGACGGCATCGTTCGCGCTGCCGCTTTCGATCGACCTCTATCTGCGGCAGGAAATCGCGCAAGCGGGTT
Source organism: Eubacteriales bacterium (assembly GCA_031550455.1). GTDB lineage: Bacteria > Bacillota > Clostridia > Christensenellales > Aristaeellaceae > Avichristensenella. The sequence continues at coordinate 4,612 of JAVBOQ010000112.1, forward strand.
ACGAGCCGGATCCCGGCGAGACGGACGAAGGATACATCCCGCTTCGTCTGCCGGGCGAGGTCGTCGTCGTCAACCGAAAGGCGGGCGCGCGCGGGTTCTCCCTGCGGCTGACGGGCGAAACCGCCACCGGGACGGAACCGCTGGCCGGACAGGCGCTGACGCTCACGGGCGGCGGCGGAACATACGCGCTGACGACGGACGCGGACGGCGCGGCAAGGCTTTTCGGCCTGCCCGCCGGATCCTATACGCTGACGCAGGACAGCGCGCCCGCCGGATACCGGACGGAAGCGCCGGTGGCCGTCAACGTGCCAAAAAGCGGCGTCGCCGAGGCCTCGCTTACGAACCTCCGCAACGGAACCATCTCCGTCCGCACGCTGGGCATATCGGTCGGCGCGGATCTGAACGAGCGGTTGCTGCCGGTGCCGATGCGGTACAGGGTGCTTACCGCCGACGGGACGGCGGTTGGCGAGCTCGGGCCGGAAGCGCCGCTCGAGGTGGCCGCGGCGCGGGACGGCGCGGTCTATACGCTGATCCCGATCGGCGAAATCGCGGGCTACGCGCCGCCGGAAGGCGCGCTGACCGCGACGGTCTATCCAGGCGGGCGCGCGGAGTGCGTTTCCGTCCTGCGCGGGCAAAAGGGCTTCTTTCTATTTAGTTTGACGGACGCCGCGACGGGCGCGCCGGTCGCGGGCGGGCTGTTCGCGCTGACCGACGCGTCGGGCGGGCAAGCGCTGACATTTTCGCCCGGCGGCGACGGCCTGTTCGCGGTCGCTGAGCCGCTTCCCGCGGGTTCTTATACGGTGACGATGCTGCGCGCGCCGGACGGGTACCGCTACGCGGGCGAAGTCCTGCCGCTGACCGTCGCGCCGTACGCGGGCGAACCGCCGAAGGCCGCCGCGCTCGCCGTCCGCCCGCTGCCGGACGCGCTGCGCGCGCCGACGGTCACGGCAGCCGTCACCGCGCTGCCGAGCCTGCTTGACGCGGACGCCCGCGCGGACATCGCGCTCTCGCTCGCCGGTGAGACGGACGGCATCGCCGTCCGCGACCTGGCCTTCGCGATCGACCCGCCGGCGGAACCGGGCGTCTCGCTGTCCGGCGACACGCTGACGTTCGCGCGGCGGTTCGCGCTGGACGGCGCGCCCGTGTTCACGGATTTTGCTGTTTCCGGCGTCGTTTCCTTTGTTTATGACTATCCGGTCGCGCCGGACGAATCGCGCGAGGTCGCGGTTCGACAGCCGTTCACGGTCACCGTCGCGACGTTCGCGCAAAAACCCGCGCCGCGCTACGCGGCCTCCGGCCATGTGAAAAACGCCGAAGGCGTCCCGATGACCGGTGTCGCCGTTCGGCTGGTCGGCGGCGACGGCGCGGCGGTCGCTGAATGTGTCACGGACCCGTTCGGCGGATACGCGTTTGAAACCGCGCCTGCCGGCGCATCCGCGATGGTTGTGCCGCCGCAAGGGTTTGCCGCGCGCATGGAAGGCTGCGACGCGACGGTTCTGCCGGTTCGCACGGTTGCCGTGCGCGTCGAAGGGTACGGCGTATCCCCGGAAACGCGCGTCACGCTGTCGATGCCCGGTTTGGATCCCGTTGAGGCCAAAGCGGGCGAAACGGCGCGTTTGACCGGGCTGATCGCGCCTTCCGACACGCTCTCCGCCGCCGCGCCGGATGGCGTATTGTCACATGTCGCCCGGGAGGGCGACGGATGGGTCGCGCGCCTCTACGCGCCCGCTTCCGTTTCGGGCACTGTCGGCACGCCGGACGGCGCGCCGCTGCCCGGCGTTTCCGTCACGCTGACCGGGCCGGAGACGATGACCGCGACGACCGGCGCGGACGGCGGCTATCGGTTTGACGGCCTGCCCCCCGACGGCTTTGATATTGTATTCACCGCGCCGGACGGATATGTTTCGGCAGGTGAAGCGGCGCTGTCGGTCACACTCGGCGCGGGCGAGACGCGCGGCGGACAGGACGCGCTGATGATGCGGCCGGCAACGGTCGAGGGTATCCTGACCGAGGGCGGTACGCCGGTTTCCGGCGTCGCCGTCCGGCTGTCACCGTCCGGCGCAAAGACCGCCACCGACGCCGCCGGGAGGTTCGCGTTCGGCGGCCTGACGCTCGGCGAATACACGCTCTCCGTCGAAGCGCCGGAGGGCATGGCGATCGGCGGTCTGCCGGAAAAGATACACATCACAAAGTCCGGCGAAGCGCGCCGTCTCGTGCTGTCGGCTTCGCGTCCCGCCAGGATTGCCGGGCGCATCTGGAACGACGCCAACGACGACGGCCTGCTCGGCACGGGCGAGGGCGGGCTTGCCGAAGCGCGCGTCGCGCTTTTGGACGAATCGGAAGGCGTTGTTTCCGACGCGGTCACCACCGAAAACGGACAGTTCGCGTTTCGAAATCTGCCGCCCGGCACGTACCGGGTTCAAATCACGCTGCCGGACGGGTATCTGTTCACACGGCCCGCGCCGGACACCAACAGGCTGGTGGCGGGTGTCGACAGCCGTGAAGGCGTGTCCGAACCGATCGCGCTTTCATCCGGTCAGGCGGCGGACGGGCTGCTCGCGGGCGGCACGCTGTCCGGCGGCGTTTCCGGCACCGTGTATGACGACCCGGAAGGACGCGGGCTTCCGGCTGTCGGGCTGGCCGCGCTTTCCGGCGCGCGCGTGACGCTTCTGCGCGGCGACGAAACGCAACAGACCGTGGTCACCGGCGCGGACGGGCAGTATGCCTTCGACGACCTGCGCGCGGGCGATTATACCGTCGCCGTCGCCGCGACGGAAGGATATGTCTTCACATCGCCGTACATGGACGCGGGCACAGCCTCCAGGGCCGTCGAAGTGCGCGCCTGGCGCAGGCAACAGACCGCCGATTTTGCCGCGCAGCGAACCTGCGCGGTCACCGCGCGCGTGTGGCTTGACGATAGCGCCAGCGGTTCGCCGGTTGGCAAGCAACCCTGCGAAGGCCTGACGGTCGCGCTGTTTCGCATGCGCGGCGAAACGGAACTGCCGGTCGCGACGGCGGAGACAGACGCCGCCGGGTTCGCGCGGTTTGACGGCTTGCGCCCCGGCGCGTACCGCACGCGTGTGACGCTGCCCGGGGAGGACTATGGGTTTACCGTCGCGCCGCCGTCCTTGGTGGACGTCGCGGCAGGGCAAACGGCGGACCTTTCGGTCGGTGTGACGCGGCTTGGCGGTATTTCGGGCGTCGTGTTCGCCGACGCGGACTGGGACGGCCTCAAAAGCGCACTGGAAGGCGGCATTTCGTCGGCGCGCGTCACACTGAAAAACGCGAAAGGCGAAACGATCGGCCAGACGCAGACCGGCGCGGACGGCACATATGCGTTTACAGGCCTTCTCACCGGCCGGTACACGGTGCAGTTCACGCTGCCGACAGGTTATCAGTTCACAAAAAACCGGCAGGACGCGCCGTCCTTCAACAGCGATGTCCCGGAGACCGAAGCGCATACCGCCGAAATCGCGGCGCTGTTCCTGCCCATGGGCGCGTCGCTTCCTGTCGACGCGGGCGGGTTCGGGGCGTCGTCCATCGCGGGCAAAGCGTGGCAGGACGCGCGCAACATCGGACGCCTAGCGTCCGACAGCCCGCCGGTCGCGGGCATGGGGATCCATCTTTCGCGCGGCGGCGCGCCGTTTCGGGAGACGGTGACCGGCGCGGATGGGACATACGCTTTTGAAGGGCTGCCGCCCGGCGATTACGCGGTTTCGGCCACGCTGCCGGACGGCGCGCTGCCGGTCGGCGGCGATGCGCAGCGGTTCACGCTGGCCATGGGCGCGCAGAAAACGGGCGTCAACCTCGGCATGATCCACACGGGCGCGCTGACAGGACAGGTGCGCGACGACGCGACCGGAGCCGCCGTCGAAGGCGCCACCGTGCTGCTGCTGCGCGGCGGCGACGTGCAGGCGGAGGCAGTCACCGGCGCGGACGGGGCGTACCGGTTCGACCGCGCGTATCCCGGCGCGGCGGAGGCGCGCGTCGAATTGCCGGACGACAGGATTTTCGGAAAAGGTGAAACCGGTATCCGCAAAATAACCGTTCCGCAGCGCGACACCGTGGCGGCCGAAGCCTTCCGGCTGCTGCAACAGGCGGTCGTCGAAGGCCGCGTGTGGATCGACGCGGACAGGGACGGCGTGTACGGGGACGGCGACGCGCCGATGGAGGACGCGGTCGTCAAGCTGGTTCGCGTCGTCGATGGCAAAGAAGAAGCGCAGTCGCTGCTGGTCAGCGGCGCGGACGGATCGTTCCGGTTTGCGAAGCTCGCGCCCGGCGAGGTGATGATCAGCGTCAGCCCGCCGGCCGACAAGCGGCTGTACGGCAGCGGCGAGGCGGTTTCGCTCACGCTGCGCGCCGGTGACACGCATACGCGCGCCTATCCCGGCTACACCGCCGCGACGGTATACGGCGCGGTATACGACGACGCCGACAACAGCGCGAACCGCGAGCGCGGCGAACCCGGCATCGGCGGCGTGCTTGTGCGGGCGGTCGACGCGGAAGGGCGCGTTTTGGCGGAATATGTGACCGAAGCCGACGGCGCGTACGCGCTGGGCGGTCTGCCGCCTGCGCCTATCCTCGTGGTCGCGGACGCGCCCTCCGGATATCAGCCCAGCGAGAACGCGCCGGAGGCCGCGCTGACGCCGGACATGGGTGAAACCGTCAACGGCGTCGACCTCGGCCTGCTGCGCATGGTGCGCATCGGCGACCTGTGCTGGCTTGACAAAAACGAGAACGGGTTGCAGGACTCGGGCGAGCCCGGCATTCCGAACGTGGTGGTCACGCTGTGGCGCGTGCTCCCGGACGGCTCGCTTTCCAACATGGGCGAGGCTGTCACCGACGCGTACGGAAGATACCGCTTCGACGGGCTGTATCCCGGCGTGTATCAGGCGTCGTTTGACCCGGGCAAGGGTTTCCGGCCAACCGTCTCGGTTCCCGGCCTGCCCGAGATCAACAGCAAAGCGCCGGAAACCGGCGGCAAGCCGCTGATGTCGCCGCCGATCACGGTGCGCTCCGGCGAGCACGCGCTGATGTTCGACGCGGGGTTTGTGATCGAAAAGTAGGGCTGCATATGCGCTTATATTGCTCTTTTTGTTGCAAATTGTCCGCCGGTTTGGTAATATGGGCCCATGATATGCCAACAGAAATGATGTGAAAGGTGATGTATAGATGAAAATCAAAGAAGGCTTTGTCCTTCGGCATGTGATGGACGAGCATATTGTTGTGCCAAAGGGGCCGAAGCTGAAAACCTTTCCGGCTTCGATCATGCTCAACGACGTATCGGCGTTCCTTTGGGAGAATCTCGAATCCGCGACCACCGCGGAAGCGCTGCTGGAAAAGGTGCTGGCCGAGTACGAAGTGGACAGTGCGCGCGCCGCGGCGGACATTGACCAGTTCATCGGATTTTTGCGGGAAAACGCGCTGCTGGACGAGTGACGAGGAGGTGAGTTCCGTTGCATGAGGAGGGACTGGTGCCTTCGGGTTTGTTTGAGGCCGTCGAGTTCGGGAAGCCGGAGACGGTGGACGAGGCGGTGCGGAAAAGGCAAAAGATTAAGTGGATTATGGAACAGAAGGCGCGGGAGTCAGGCACGCCGTTATCCGCCACACTCGAGTTAACCCCGCTTTGTAACCTAGATTGCAAAATGTGTTATGTGCACTTAACAAAAGAGCAAATGCGGTGCCAAAAGTTGCTTCCTGTTGAAACATGGTTTCATTTGATCGATCAGGCTGTAGATATGGGGATGATGACCGCCGCGTTAACCGGTGGGGAATGTCTGACATACCCGGCTTTTCGGGAAATCTATCTGTATCTTCAAGCGCGGGGCGTTGTCGTCAACGTGCTCACCAATGGTTTATTACTGGATACCGATACGATCAGCTTTTTATCGGATAACCCGCCGGGGCATCTTCAAATCTCAATCTACGGGTCGAATGACGACTGTTATCAACGCGTTACCGGACATAGGGTCTTCAATACCGTGAAGCGCAACGTCCTGAATGCGCGCGACGCTGGGCTACCGATTATGATCAGTGTAACGCCCAGCGCTTACTCGGCGGATGACCTGACACTCCTTGATGAGATTAGGCGGTGGGGTTTAGAGTATAGCCTGAACAGTTGGCTGCTTGATGCCAGGCGTGATACGGGGCGGAGCCTTGATGATTTTGATATCCATTCCGATGGGCAAGTCGCGTTTTATACGCACAACATGAAACTCAACAACATTATACCCGTGCCAACGGATCCAAACTGTCTGCCGCGCGAAGCAGCTGATACTAACGATTCGGCTCCAAAAGGGATTGTGTGCGGCGCGGGACGGTCGCATTATACCATTTCATGGACCGGCAGGATGAGTCCATGCGTTTCATTCTCCGATGTTTCCGTGGACGTGTTGGCGCTTGGCGTTCGCGAGGCGTGGGGCATCCTGAACCGTTGGGCGACCAATCTCGAAAGGCCTGTCGAGTGCGAGCACTGCTTCTACCGTCTGGCTTGCCACCATTGCGCTCGGAAGCACTTGAGTGGCGCCCCGGCGGGACATGCAAACCGGCAAATGTGTCAGATGACGAAAATAAAAGTTGCTGCTGGCATTATTGACATTTCGAAGCTCCAAGAGTATAATGGAGAAAATAGGTAAATAAGCGTGCAGCGAACTATTTGCAAAGGAGTTGTTCATATATGAAAAAACGGTATGCGTCACCTGTGGCAGACATTATTGCATATAGGTTTAAGGAGATGGTTACCGCTACAGGGGGCGGAACTTGCCCAAAGAGCGATCATCCAAATGGCCCTGATATGCTTGGTGGTTGTGATGATAACTTTGAAGACTTGATGGGGCCTGTATGCTACTATGTTTTAGAAGAGGGACCCACTTGATTGCTAGTAGATGCTTTTTATAAAGATTCGTATTCCATCTAAGTATTCATGCCATGTCTAATGGTATGAATACTTTTTGTCATTCGACCAATGCATGTTCTTTCAACCAGCATACAGCCTGTGTCGCCTCTCGCTCGATCTGTTCAAAGGATTTATCAGCGCCAATCGCCATTTCCGCCGTGAGTTCCCGCTTCGAAACCGGGTTTTTCAGTAATTGCCACGCTTTCGCGACCGTTACAGGGAGCTCGAGCTGTTTTAATAAGCCGCATTGATCCGCTCGCATGATCCGCCGTGGTATGGCATCATTGGAATCTTCGTAAAATCTCTCGTCAACTGCTACTATATCCGGGTCATCCGTTACGGGCAACAGTTCCCTGTTCATGATCCCGTCATAGCACCGCCTTGCTCCTTGCTCATCCGGCGTGCAGAACAGCCGAAAGCACGGCACAATGCGCGCCAAAGACATAATGGTGGAAAACCCATATGCAAAAGCGTTAGCATCCCATGCAGGCAGCACAAACTGTCCCGGCAGAGATCTTCGGGCTTTCGCTGCCGACAGCCTACACATCGTATTCTGCGAACTTTTTCGAATCTCCACGACCCCGTGCAGAGGATAACTTACCTGCCTGAACAACTGCTCTTTCCCGTCCCATGGAACACCGTGTATGATCGCTTCTCCATCCTTACATTGGATCAGCGATCGGTCGCCGCTGATCATTTCTGCACCGAGATGGTTCACCCACTGCAACCCGTGCGTCGACTTTCCCGCTCCGGAGTTGCCCACGAAGGCATAGGCTTTGCCGTCCTTGACGACTGCACATGCATGCACAGAGACCGTCCCACGCAGCGCGGCAGTGCTCTCCAGCAAGAAACGAAACGCGTTACTAAAATTGTCACGCAGTTTGGTTTCGTTACCACTGTTGGGGACATAAAACTTGATCTCGCGGTCATTTACCGCGATGCATTGCGCCATGTCCGATCCTTCGGCAGTCATCGCCACGGCACAGCCGTCCTGCCGCCCAATCCGAATGAAAGACCCAACAAAAGCCCATTCTTCCGGCTCCGGAAGCGGCTCCATACGCTGCGTCAGTTCAATTTCCCACGAAAAGGGCTTCGGAACCGTAAACTGTTCCGGAAACCACCGAAGGACGCGCTCCTCCGCCGTGCAGCGAACGCGCAGATCCGCAAAATAAATGTCCAATGAGGTCACCCTTGACAGCGCCTTGCGCGGTTGCGGGCGGCGCCGCCCTTCCCTGCGGTTAGTTAGCAGTAACGCCTATTATAAGAGATGCAACAAGCTGTGTCAAACGTTCCGCAGATCCTTTCGAGCCATTCACGCGCTAAACGCGGCATCACGACAAATTTTTCACTTGCGCTTTCCGCCGCATCCATGGTATACTACCATTCGCGACTTATGAAACGGACGGTCCTCTGCCGGCAGGCGCAGCGCCATCAGCCCGGGCACGAACGTCTATGAGGAAAGGAGGACAGTCCAAATGAATGAAATCATCCGCAACCTGGAGCGCGAACAGCTTCGTACAGACATCCCGAACTTCCGCGTGGGCGACACCGTCCGCGTGTTTGTCAAGGTCGTCGAGGGCAGCCGCGAGCGTTTGCAGGCCTTTGAAGGCGCGGTGATCGCCCGCCGCAACGGCAGCGTCCGCGAGACGTTTACCGTGCGCCGTGTGTCCTACGGCATCGGCGTTGAGCGTACGTTCCCGCTCCACAGCCCACGGCTTGACCGCATCGAGATCATCCGCCGCGGTAAGGTTCGCCGCGCGAAGCTCTATTACCTCCGCGATCTGTCCGGCAAGGCCGCCAAGATTAAAGAAATCCGCTATTAGTCAACCGCA
>JAVBOQ010000308.1:0-7891 GCA_031550455.1 Eubacteriales bacterium
GACCGAGATGTTCGGCATCCCGTTTGACCTTGTCATCTATGGGTGGGATCCGCTCGTGGACGGCGTGAAAGACCACTCTATCGATTTCACCGGGGAACTCACGGCGACCGAAGAGCGGCGAAAAGAATTCCTCATGACCGACCCGATCCTGCAGCGCACGATCAAAGTGTTCACAAACACCCAGAGCGACAGCCTCTGGCAGACAGCCAAGCGTCGCTCGCTGCGCTTTGCGTTCCTCGACGGCACGGTGACCGAAAAGCAGATCATCGCCGCGTCGACGCTGCCGATCACGGTCTCCTATGTCGCCACATACAGCGAAGCCGCTTACAAGCTGGACGCGCAGTTGATCGACGCCTTCATCGAAGAATCAACCGCCTCCTATAGTTTCTCGAGTTATGACTTCATCGCCGAGGCCGACTATCTTCCGCTGATCTACTCCCCCGTCTCGCTGACCACCGCCGACCCGGAAAACCTGCCGGTCATCCACGTGATGCAGCGGTTCCTCGAAAACGGCGGCGCGGCCTACCTGTCCGGGTTGTTTCTCGACGGCAACCGCGACTTTCTCCGGCTGAAGATCGACGCGCAACTGACCTCCGCCGAGCGTGAAAAGATCCGCCAGATCGTCGATACCGGCGCCGCGCTTTCGATGGTGGCGCAGTCGGACAACTATCCGGTGTGTTTCTACAACAGCAACGAACAAACCTTTCAGGGCATCGCGATCGACATCCTCAACGACATATCCCAATTGACAGGGATTCCCTATACGATCGTCAACGAACCGCACGAATCGCTGCCCGAAATCCTGGAAAGAATCGCAAATGGAGAGGCACAGGGGTTCGTCGACTGCGTGACCACCGACGGGCAGGCGCTCAAGCTGCTGATGACCGATCCGCTGTATTCGTCCGACAAAATCGCGCTCCTGTCCACCGCGGATCACCCGGACATTGAGATCTCGCAAATCCTCGAAACGACCGTCGCGCTTGTTTCCGGCAGCATTGAGGCATCGATATACAGGCAATGGTTTCCGGGCAGCGCAAAGGCCGTCTACTACGACACGCTCGCGGACGCGTTTGACGCGCTGAACGCCGGCGAGGCGAACTTTCTGATGGCGACGGAGAACAAGCTGCTGCGCCAGACGAACTACCTGGAAGACCCCGGGTTCAAGATCGGCATATCGTTTGAGCAGACCGTACAGACCGGCTTCGCGTTCACGTCGGACGAGCCAATGCTGCGCACCATCTTTGAAAAAGCGCAGCGCTCGGTGCCTGTGACGAACATCGTCGACCGCTGGCAGCGCAAGGTCTTCGATTCCAGAAGCAAGCTGCTTCGCGAGCTGTACCCGTACCTCCTGGTGGCCATCGTGGCGCTTGCGTTCACGCTGTTTGGCCTGTACCGGCTGCACCTGAAAAACAAGCGGCTGGGCAAAGACCTTGAAAACCAGGTCAAACAGCGTTCGCACGAGCTGCTGGTGCAGACCGCCACGCTGACAACCGTCTTTGAGGCGATTCCCGACCTGATCTTTTGCAAGGACAGAAGCGGGGTGTTCACGCATTGCAACCGCAGCTTCGCGCGCTATATGAACTTCGCGCCCGAAGAAATCATCGGCAGCACCGACGATAAGCTGTTCCATCTGGACCAGGAAGTGTATCAGGCCTACCGAAGGGCGGACGCCGAGGTCATGCGGTCGCGGACTGCGAAGGTCATTGAAGAAAACATCTACAATTACGACGGCGTGCCGCGCCTTTTCGAAACCATCAAGACGCCGCTGCTGCAGAACAACGACGTGATCGGCATCATGGGCATTTCGCGCGACATCACTGACCGGAAGGCGATCGAGGCCGCGGCGCAGGTCGCCTCCCAGGCGAAGAGCGAGTTCCTCGCGCGGATCAGCCACGAAATCCGAACGCCGCTGAACGCGATCATCGGCATGGCGCACATCGCCCGAATCGCCGTGGGCGACCAGGACAAGACGATCCGGTCCATCGACGAGATTTCCACGGCGTCCACGCACCTGCTGGGCATCGTCAACGACGTGCTGGACATGTCAAAGATCGAATCCGGCAAGTTTACCATCGCCAATGAGCCGTTCCACCTCGTCTCCGCGCTGGGCGAGGTGTGCAACATCATCTCGCACCGCTGCAAGGAAAAGCTCATCGCCTTTCAAACCAACGTGGCGGATCTGCCGGACGTCCGGCTCGTCGGCGACAAATTGCGGCTGAATCAGGTCCTGATCAACCTGTTGGGCAACGCCGTCAAGTTCACCAACAAAGAAGGAACCGTCGGGTTCTTTGTGGACGCGGCCAGGGAACCGGACGGCGCGTACGCGCTGCGCTTCACACTTTCCGACAACGGCATCGGCATGTCGCCCGACCAGATGCGCAGGCTGTTTGTGGCGTTTGAGCAGGCGGACGCGAGCATCGCGACACGCTTTGGCGGCACCGGCCTCGGCCTTGCGATCAGCCAGAACCTGGTGCATCTGATGGGCGGCGATATCACCGTCGAAAGCACGCTTGGCGTCGGTTCGACGTTCCGTTTCTCGCTGAGCCTGCCCGTGGCCGGCCAGCAGATCCAGCCCGTTGTCAAGGTCAGCACGGAAAATCTCGATTTGACCGGCAAGCGCATCCTGCTTGTCGAGGACATCGAGATCAATCGGCTGATTCTGACCGAACTGCTGTTGACAACAAATGTTTCAATCGACGAGGCGGAAAACGGGCAGCAGGCTGTCGAAATGTTCTCGGCATCCGCAGAAGGCGCTTACGACCTGATCTTCATGGACATTCAAATGCCCGTTATGGACGGATACGAGGCGACACAGGCGATCCGAAACCTGCCCCGCAGGGATGCCCATACCGTTTCGATCCTCGCGATGACCGCCAACGCCTACCAGCAGGACATCAACAAGGCGCTCGCGGTCGGCATGAACGGCCACCTGTCCAAACCGATCGATATCGAAGCGGTCAAGCGCGCGCTTGCGGATGTGCTCAAACGGTAAGACGATGAAAGAGAGCGCCAACGCCATGATGCGTCCAAGTACAGGAGACGCGCACGGCGGTGTCTGCCCGGTGCGCGGAAGGAGAATCCGATGGGAAAACATCTGATTGTGATCTCGCAGGACGCTATGGTTTTTGAGGACCTTGAGTTGGTCAGGACGCTGCCGAATTTCAGCAAAATATGGAACAAGACCGCGCGCGTCAACCATGCGCGCTCCATCTATCCGACGGTGACATATCCGGCGCATGTGTCGATGATGACAGGCGTGTATCCGAACAGGCACCGGGTTACCAACAACGAACAAACAATCTTCGGCGAAGTGACGTCCAAATGGATTCACTACCGCGACTGGGTGAAAGCGCCGACGATCTTTGATTATGCCAAGGAAAAGGGGCTGCGCACCGCGGCCGTTTTCTGGCCGGTCACCGGCAAACATCCGGCGATCGACTACCTCGTGAACGAATACTGGCCGCAGTCCGACGGCGAAACGCCGCGCGAATGCTTCGTCAACTCGGGCAGCAGCGACGAGGTGATGCGCAAGGTGGTCGATCCGAACCTGCACTATTGGGCCGGGCGAACGCATCCGGCGATCGACAAATTCATCTTCGGCTGCACCTGCGCGCTGATCCGCGAGTTCAAGCCGGATCTTCTGATGATCCATCCGGCGAACATTGACGCCTACCGCCACCAGACCGGCGTGTTTTCGTCTCGCGTCACGCACGGACTGCACGAGATTGACGTGTGGTTCGGCGACATCGTCAAGGCCACGCAGGACGCCGGCATATACGACGACACCGACTTTTTCATCGTCAGCGACCATGGCCAGATGAACATCGTCCGCTCAATCTCGCCGAACGTGCTGTTCGCCGAAAACGGACTGATTACCGTCGACAAAAACGGCGCCGCGGTCGACTATCTGGCGTTTTGCAAGTCGGCAGGGCTTTCGTCACAAGTGTTTCTGAAGGATCCTTCGGACAAAAAAGTTTGGGACAGAACCTATGCGCTGCTCAAACGCATGTGCGACGAGGAAGTATACGGAATCAGCCGCGTGTTCACCGCGGAGGAGGCCGACCGCGAGGAGCGGCTGGCTGGTGACTTCTCGTTTGTGCTTGAGACGGATGGGTATACGTCGTTCACAAACGAGTGGACGCGCCCGCTTGTGCGGACGCTCGATGTGTCCGACTATCGGTTTGGCCGCGCGACGCACGGCTACCTGCCGGACAAAGGCGCGCAGCCGACGCTTTTCGCGTTCGGGCCAAGCATTCAGCCCGGCGCGGTCATTGACCGCTGTTCGATTGTCGACGAACCGCCGACGTTCGCGCGCGTGCTCGGTTTTGACATGCCGAACATTGACGGCAAAGTGCTCGAGGCGCTGCTTCGGTAAGGCAGAGCAAACGCATGAACTCGATCCCTTGTTTTTGAAACCGTGCGCTTGGCAGACCTTCTGCGCGCGTTAGCGCTATCGGCACTATGCCCTTACAGGGCTCCGCCATGACCACCGGCTTAACCGGTGGTCATGGCGCATGGCCCTCCCCTTTCCCCTATACCAGCTTCTCCAGCGCGATCCTCTCCGCGCCGCCTGCCAGATAAATAACCCCGCACCGCCGAAACCCACACTTTGCCAGCATCTTCTGCATCGGCAGGTTGCCGCGATGCGTATCGATGCGCAGGCTCGGCATGCCGCGCGACCGGACGAGGGCGTCCACTTCCCGCATCAGCGCCTCCGCGGTGCCAAGCCCGCGCTGATCCGCGCGCACGGCGATCCGGTGGGCGCAGGCGAACGGTTCGGGCGTCGTCCACGCGCCTTCAAAAATCTTGTCATACGTCGGCTCGCCGGTGAACACGACGGTCGCGATCGCGAGCGGTTCGCCGCCCGGGGCGTACACATACGCGTTGCGCAGCCGCATATCCTCGCGGATCACGGCCTCGTTCGGGTACCCGTCCTGCCATTGGTCGATGCCCTGCGCCTTCAAAAACGCCTTTGCCTGATCGATGATCGCGGCGACGGCCGGCAGGTCGCGCGATTCCGTTTCGCGAAACGCGGTCATGGCGATACCAACCGTACCCGCGTCACCTGCGGCAGCGCGGAGAGCGCTTCAAGCATCGTATCGTCCGGCTTTTGCGAAAGTTCCAGCACCGTCACGGCGACGTCGCCGCGGCTTTTGTTGAGCATGTTCACGATGTTGACGCCGCGCTCCAGGATGACACCTGAAATCCGATTGACGAGGCCCGGCGCGTTTTCATGGATTAACTGCACGCGGCTGCCTTCCGGCTGGCCGAGAGACAACTCCGGCAGGTTGACGCTGTTGTGGATCGCGCCGGTTTCAAGGTAGGCGCGAAGCTCGGCGGCGGCCATCGCGGCGCAGTTTTCCTCGCTTTCAGGCGTCGAAGCGCCCAGGTGCGGAATGCAAATGACGCCCGGCACGCCCAGCATGTCGTCTGTCGGGAAGTCGGTCACATAGGTAGACAGGTTGCCATCGGAAAGCGCCGCGCGCGCCGCCGCGCCGTCGACGAGTTCCGCGCGGCTGAAATTCAACAGGGTCGCGCCCTTTTTCATCTTCGCGATCGTATCCGCGTTGAACATCGCCTTTGTCGCGTCGCTCAGCGGCACATGCACCGTGACAAAATCGCTTTTCGCCAGAAGCTCATCGATCGTCTCCGCGCGCATCACCGAGCGGGACAGCGACCACGCGCTCTGCACAGACATGTAAGGATCCACGCCGAGCACCTTCATGCCAAGCCCGTTCGACGCGGCGTTGGCGACCAGCGCGCCGATCGCGCCGAGGCCGATGACGCCGAGCGTTTTGCCACGCAGTTCCGGCCCCGCGAATTGCTCCTTGCCCTTCTCGACAAGCTTTGGCACGTCCGTCTGACCCTTCAATCCCTGCGCCCATGCCATGCCTTCCGCGACCTTGCGTCCGCTGAGCAGCATGCCGAGCAGCACCAGCTCCGCGACCGCGTTGGCGTTCGCGCCGGGCGTGTTGAATACGGCGATGCCGCGCATTGTGTACGCCGGGATCGGGATGTTGTTGACGCCCGCGCCAGCGCGCGCCACCGCCAGCAGGCTGTCCGGAACCGGCAGGTCGTGCATGGCAGCGCTGCGCACCAGCACCGCGTCCGGCGCGGCTTCGTCGGTGGAAACGGCGTAGTGTTCCTTTGCGAGGTGCTCATAGACAACGCCCGATATTTTGTTCAGCAACAATACTTTATACATTTGCATCCTCCGTCAATGCTTCGCCTCAAAGGCTTTCATGAAATCGACCAGCGCGACGACGCCTTCGACCGGCATCGCGTTGTAGATGCTCGCGCGCATGCCGCCGACCGAACGGTGTCCCTTTAAGTTGACCAGCCCGGCCTTCTCGGCGTCTTTGACGAATTCGTTGTCAAGCGCCTCGTCGCCGGTGACGAACGTGATGTTCATCCGGCTGCGGAAAGCCTTTTCTGCGGGCGATTTGAAAATGCGGCTCTCATCCAGATAGTCGTACAGCAGGTTCGCCTTTTCGATGTTGACTTTTTCGATCGCCGCGACGCCGCCAAGATCCTTGAGCCACTCGAAGCACAGCCCGGCTACATAGATGCCGTACGTGTTCGGCGTGTTGATCATGCTGTCGTTTTCGGCCTGCTTTTCCCAGTTCATCAGCTTCGGGCAGAGTTTACCGGCGCGCCCGAACCGATCCTTGCGCACAATCACGGCGGCGAAACCCGCGGGGCCCATGTTCTTCTGCGCGCCCGCGTAGACGACGCCGAACTTCGTGATGTCGTACACCTCGCTTAGGATGTTGCTGGACATGTCCGCGACCAGCGGCGCGGCGCTCTCGGGCAGTTCGACAAACCGCGTGCCATAGATCGTGTTGTTCGTCGTGATGTGCAGATAGTCCGCGTCGGCGTTCAGCTTGCCTTTCCAGTCCGGGATATAGGCATACGTGTCCTTGCGGCTCGACGCCACGACGCTGACTTCGGTATACCGCGCGGCTTCCTCGGCCGCGATGTGCGCGAAGTTGCCGCTGTCAATGTAGTCGGCATTCCCGGCGACGGAAAGGTTCAGCGGTACGGCGGAAAACTGCTCGGTCGCCCCTCCCTGCAGGAACAAAACGGCATAGTCATCCGATATGGCCATCAGTTCGCGCAGACCCTGCACCGCCCGCTCGTAAATGGACAGGTACATCTTGCTGCGATGGCTCATTTCCATCACGGACATGCCGGTACTTCCATAGCTTGGCAATTCGCGCGCGGCGCGCTCCAGCACCGGGAGCGGCAACATCGAAGGCCCTGGGGAGTAGTTATAGACTCTGTTCATGGCGGCCCCTCCTTGACGCGTGCGGACTTTTGTCCACCGCCTATTTTTCAATATGGTTGCTATTATGCGCCAAAAAATCCCAAAACGCAAGTATAAAAAATATCAATTTCATTTTATAGGGTGAATGAATTGAGAAACAGGCCGTATGAAGGTTTTGCATTGCATATTTGCACATGGATGCAGGGTAAAATGCATAACAGGACATGGAGGGAACGTCAAGTGGCCCTGCCCTTTGGAATCACGCTTTTCGTCCTGCGCCTGGTTTCAAAGATCGGCACAAATCGCTTTCCCGCCAGGCAGTATAGGTGTTGGCTTATGCGTCGTAGGGCGTGTTCTCACGCAGGAAAGGGGGCGACGCCCTGCTCCGCCTGGGTTGCCGTGAACCCGTGTTGCTGTAGTTGCTTGGACGTCAGGTTGGAAAGCGGCGGCGGAAAGCTACTGTTGATATCTTCGTACGTGAAGGCGAGTTGATGTGCATGGCAAACAGTCCGGCATGCGAAATTGTGCGGTGTCGCCTTGTACCAGTGGAAAATCTTAGCGTATCCAAATCGGCGAGAGCTTTTTCATCCGGCTAGGAGCCGGAACGAGGCATAGCAGCGCTAC
>JAVBOQ010000300.1:0-9475 GCA_031550455.1 Eubacteriales bacterium
CCCTTCTCCGTTCTATGCCTCTCTAAAACCCAATGTTCCTCGCCCTTGCCACGATCGGCCAATGATCGACGATCCTGCCGTCCTTGACGACGCTCGCCTCCGCGTACAGCGCGTTGGTCGGGCAGACGTGCGCCGGGATGACGTACAGCACCTCGCCGATTGCCGGCCGCTTGCCGTCTTCCGCGCGGAACACCCAGTGCTCCTCGCTGTGCACGGTCATCGCGGCGCCTTCGTAGCCGAGGATCACGCCGCGCGGCCCGGCCATCTCGCACGCGATCGCCTTGTTGCCAACGTCGATCGTGAACAAGCCGTCCGCCGGGTGGCTGACGCAGCGGGCGATCAGCGCGACGCCCGGCTCGAACGGCAGCCCATGGATCTTCTCGGAATACTTCCAGTCCATCAGGAACACCGTGCCGGGCGACAGAAACGCGTCGCCGTACGGCGCGTGCACCGGAAACGTCGGCGTACCGCCCATGACGAGCAGCGCGCACGGAATGCCGTCGGCGACGAGCCTGTCGCGCATCGCGCGCACCGCGTCGATCGCATCGGCAGCCATGTCGCGGCGGTCCGCAAACTCCGGCTCGTGCCGGTGTCCGTCATAGCCGTGCAGCCCGGCCATCGAAAGGCCCGGCAGCCTCGCGGCGGCGCGGTACAGCGCCTCGGCGCGCGAAAGCTCCACGCCGGTGCGGTTCATGCCCATGTTCAGGTCGAGCAGGGCGTCCGTCGTCCGCCCGGCGGCCACGGACGCGTCCGACAGTGCCGTTAGCATGCCGAGGTCGTCGCCGATCGCGTAAAACTTCGTCTCCGGGAACGCCGCAGCCAGCCTCAGCAGCCGTCCGATGTTCGGCCCGACCGGCGGGTATGCCAGCAGGATATGCTCGCCGCCGCATTCCGCGACCATCTGCGCCTCGGCGATCGTCGCGCATTTGAAGCGCGAAATGCCCATGCCGCGCTGCATACGGATCAATTCGCGCGTCTTGTGCGACTTGACGTGCGGCCACAGGCGCTCCGGGCCGCCGGCGACCTCGACCGCCTTTTTCGTGTTCGCCTCGATGATGTCCACATAATACAAAAGCCCGGGCGATTCGACGACCGACGGGTCAATCAGGGCGTATTTCGCGCGGTCAAGCATGCAAATCCCTCCTATAACAGCCGGATAAACCCGGCGCATTGGTATTCGCCAAGCGGCGCGAAGCCGCACGCCTTGCAAAAATCGCGCAGCGACGGCGTGTCGTCCGCGATCAGCACCACCTGACGCACGTCTTTGTAAGGCGCCATCAGCCGGTACAGCAGCCCTCGCCCGATGCCGCGGCGGCGATACGCGCCGAGCACCAGAATGTCCTGGATGTAGAGGATCGTGTGCCCGTCACCGACCGCGCGGGCCATGCCGATCAGCGTCGTGTCGTCCCAGGCGGTAACGACGCGCAGCGACGACTCAAGCCCGGAAACCGCGCTGTCCATGTGGTCGGTGTATGTTGACCAACCGGCGTCCTGATACAGTGTCCTGAGCATGCCCTTGCCCGGGATCGCGCCCGCGACATACCGGATGCCGTCGCGCGGCGGCTCGGGATACTGCGCGCGCGGATGCGGCGTCGCGCGGAGCCACGCGGCGAACGCCGTCGGCGTCAGCGCCTCGCGCGGCGCCATCAGCCCGACCATGCCCTCGTCGCCTGCGCGGTGCACGTCGGAGCCGCAGACGGTGCGCAGCCCGTGCAGCGCCGCGAAGCTCGCGGCCAGCCGGTTTCTGCTGTCGTGGCGCGGGTTGCCGTTGAAAATTTCCATGCCGTCAATCTCGGACGGGTCGGCGGGCAGCATCTTCGGGCGGAACGGATGCGCCTGATAGACCAGCCAGCCGTGCTCCTTCGAAAGCCCGTGGAACGCGCGCACCGTGCCGTCGCAGACATTGTCCGGCAGCGACAGGATGTCCTCTTCGGTCATGCCGTAGACAAGGAAATCCTCCGTCTTGTCCTTGAACCGGATTTCGATGCCCGGCAGCGCGACGATGCCAAGCGGCTCCGCGGCCGCCTTCGCGGCGCGGTATCCGGCAAGGAACGCGTCGCGGCTTTCCGCGTCCGTCCGCTCGCCGGGCACATAGTGGTCGGTGATGACCACGGCGCCGTATCCTTTGGCGGAAAGCCGCCGGATCAGCTCGTCCGCAAGAAGCCAGCCGCAAGGGCTGACTTCTTTTGTGTGCGCGTGGACTTCGGTCAAAACGCGGTCGCTCATTGGAACAGCGCGGCGAGCGATTGGTTCCGCGCGGGGTCGCCCGGCATCGGCAGCCCACGGGCGACCATGACTTTTTCCAGATCGGCGACGTCCTTCGGCGGCAGCGCCTTGAGGTTGCCGAGCGCCTGGGCGACAAGGATCGACTGCGCGGCGCACTCCATCATTTCGAGCAGGTCGAGCGCGCGCCCGACGCCTTCGTTGTTCGTCATCAGCACGCCGTGGTTTTCCATCAGGAAGCCGTTCGACAGCGGCAGCGCGGCGTCAAACGCCTCGGCGAGCGCGTCGCTGCCGGGCATCGCGTACGGCACCATCACCATCGGGCCGACCTCGATCACGGGTTCCGGCAAAAAAGCCCGGCACAAAAGGTCGACGCCCGCGATCGCGAACCCGGTCAGGATTGGCGGGTGCGCGTGGACGATGCCGCGAAGGTCTGGGCGCAGCCGGAACACGCGCAGGTGGAACGGCGACTCGGACGTCGGCTTTCTGCCCGGCGGCGCGTACAGCGTTTCGCCGCGCATGTTGACGAAGCACACGTCGTCCTTTGTAATTTCACGCTTGGGCACCTTGGTCGGCGTGATCAGGACGACGTCGTCGCCCGCGCGGACGGACAGGTTGCCGCCGTGGGACGTGACATATCCGAGCGCCGCGAGGCGGTTTGCGGCGGCCACGAGTTCGCCCGCTTCTTTGCCGTACTGTTGCTGCAAAGGGTGCATGTCGTTTTCCTCCTATATATGCGACGGAATCGCGGTCATGAACGCCATCTGTGTCTGCGTGGTGTCGCAACGGCTGTACTGCACGAACACCGGCGCGCTCGAAACGACGACGGCGGCGTACGGCACGCCGCGCGGCACTGCGACGCCGCCCGCGCTGACCTGCCGGTCCATCCGCACATGGTGCGTGCGGCGCGCGGCGCAAAGCGCGGTGAAGCCCTCGATCGGCTCGCGGTCTTCAAAAAACAGCGTGATGGACAGCCGCGCGTCCTGATCGGATGGGTTCAGCACACAGATCGATTCGTGGCTGACATACGGCGCGTCTGTGCCGTCCGTCGGCCAGTAGCAGTCGGGGATGTACCACGTCGTGTGCCCGTTCATGGCAGTTTCCTCATTCCTTTGTTGATATAAAAGCTCAGGATGTCGACGATCCGCTGGTTCTTGCCGCCGCGCGTGACGATGATGTCCGCATAATCGATGTAGTTGCGGATCCAACGGTCGAACATCGGCTTGACGGTTGATAAATACTGCTGCGCGACGCCTTCGACGCTGCGCTTGCGCTCCAGGATATCGCGCTGCACGCGGCGCAAAAGGCAGATGTCCGGGTCGACGCTGATGTAGATTTTGAAGTCCATCAGGTCGCGCGCGCGCGGGTCATAGAACACGTGGATGCCCTCGATGATCAGCGCGTCGGCCGGCTGAACCCACTGGTCGGTGTCGGCGCGGCGGTGGTTCGCGAAATCATAGGCCTTGCGCAGCACGGGCCGACCTTCCTGCAGCGCCTGGATGTCCGCGAGAAACGTGTCGTGTTCGAATATGCCCGGTTCGTCGTAGTTGAGCTTCTCCCTCTCGGCGAACGACAGGTGCGGATGGTCGCGATAGTACGCGTCCTGGTTCAAAAGGATGGATGTCCCCTCGATTTGTGCGGCCAGTTCCTCGGCCAGCGTGGATTTTCCGCTGCCGCTCGCACCGCAGATTCCAATGGTCAGCATGGCGCGTACTCCTTCGAGGCGCGTGGATTCGCGCATTCTGTCCGTTAGCGTACATGCTTTGTACGCGTTTGTCAATCGTTGATCTTGACATTTCGCGGCGGAAATATACTATAGAAGAGCCATGCAAAAACTGCCTGAAAAATTTGCGGATCTGTCGCTGACCGCGCTGCCGGAAGCGGAACGCGCCGAGGTTCTGCGCGCGATCGCGGAGGGTGAGGCGGCGCGCGGGCTGCGCCTTCGCCCCGGGGTCTCCGTCGAAACTGTGCGGGAAGCGCTGCCCGGCGCGTACGAGCCGATTTCCTGGGCGGACGGTGCGTACCATGTCGGCGCGGAGGTCAGGGCCGGCGCGCACCCGCTGCACGCCGCCGGCGCGTATTATCTGCAGGAGCCCAGCGCGATGGCAGCCGTCCCTGCCCTTTGCGTCCGGCCCGGCATGCGCGTGCTGGATCTTTGCGCCGCGCCGGGCGGCAAGAGCACGCAGATCGCCGCGGCGCTCGCCGGGACCGGCGCGCTTGTCGCCAACGAGATCGTTCCGTCCCGCGCGCGCGTCCTGTCGCAGAACATCGAGCGCCTCGGCGTGCCGAACGCTGCGGTTACGAACGAGCCGCCGGAGAAGCTTGCGCGGCTGTGGGGCGCGTGGTTCGACCGCGTGCTGGTCGACGCGCCGTGCTCCGGTGAAGGCATGTTCCGGCGCGACCCGGCCGCCCGCGCCGAATGGTCGCCCGCGACGCCCGCGGGATGCGCCGAGCGCCAGCGCGCCATTTTGCGCAGCGCGGCCGCGCTGCTCCGCGCGGGCGGCACGCTCGTCTATTCCACCTGCACGTTCAATGAAATTGAGAACGAAGGCGTCATCGAAGGGTTTGTCCGGGAAATGCCGATGTTTTCCGTGGCGCGCATGGAGCGGCTTTGGCCGCACAAGGTGCGCGGCGAGGGTCATTTCGTCGCCAGACTGCAAAAGGGCGGGGCGGCGGGCGCCGCGCTTTCGGAGGAGACGGCGGGGGAAATACAGCTCGATTCGCTGCTGCCCGGTTTTTTTGGCGCGGTCAGCGGCGCGCTTTACTGGGCGGGCGACCGCGCGTGGGCCCGGCCGGCCGGTCTGCCGCCGCTGGATGGGATCCGCGCGCTGCGCACCGGGCTGTCGCTGTGCGAGCGGCGCGGAAAGATCGCGCTGCCCGATCATGCGCTTTCGATGGCGACACCGCCCGGAACCGTCTGTCCGTCTTTTCCCGTGGACGACGCAGGCGCGGCGCGCTACCTGCGCGGCGAGACGCTGGACGCGGACGGCGCGCAGAACGGCTGGGTGGCCGTCGCGTACCGCGGGCTGTCGCTCGGGTTCGGCAAATGCGTCGGCGGCGTGGTCAAGAACCATCTGCCCAAGGGGCTGCGCGTCATGGCGTGACGGCGCGTGGATCGGAGAAAAAACGGGAGCTGTCGTTTGTGAAGTTCCGGCCATATGGCGGGAATATATTGAGGGGATCCAAGGGGCAGAGCCCCATGGATCCCCTCAATTCCATCCGTTATCCGGCTGACGACAAAGTCGCAAGCCGTTTGCTTACATGCCCACGTCCTTCTTGTGGATGAACGCGCTGGCGGTGCGCAGGTTGACGACCAGGTACTCGCCGTACTCGCAAATGACGAGCAGGCTCGTGCCCTTCGCGGCCTGGCCGACGACCGGGCCGCTGCGGTCCGGGATCGCGTAGCAATAGACGGCCGCGGGAACGGTCACATACCACGGATCGATCACGACGTAATCGCCGTTGACCCACCCGGCGTACGCCCTGCGGGTCTTGGCGTCCGAGTAGTTGACATAATACCATCCGCTCTGTTCCGACAGAATCGACATGACCGTGCCGTTGGACACCGTTCCGATGTTCTTGGCGCGGATCGACGGTTCTTCGCGCAGCGAGAGCGCATTGCAGATCACGACGCCATGCGTGGCATCCGGCGCGGGCACGTAGGTGGGCGCAGGTCCAGGGCGGCGGGTCGGCTGCGCTGTGGGCCGGGCCGTGGGCCGCGCCGTGGGCCGCGCCGTCGGCCACGGGGTCGGCCACGGATCCATCGTCGGCACCGGATCGACCCTGCGCACTTGCGTGCTGTCGACCCATCCCTGCACAATCGCGCCGCCCGGCCCGGACATCCAGAACACGTAGCACATGCCGTTGAGCCATTGGTTCACGCCGATCGTCGTCCCGCTCGGGATATACGCCGACGGGGATTCTCCGAACAGCGGCGGGTTGTTCTCGAACACCGCAGCCCGACCGGAGGTGACATAGATCGTTTCCGCCTGCGCAAGCGGGATGGCGACCGTTGCGAAGACCAACAGCGCGAGCAAAATGGAGATACGCCGTTTCATTGAGGGACCCTCCTTTGTGATTGAAGCTGACGATACGTGGCAAAATTACTTGTACACGGCTTCAGTAACAATTCAACGTGATTTTACCAATTCCTGCCGCTTTGTCGCGTTTCCGCGCCTTTTCTGTTCAAAATGATTGGCCGTCACGCCTCAATCGCGGCATGGCTGCCGTCGCGGCCCTTCGTCACGACGACGCGCCGGTCAATCCGTCGCTTCAGTTCGGCGACATGCGAGATGATCCCGACGAGCTTGTCACCGCCGGACAATTGCGCCAGCACCTCCATCACCTGGTCAAGCGTGCGATCGTCAAGCGTTCCGAACCCTTCGTCGATGAACATGCTGTCCAGCGTGACGCCGCCCGCCTGCCCGCGGATCACGTCCGCAAACCCGAGCGACAGCGCCAGGGAGGCCATGAACGATTCGCCGCCGGAGAGCGACCGGACGCTCCGGACGATGCCGGTGTGCCGGTTCCGTACGTTGATGTCGAGGCCGAAGAGCATGCGTCCGTCGCGCGACGCGTCGTCGCGCAGCATCTCGTACTGCCCGCCGGTCATCGCCAGAAACCGCAGGTTCGCGTGCGCCAGCACGCGGTCGAACGAATCCGCGAGGATGTAGCTTTCAAAGTTCAGCTTGCCCGCGCCGCTGCCGGACAGGCGGCCACCCGCGACCGCGGCGATATGCTCGGCGTCCTCGGCGGCTGCGCAGCGCGCGGCAAACCCTTCCGCCTCGCGCGCGGCGCGCTCCGCGACGGCGCCGTTGTGCCGGATGCGGGCCGCCAGCCCGGCAAGGCGGCCAAGCAGCGCGCTTCGCCGCGCGTCGAGCGCGTCAAGGTCGGCGTGCATCGTGTCAAGGTCGGCGCGGACGCGGCCCGACAGGCGCTCCGACAGGTCGCGCGCGTCCCGTTCCGCGTCCCGCCTGTGGTTTCGGTGGTCGTCGATCCGCGCCCGCGCTGTGTCGCGCGCTTCTTTTGACATGCGCGCCGCGCGGTATTCGGCCTCCCCGTCAAACCGGGCGGCGCGCAGCGCTTCCCCAAACGCCGCGCGGGCCGCGTCCACCTTTTCCGCCTGACCGGCCTTTTGCTGGGTCAGCAGCGCGAGCCGGGCGGACGCCGCCTGTTCGTCCGCGGCCGCGCTGGCAAGTGCCGCTTTTGCCTCGCCGCACGCCTTTTCCCAGCGCTCGCGCGTGTTGCTAAGCGCCGCGATTTCAGACAGGGCCGCGGCCTTGTCAGGGAACGGCAGCTCGGCCGCCAGCCGCGCCTCCTCGCTGTTCCGGTTGGCGATCGCGGCCATCCGCTCATTGATTTTGATCTCGCCGCGTCGACTGCTTTCCAGTTTGTCGGCCAGCGCTTTGATTCTTGCCTCGATTTCGCCCTCCGCCGCGTGCAGGCGCGCCTCCTGCCGCCTGAGGCCGTCCACGCTTTCCGCAAGGCCGCGCAGCGCTTCTTGGGCGTCCGCCAGCGCGCGCCGTATCGCCGCGGAAAGCGCGGCCTGCCCGATCGTCTCCGGCGCCGTCGGCGCGTCCGGGATCAGCTCGTCCGCGCGCGCGTAAAAGCCGCGCCTTTCCGCGTCCAGTCGGCCGGACGCCGCGCCCGCCTCTTCGCTGTACCGCCGCGCTTTGGCAGCAAGCGTCTCCGCGTCCCGTTTCGCGTCCTCAACCGCCCTTTCGGTCGGCGCGCCGCCCGGCTTCGCCGCCGGGCGCGGGTGTTCCGTCGCGCCGCAGACCGGGCACGGCGCGCCGGGCGACAGCGACTCGGCCATGATGCCTGCCTGCGCCAGCAGAAACGCGTTTTGGAGCCTTGCGCTGTCGACCGCCGCGCGCTCGGCCTCGTCTGCCGCAGCTTTTGCGCCGACCCGCAGCGCCGCGACCCTGTCTTCGGACGCCGCGATCTCCCGCGCGTCCGACAAAAGCCGCCCGATCGCCCCTTCTCGCGCTTCGGCGAGGCTGCGCGCGGCCTCCTGCTCCGCGAGGCGCTTCGGCGCTCCGGCAAGCGCCGCAGCCTCCGCGCGGAGCGCCGAAAGCGCGTCTTCGTCAGCCCGTATGCGGGCCGTGAGCTTTTCAAACGCCGCCTGATCATCGGAAAGCAGCCGCCTGTTTTTTTCGCATCCCGCCCGGATGGCCGAAAGCTCGTCGTACCTGCCAAGCTGCGCTTGGAGAAGCGCGCGGCGGTTGTCCTCGCCGCGCCTCGCGTCCTTTTCGGCGTCCAGCGCGGCATGCGCGCGCTCCAGCGCGGGCAGGCGCGACCGCGCGGCGTCCCGCTCAGCCTGAAGCGCCGTCATGCTGTTTTCTGTATTCCGAAGCGCTTCGGCCGCAAGCGCGGCCTCGCGATCCGCCGGGGCGACGGATTCGGATCGCTCCGCCAGCGAAAGCGTCCGCTCGGTTTCGGCGACCGCCTCCGCTTCGCCCGCCAGCGCGGTCAGCCGCGCGTGCACCCGGTCCAATCGGGCGAAATCCTCGTTGACGGCCTTCGCGCCGTCGAGTCTGGCGATCTGCGCGTCGCGCGCGCTCTCCACGGTCTTGCTTTCCGCGCCGGCCTCGTCCATTTCCAGCCGGTCGGCTTCGATGACCCGCCGGGCAAACGCAGAGAAAGCGTCCGCGTGATACGCGTCCGGCGCGGCGCTTTCCGCCGCGAGGGCGTGGCCGTCCGGGCATTCGAGCAGCCGCTGCGTGTTCTCAATCCGCTGCGCCTGATCCCTTGCCGCGCCTTTCGCGGCTTCTGCCCGGTCGTTGAGCTCCTTTTGAAACCGCTCGTAGATTTCGGTGCCGAAAATCCGCCGCAGAACCGGTCCGCGCTCTTTCGTGTCCACCACCAGGAATTTCATGAACTCGCCCTGGGCGATCATCATCACCTTTGTGAAATGCTCGTGGCTGATGCCGAGAATCTCCACGATTTTCGCGTCGACGCGCTCCTTGCCCTCAATTGTTTCGCCGTCCGGCAGCGTCAGTGCGGCGCTTGGCGTCAGCCTGCCGTCGCCCTTGGCCATCGTCAGCGTCCGTTCGGCCGCGTACGTCCGCCCCTGGTGGTCGAACTGGAGCCGGACGAGCGTCTTGACGGAGGCCGGCGCGGTCTCGCAGCGTAGCACCTTGCCGTCGCCTCGGGTTTCGCCGCTCGCGGCGCCGTACAGCGCGAAGCAAATCGCGTCGAACAGCGTCGTCTTGCCCGCGCCGGTGTCGCCGGTGATCAGGTACAGCCCACG
>JAVBOQ010000015.1:0-2977 GCA_031550455.1 Eubacteriales bacterium
ATAGCGCACCTTCGTCGGGTCGTTCTTGCCCTCGATGTAGCGCGGGATCGACTCCATCGGGCCGGGCCGATACAGCGAGATCGCCGCGATGATGTCCTCGAACCTGTCCGGCTTCATGTTCGACAGGAACGTGCGCATGCCGCCGCCTTCGAGCTGGAACACGCCGTCGGTGTCGGCCTCGCCGATCATCCGGTACACGGCCTTGTCGTCCATCGGGATGTCCTCGGGCCGCATGTCAATGCCGGCCTCGCGCAGCATGTCGAGCGTGTCACGGATGACGGTCAGCGTGCGCAGGCCGAGGAAGTCCATCTTGAGCAGGCCGAGCTTTTCAATTGTGCCCATCGGGAACTGCGTGGTGACAACCTCGTCGTTCTTTTGCAGCGGCACGTACTCGGTCACCGGCAGGTTCGTGATCAGCACACCGGCCGCGTGCGTCGACGCGTGCCGCGGCATGCCTTCGAGCAGCCGCGCCATGTCGACCAGCCGTTTCGTGCGCTCATCCTCTTCGTATCGCTTTTTGAAATCCGGGCTGATTTCCAGCGCCTTGGTAAGCGACATGTCCAGCGCGAACGGGATCGCCTTGGCGACCGCGTCCACCTCGGCGTACGGAAAGCCGAGCACGCGGCCGACATCGCGGATAACCGCCTTCGCGGCCATCGTGCCGAACGTGATGATCTGCGCGACGTGATCCGCGCCGTATTTTTCGGCGACGTAGTCGATGACCTCCTGCCGCCGCTCGTAGCAAAAATCGATGTCGAGGTCGGGCATCGAGATGCGCTCCGGGTTTAAGAACCGCTCGAACAGCAGGTTGTATTGAAGCGGGTCGACGCCGGTGATATTCAGCGTGTAGGCGACGATCGACCCCGCGCCGCTGCCGCGCCCGGGGCCGACCATGATGCCGTGCTCCTTTGCGTATTTGATGAAGTCCCAGACGATCAGAAAATAGTCGACGTAGCCCATGCGCTCGATCATCGACAGCTCGTAATCAAGCCGGGCCTTCGCGTCCGGATCGTTCGGGCCGTACAGCCTCGCAAGGCCCTTTTCGCATTCCGCGCGCAGCATGTCCACCGCGTCCGCGCCGTCCGGCAGCGGATACCGCGGCAGGTGCAGGTGCTTAAAGTCAAAATCGACATGGCAGCGCGCGGCGATTGCTTCGGTCGCCGCGATCGCCTCGGGCCACTGCGGGAACAGCGCGCCCATCTCGTCCGGCGTTTTGAGGAACAGCTCACGCGTCTGCATCCGCATCCGGTTTTCGTCTTCGAGCGTCTTGCCGGTCTGGATGCACATCAGGACTTCCTGCGCGTCCGCGTCCGCGCGGTCGATGTAGTGTACGTCGTTCGTCGCGACGAGCGGCAGGTTCATCGCGCGCGCGAGGCGCACCAGTTGCGGCAGCACCGTCCGCTCGTCAGGAATGCCGTGATCCTGAATTTCGATGTAAAAATTGTCCCTGCCAAAGATGTCGACATAGCGCTGCGCGGCCTTTTTCGCGGTTTCGTCGCGGCCGTCGAGCAGCGCCTGCGGGATCTCGCCCGATAGGCAAGCCGACAGCGCGATCAACCCGCCCGCATGCCGCCGCAGCATGTTGAAGTCCACGCGCGGCTTGTAGTAGAACCCGCGCGTCCAGCCCTCGGACACGAGCCGCGTCAGGTTTTTGTAGCCCTCGTTGTTCTCGCACAGCAGCACCAGATGGTTGTACTCGCGCGCGGTGCTCTGCTTCTCGTCCATGTCCTCGCAGACGTACACCTCGCAGCCGATCACCGGGTGGATGCCGCGCTTTTCGGCCTGCTCAAAGAAATCGACGACGCCGTACATCACGCCGTGGTCGGTGATCGCGCAAGAGGTCATGCCCGCCGCCTTGACGCGGTCGAGCAGCCGCCCGATCGGGCACGCGCCGTCAAGCAGGCTGTATTCGGTGTGCAGGTGCAGGTGCGTAAAGGCGGACATCTGTGGCTCCTTCGGCTTGTTGTCGTACGGCCATTATAGCACGGCGGCCGGAGAATGTCGAAAGCGAATAGCGAATAGAGGAAAGAGGACCCAAGGGGTTATGCCCTTGGATCCTCTTTTGCCAAAACCGTCTCCGGTTAACCGCACCCGCACCCACAGCGGCGCCGGCATAGCAGGCAGAGCAGGACGCCCAACGCAAAGCCCACCGGCAGCGCAAGGATGATCAGGATGATAAAAATGATGATAATCGTTGTGGGGCAGGTTACGTCCGAGGTCAGCGCCGTGCCCGCCGGATTTTCACCCAGGCCGTCGCCAATCGCGGCGGTCGGCGCCGGTTCCGCCGCAAACGCGGCCGCAGCGCCGAGCACCAGCGCCGCGACGAGCAATATAACAGTAAATTTTCGCATTCTATCACCTTTCGTTTGGCAGGATCTCGCGGATGAGCCGTAGCCGCAAGGCTACGCTGTATCCTATGCGGCGGCGTGCGATTTGGAGCAAAAAATCTGCGCGCCGCGGGCGGGAAAGGTCCGCCTCCGAAGGGGAAGAACGTATAGGCTCCGCCGCACAAAGCATGTCGCTGGCATCGCGAAAAGATCCGCGAGGACAGCGGCGTGATTGTGCGGTGGAGCCTATCGCAAAATGTGTTATGAAGGCGGAGCTGCCGCGCAGATCAATGAAAGGCGGCAGACATGCAGCCGCTCTCCCTCACACCCACCCGTAATCGATCGTTTCTACCTCAACCCACTCCGCCCGCCCGTCGGTGACGCGGGCGATTTCTTTTTGCACGTCGCGGCAATCCCGCTGCCTGACAAGCAGCGCGGCCGTCACGGTCGCGCCGAACTCCACGCCCTCGCTTTGCGCGGGAAGCGACGCGAGCGCGTACTCGACGCGGCCCCAGAGCGCATAGTCGACGCCGACCCAGACGCGCGCGGTCGGCTCCATCGTCACGACGCCGGCGGCGTCCAGCGCGGCCTTCGCGCCCTGC
The DNA here is from genome assembly GCA_031550455.1 of Eubacteriales bacterium. Lineage (GTDB taxonomy): Bacteria > Bacillota > Clostridia > Christensenellales > Aristaeellaceae > Avichristensenella. Next base: position 2,930 of record JAVBOQ010000015.1, read on the forward strand.
GTGTACGCGCGGAGCAGGCCGCCCGCGCCGAGCAGCACGCCGCCGAAG
>JAVBOQ010000223.1:0-14086 GCA_031550455.1 Eubacteriales bacterium
CCCGATCAGCGGCACCGTCGAATACCGCAAGGCGCTGTATCACGCGATGAACCGCGAAGTCATCGCGAAGGACATCTTTGGCTATATGGAGCCTTCCGGCACCTACATCAGCGGCCAGGCCGGCATCTTGAGCCCGGACGCACTGACGTTCCGCGAGTCCGAGCAGGGCAAGGCGGTCACCGCGCTGGTCGATTCCTGGGGCCCGTCCGGCTACAACCCGGAACTGGCGCGCGAATACCTGGCGAAAGCCTATGAAGCCGCCGGCGTTCCCGCCGACACGGTGATCACCGTGCTGTTCGCGCTCGACGAGAGCGACTCCACCTGGAAGGCGACCGCCGAATACCTGATGGAAGAATTCCCGAAGATCTTCGAAGGCAAAGTCAAGCTGGAAATCGTCGCCTACGCCGGCATCAGCGCCACCGACTTCAAAGCCACCGGCGACGACAAGTGGGACCTGAGCCCGAACGACTGGACGCGCGGCGCGGCCCGCACCTATCCGCACACCAGCTTCTACTACTACCTGAGCAGCTACAGCAGCTCGCCGAACAACTTCTTCGTGCCGGAGTTTGAAGCGCAGTACGCGGTCTGCGACGCGCCCGAGCTCAAGACCGACTACGCCAAGATGCTCGACGAGACGAAGAAGCTCGAGGAGCTGTACCTCGAATACGTCATTCACCTCCCGGTTGTGCAGAACGTCAACTACGAGCTGTTCTCCGACCGGCTGCAGCTCCCGGTGGAAACCTACATCCCCGTCCTGGGCTGGGGCGTCATGTACGGCGATATCGTTGAGTGATCGGCCGACCGATCGCCTGACCGCCCTGTAACGCGCGCGGGTGTGTTGCCGTTTCGGCGGCAACACACCCCATGCGGCAAGCGGACCGACAGGTTATGCCATGCGCCCGATTCGCCCCTACCCTAAACGACGGAGGCTGCCATGCTCAAGTACATCATACGGCGGGTTTTCGCCATGCTCCTGACCCTGTTTCTGGTGATGACGCTATCTTTTTGGATCATTCGCCTGATGCCCAAGAGCATTTTTGAGCACCCCGATATTTCGCCGGAAATTCAGAAGATGCTGATGGCGGAAATGCATCTGGACAAACCGATGGTCGTCCAGTATTTCTATTTCATCAAAGGCATCGTCACGGAATTCGACTTTGGCACATCGGTCAAAATCCGGCCCGGGCTGGATGTTTTCCATATCCTGTCCACCCGGATTCCGCCGTCGATGATGCTAAACTTTTTCGCGCTTTTGATTTCGATACCGATCGGCCTCGTCGTCGGTACGATCGCCGCGCTGCGGCGAAACAAGCTGGCGGACAACGTCATTTCCTTCCTGATCGTTATCTGCATCTCCGTGCCCTCGTTCGTGTTCGCGTCGCTGCTGCAATACCTCTTTACGTTTAAATGGCCGATCTTTCCGACGCTGTACGACTCGACGGCCAAATCGTTCGCGGTCATGATGCATTCGCTGATGCTGCCGATCATCGCGCTGGCATTGGGCCCGATCGCGTCGATCGCCAGATACCTGCGCGGCGAGCTGATCGAGACGCTGTCCTCGGAATACCTGCTGCTGGCCCGCACCAAGGGCCTGTCCCGCACGCAGGCGACGGTGCGCCACGCGTTTCGAAACTCGCTGGTACCCATCGCGAACACCATCATCCCGATGATCACGGGCATCATGGGCGGCTCCCTGGTCGTGGAGAAAATGTTCGCCGTACCCGGCATGGGCGGCCAACTGATCGACTCCATCCTGGGCGGCGACCACTTCCTGACGGTCGCGCTGCTCATCTTCTACTCGGCGATATCCCTGGTCACAATCCTGATCGTCGATATTTCCTACGGACTTATTGACCCGCGCATCAGGGTAGGAGGCAGAAAATGATCATCGACAAGCAAAAAGGCATTCCAAAGGAAATACTGGACCTGCCTGACTCTTTGTTTGAGTTGGTGCCGGCTGAGGATATAAAGGACGAAAAATTCAAAACAAAGCCAATCGGCTTTTTCAAGGACGCGCTGATCCGCCTGCGCAAGAGCAAGGTATCCGTCCTCTCGTTCTGGCTGATCATTTCGGTCGTTCTGCTGGCGCTGATCGTCCCGAGCCTGACGGGCTATGTCTACACCGCGCAGAACGTCGCGCAAAAGAACCTCCCGCCCAAAATCCCGATTCTCAAGGACATCGGCATCGCGGACGGCACCCGTCTGCTCGCCAACCGCAAGAAGACCAGCCTGGAGGACACCAAACGGTTCCCCGAAGGGTCGATCGTCAAAATCGTCCGGGAGTACGAGTCGAGCGGCGTTCCGGTCGTGGACGTGCTGGTCGACTATTATGTCTACACCGGCGTTCCGGAAGGCGAATACCACTGGTTCGGCACCGATTATCTGGGCCGCGACCTGTGCACGAGGCTGTTTTGGGGCGCGCGCATCTCGCTGTTGATCGCGCTGTTCTCGGTGGTCACGAACCTGATCATCGGCGTGATCTACGGCTCGGTCGCGGGCTATTACGGCGGCAAGGTCGACATGTACCTGACACACTTTGCAGAGATCCTGGATGGTCTGCCGTATATCGTCGTGACCATCCTGTTCATGCTGCTGTTCGGCTCCGGCATGCTGTCGATCATTCTGGCGCTGACGGTGACAGGCTGGATCGGCACCGCGCGCTTGATCCGCGCGCAGTTCTACCGATTCAAGGGCCGCGAATATGTCCTCGCCGCGCGCACGCTGGGCGTGCCGGACATGCTGCTGATCTTCCGGCACATATTGCCGAACTCCATCGGCCCCCTGATCACCCGGGCGATGATCGCGATACCTGGCGCGATTTTCTCGGAGTCCTTCCTCGCGTACATCGGCCTTGGCATCAAGCCGCCGAATCCGTCCATCGGCATCCTGCTGTCGGACGGGCAAAAGGTGCTGCTTCAGTATCCGTATCAGACGCTCTTCCCGGCGATCCTGATTTCGGTGCTGATGATCGCGTTTAACCTGTTCTCCAACGGCCTTCGGGACGCGCTGGATCCGACCAGGCGAGGGGAGGACTGACGCCATGACGACGAAAACACCCGAGACCATCCTGAAGGTCGAAGATCTGCGCGTTTCCTTCAAGGCGTACGGCGGCATGGTGCAGGCCGTGCGCGGCGTCAGCTTTGACCTGAAGCGCGGCGAAACGATCGCCATCGTCGGCGAGTCCGGCTCCGGAAAGTCGGTCAGCGTCAAGACGATCATGGGCATTTTGGCGCCCAACGCGGTCATCGAATCGGGCCGCGTCGATTACGGCGGCATGGACCTGACGAAGGTCAGCGAGGACGATTTCCACAAGATTCGCGGAAACCGCATCGGCCTGATTTTCCAGGATCCGCTCTCCGCGCTCAACCCGATCAAGAAAATCGGCAAGCAGATCACCGAGGTGCTGCACCTTTCGAAAAGAATCGGCAAGGCCGAGGCGAAAAAGCGGGCCATCGACATCATGCGCGACGTCGGCATCCCGGAGCCGGAACTGCGGTTCAACCAGTACCCGTTCCAGTTCTCGGGCGGCATGCGCCAGCGGATCGTCATCGCCATCGCGCTGGCCGGCGACCCCGAAATCCTCATTTGCGACGAGCCGACCACCGCGCTGGACGTCACCGTGCAGGCCAAGATTCTGGAACTGATCAACGAGATCAAACGGAGCCGGAACCTTTCCGTCATTTTCATCACCCACGACCTCGGCGTCGTGGCGAACATGGCGGACCGGGTGAACGTGATGTACGCGGGCAAAATTGTCGAGACCGGCACCAGCGAGGACATCTTCTTTGAGCCCGCGCACCCCTATACCTGGGCGCTGCTGGCCTCGATGCCCGACCTGCAGACGAAGGAGCGGCTCCAAGCCATTCCGGGCGTGCCGCCCAACATGATCTACCCTCCGGCCGGGGACGCGTTCGCCATCCGCAACCGAAACGCGCTGAAAATCGATTTCGAGATGGAGCCGCCGTTTTTCAAAATATCCGATACTCACTACGCCGCCACATGGCTGCTGCACCCTAAGGCGCCCAAGGTTGAGCCGCCGGAAGCGCTTCGCGCGCGAATTGACCGGATGAAAAGGAATGGATAAGAAGATGGCTGATTCGCCTTACCTTTTGGAGGTCAAAGACCTTTGCCAATATTTTACTTCCGGCAGAGGAAGCAAGAAACTGACGGTCAAGGCCGTCGACGGCGTGAGCTTTGGCGTGAAGCCCGCGGAAACGTTCGGCCTCGTGGGCGAATCCGGCTGCGGCAAAACCACAACCGGGCGCACCATCGTCCGCCTGTACGACCCGACGTCCGGCGGGATGGTCTTTAACAACCGCGACATCGCCGGCAAAATGAGCAAGTCGCTGCGCAGATACCTCACCGACAACATCGCGATGATTTTTCAGGATCCGGTGGAGTCGCTCAACCCGCGGATGACCATCGAAGAAATCATCGGCGAGGGGCTGAAAGTGCGCGGCATGACGGACCGGCAGGAGATACGCCGCCGCGTCCGGGACGTGCTGTCCAAGGTCGGCCTGACCGAGGAGCACGCCACGCGCTACCCGCACGAGTTTTCGGGCGGCCAGCGCCAGCGCGTGGGCATCGCGCGGGCGATCATCACGGAACCCAAAATGATCGTGGCCGACGAACCCGTCTCGGCGCTCGACGTGTCGATTCAGGCCCAGGTCATCAACCTGTTAAACGATCTGAAGATGGAGATGGGGCTGACCGTGCTGTTCATCGCCCACAACCTTTCGGTCGTTAAGTACTTTTCCGACCGGATCGGCGTGATGTACTACGGCCACCTGGTGGAGATTGCCCGGGGCGACGACCTGTACAAAAACCCGCTGCACCCGTATACCAAAGCGCTGCTGTCCGCCATTCCCGAGCCGAACCCGCGCACGGAAAAGGTGCGCAAGCGCACGGATTATGACCCGAAACGGGATCATGATTATACAAAAGAGCAGCCTTCGATGGTGGAAGTGGAACCGGAGCATTTCGTCAGTTGTTCGCCGTCCGAGCTGGAGCGGTATCGAAAGCAACTGGGGCGGTAGAGGACGAAGGAACAAGCAGGAAAACCAAGGAGGCTCCGCCTCCTTGGTTTTCCTGCTTCCGGGCCAATGGCCCTCAAGAATCCCATCTTGGAGCCGGGACAGAAAACCCGACCCGCCATGAGGCGTAAAAGACGGGATTCCAAAGGGATAAAATCCCTTTGGCGGGGATCCAAGGGGCGGAGCCCCTTGGCGTTCCCCCGTTCTCCCGTTCCCCCGCTACAGCACAAGATCCCCTGGCCGGTAGCCCTCGGGCAGCGGTTCTTCGGACAGGAACGCGAAGCGGTCGTCCCGCAGGATGGGCAGGAATGCCTCAAACGGGATTCTGGTGAACTCACAGGCGTAGTTGCTCGCGCCGAACCAGCCGCCCTCCTTGGCGCGCAGGTTCAGCCCGCGGGCGAATTTAGTGCGGTTTGAGCAGTCATGCACGGCGGGTTCCCAGCCTTCGTCGGCCGCGATTTTCATGAACCGCAGCGTCAGCTCCCGGCTCCAAACCGGGGAGATGTACCCATGCCGGGCGATGTACAGGTTTTCCTCCGCGTAATTGCCGATGTTGTTGGCGTTCAGGTGCAGCTCGGCGCAGTTGATGAAATCAAGTCCGCTGTCCAGGATCGCCCGCTTCTTTCGAAAAAACGTTTCAAAAAACTCCGGCGTCATCGGCGTTTCGATCCCGACCTGCGGGATGTGCTGTTTCGCGACGCCGATGTTTTCAATCACCCGGTCCGCGCAGCGGGACGCGCCGAGGTTGAACCGCAGCTCGTCAAGGCCCGCCGCGCCGAGGGCCGCGAGGTTTTCCGCGTTCGCCAGCGTGCCGTTGGTGTACAGGTGCTGATGGATACCCGCCTGCCGAAACTTCCGGATGACCGGGTAGTATTGCTCGATTTCCATAAAGGGTTCCAGGTAGACATAGGCGACGCCGGTGGGCCTGTCCTGCACGGACAGCAGCAGGTCGATGTCCCGTTCGTAGAACTTCGTGCCGCCGATTTCCCACATGCCCTCGCCGACCGGCGGGATCGCGTCGAGCTCGCCGTAATTGTAGCAGAAATCGCAGGCCAGGTTGCACCGGTTCGTCTTGCGGACAGCGCTGAGCCCGGTGCCGAGCAGACAGGAGCGGCAGCCCGCCGGAAATCTGTCTCCATCCCCGACGAAAAACGTTCTGTTCTCGAGGGTTTTCAGGCCACGGATTTCGGCCGTCAGCCGGTCGTTCCGGTCGTCCACCACGGCCTCGATCTGGGCAAAGGTCGCATACACAATCTCCATCTGCCGCGGAAGAATCTCCTCGTCTTCCGGTAGCGAGGCGAAAAACTCAAACCAGATGCGCGCGTCCTTCTTTGGAATCTTCATGTGTTCCTCCGGATGGGCAAGAGATCATGTTTGTCAGCTCCCCAATCCGCCGGTATCATAGCACATTTGAAGGAAGAAAAAAAGACCGCCAAGCACGGCGGTCTTCCTACGTCGTCTATTCTGTTCCAAGCGTTTCCGAAATCGCAGGGTCCTCACCCAGCGCCGATTCGATCAAGGCGCGCGCCTCTTCATAAGCGCCGCAGGGCACAAAAAACCGGTAGGACTCCAGCATTGCGCCCGCCCGCATGGTAAACCCCACACCCAGGTCGCCACGCTTCGAATAAGGAATGCCGCTGTCGATCAGCAGCGGTTCGACGAAGGTCGCGCGCATCGCGTCGGTCGCAAACAGCAGCGCCGGATCGTTCGGGAGTGGCTCGCGCAGCGCGCCGCCGCACGCGCCACACCTCGGTTCGGCATCACTGGTGAGCATCTGACAGCTTTCACAGTATCGCATATCCGATCCCTCCTCCACACTCATTATAGCACAGAGGAGGGCCACGGAAAACATCAGCCGGGAATGCGCGGGGCAAACCAGCGCGTTCCCCAGGAGAACTCGAGAGGCCGGCGACGCTCTTTGTGCGGTAGCGCCAAAAGCGCGCCAACCTCAGTTCATGCGTTTGCCGTCAGAATCGTCTTGAGATCCTCTTCCGGCGTGGTGATTGGGTGCAGGTCGAACATGGACACCAGCGCGTCGATGATGTCCTTCGAGAAGAACGCCGGGAGGCTCGGCCCGATGTAGATGTTCTTGATGCCAAGCGACAGAAGCGTCAGCAGGATGCAGACGGCCTTCTGCTCATACCAGGAGAGCACCAGCGTCAGCGGCAGCTTGTTGACCGGCAGGTTGAACGCGCCGGACAGCGCCAGCGCGACCTGGATCGCGCCGTAGGCGTCGTTGCACTGGCCCATGTCGAGGATACGCGGGAACGGCCCGATCGACCCGATGTCCAGGTCATTGAACCGGAACTTGCCGCAGGCGAGCGTCAGCACGACGGTGTCCTTCGGCGCTTGCCGGACAAACTCGGTGTAATAGTTGCGGCCCGGCTTCGCGCCGTCACAGCCGCCGACCAGGAAGAAATGCCGGATCGCGCCGGACTTGACCGCGTCGATGATCGCGGGCGCGTTGTCAAGCACCGTCTGCCGGCCAAAGCCGGTCATGACGGTCGCGCCGCCGTTGATGCCGGTGCGGGCTTGCCCCTCCGGATAGCCGCCGAGGCGCTTCGCTTGCGCGATCAGCGCGGAGAAATCCTTTTTCCCGTTTGCGTCCGCCTCGATGTGCGAAAGGCCGGGGAACGCGACGACGGACGTGGTGTAGACGCGGTCCTGATAGCCCGCCTTCGGCGGCATCAGGCAGTTTGTCGTGAACAGTACCGGCGCGGGCAGACCGTCGAACTCCTTTTGCTGGTTCTGCCAGGCGGTGCCGAAGTTTCCCTTGAGCTGCGGGTGCTTTTTGAGCGCCGGATAGCCGTGGGCGGGCAGCATCTCGCCGTGGGTGTAGACGTTGACGCCGGTTCCGTCGGTCTGCTCCAACAGCATCTTCAGGTCGTGCAGGTCATGGCCGCTGACGACGATGAACGGGCCTTTTTCGATCGACAGCGGCACCTCGGTCGGTACCGGGTTACCGTACGTCCCGGTGTTCGCGCCGTCGAGCAGCGCCATGCAGCGCAGGTTCACAGAGCCGAGGCCCATCAGCAGCGACAGCCAAGCCTCGACGGTGTGCGCACCAGCCAACGCCGCCATGCCCGTGACAAACCACGCGTCCACTTCCGGGTCGCGATGGCCGAGCACGCGGGCGTGGTGCGCGTAGGCCGCCATGCCGCGCAGGCCGAACAGCAGCGTCGACCGCAGCGAAACAACGTTGGTGTCGCCATGGAACAGCTCTTCCGGCCGGATCACGCCGCCACCGCCAAGGGCAACGCGGCGCGCTTTGACGTCCGCGGTCAGCGCGTCCGTCCTGGCTGCGTCAAAGCTGACGTTCGTCACCGTCAGAAACAGCCCGTCGACGATCCGGTCGATATCCCGCGCCTCGTTCTTGCCCTGATCCCGCATCGCCACCGCCAGCGCGATCATTTCCGAGGTCAGCGCGTCCTGCGCGTTCGCGACGGGCGGCTGCTTGCCGCAGACGCCGGAGACGCAGCAGCCCGCGCCCTTCGCCGTCTGTTCACATTGAAAGCAAAACATATTCTCCATACCAGATTCCTCCTCCGATATATTGGTATCAGTCGTCCAGGATCTCGCCGTCGGTCGAAATGGTCACGACGCGCCATGGGATCATCTTGCCGCTCAGGCGCAGCGCCTCGATCGCGGCGTTCGCAATGCCGCCGCAGCAGGGCACCTCCATCCGCGCGACGGTCACGCTCTTGATGTTGTTCTCCGCGATGATCGCGGCCAGCTTTTCGCGCCATTCGCCGTCGTCCAGCTTCGGGCAGCCGATGATGGTCACGCGGTTCCGCATCAGCGCCTTGTGAAAGCCGCCGTGCGCGAACGCCGTGCAGTCCGCCGCGATCAAGAGGTTCGCGCCTTCAAAATACGGCGCGCGCACCGGCACGAGCTTGATCTGCACCGGCCAGGACGTGAGCATCGACGGCTGTTCGGCCGCGCGGGCGTCCGCGGGCGAGTCCTGCTTTTCGCCGGGCTCGCGCCGGATGGCCTTCGCCATCGAGCCCGGGCATCCGCAGGCAAGCGGTTTTACCGGTGCGACCGGTGCGACCGGTGCGGCCTTTGCGGCGGCCTCGCGCTGTTTGACCGCCTCTTCATCAAACGCGGCGGCTTCGCGCTCAACCATATGGATCGCGTCCACCGGGCACGCGGGCAGGCACGCGCCGAGCCCGTCGCAGTAATCGTCGCGCAGCAGCTTCGCCTTGCCGTTCACCATGCCGATCGCGCCTTCGTGGCACGCATCGGCGCACAGGCCGCATCCAATGCACTTCGCTTCGTCGATTTCAATAATTTTCCGTTTCATTTTGCATCCCTCCATTGACTTCACAACCAAAGCATACTATACTCGGGCCATGATTTCCGTTGCACCTGCAACAAGGAGGCGCATTCTTTGCAAACATACGCACCCGCGCTGCAGCGCATCCCGCTTTTTCAAGGCATCACCGAATCCGAAATCGCCGCGCTGCTGACATGCGTCGGCGCGGCGGCCGTCACTGTCGCCAAGGGCGAGTTCGCGCTGATCGCGGGCGACGCGCCGGACTATGTCGGCATCGTGCTGCACGGGCAGTTGGAAATTTCGCGCGTCGACGCGGACGGAAACCGGGCCATCCTCTCGAAAATCGGCGCTGGCGATTGCTTCGCCGAGACGCTGGCCTGCGCCGGCATACCGCACAGCCCGGTCAACGTGCTGGCGACCGAGCTGTCCCGGGTGGTGAAGCTGCCGTATCAGCGGATTCTGACCTCCTGCGGCAACGCGTGCGCGTTTCACGGGCGGCTATTGTCGAACATGCTCGGCATCCTGGCGCGGAAGAACCTGACGCTGCAACAGCGCATGGAAATCCTGGACAAAAAAACAATCCGCGAGAGGCTGATGCTCTACCTCTCGCGGCAAACGGAACAGCAGGGCGATCCGTTTCGCGCGCCGTTTGACCGAAACGGGCTGGCGGAGTATCTTGCGGTCGACCGCAGCGCGCTGTCCCGGGAGATCGGCCGCCTGCGCGAGGAAGGCGCGATCCGTGTGGAACGGAACGTGTTTTCGCTGCGCGGGAAGGCCGGGCAGTAATACCGTTACCCGTTGCTCTGCGTGTAATACTCCAGCCGGAGGATCTCGCCGGTTTTCGCGTCAATGGTCGTCATGAAGTAGTCCGGCCGGTAGTCGCCGGCGTACAGGTCGATCGACCATTCGCGCCGCCCGCCCGGCAGCATGTTAAACTGAAAGTTGACATGGTACATGTCGATTTCCGCCTCGGTAAAGCCGTACTCAGCCTGGATCGCCTGCCGGATCAGTTGATGGGCCTCCTCCTGCGTCAGGTCGTCCCCTTCGGGCAGCGCCGCGGTGATTTCCGTTCTGTCCCCGACGAAGCCAGCCTCGCGGTGCAGCCTGCCGATCTCCGCCTGCTGCTCCAGCGTAAGCGGGCTGGTGCTCGTGCGCATCAGATCGTTCAGCGGCTTGAGCCGCGCGCGAAGCTCCAGCAGGTACGGCAGCACCTCGCCCGGCCATGCCGGGAGCGCGCCCCAGTTCGAAGCCGTCACCTCCGGCAGCTTTGTCGCGCTTTCGCTCCAGACCGGCTTTTGCGCGACGCCGGTTTCGCCGTTGATGGTCACGGAATAGCTGCCGATCCTGTTCATGTGGATTACATAATAAATGTCGTCCCTCGGCGCGTAGGCGACTTCCCAGTAGGTGTCGCCGAACGGCGTTTCATAGAACAGCGCCTCCCGGTTGAACAGCGCGGGCAGCGCTTCCGCCGGCACACGGAACGTTTCAAACAGCGCGGCGTTCGCGACCTTAACCGCTTCTTCCTCGGTTTTCAGCGCGCCGCGCGGCGCGACGTACCGGATGCCCCGAAGCAGGTGCGCAAGACCCGCCTCCTCCATCCGCCCGGCAAGCTCTGCCTTCTCCGCGGCGGGCAACAGCGCGAAAGCGCTTTGGTTTGGCGGGCTAAACGTCATCAATTCCTCCATCGCCTCCCGATAATTGTCGAGCGGCCCTTCCGGAAACACGATGGCCCTTTTGTCGGCGTACAAGGCGCAACGCGTCACAGTGCGCGAAACCGCGTCGATTTGCACCATGACCATATTGTAAATTCGCGGCCCTTCGTCGGACTCCCGGCTGTTGTCCAGTTCCACTTCGTACGTGTACTCACCGGTTTTTTCGTCGTGCAGATACGTCAGACGCGGAAAGAACGCTTCAATGTACGCCTCACTGAAGCCGTACTTGTCCATGGCCGCCCGCTTCGCGAGGCTGACCGCCTCGTCCGGCTGCATGTCGCCGTCCCCGGGCAGCACGTTGCGCGGAACGCCCTCCAGCAGCAGCCCGGCGTCCGCCAGCGCCTGATCGATCGCAGCCTTGTCCTCCAGCGACCATTCCAGATAGTCCCCGTATTTTTCATAGTTTTCGTGCATGACTTCGCCGCGCCGCTTGTCCAGCTCGACGATCTTTTCCATCTGCAGCGGCCCCCAGACGCGGCTGTCCAGGTCGCCCGCGCGCATCTTGTCGGCGTCGAGCGTGTTGCCGTCATGCGTCCAGGACACGGCGGGCGCCTTCCCGTCCTGCAGCAAGACCGTGTACATGCCGACCTGCTCCTGATACTGCATCGGTTTGAACGCAACTTCCGTGCCGTCGTCCACCACCGTAAACACAGCATAGAAGAACCCGATCATCTCATTCGTCAGCCCGTACTTTTCCACCACGGCGTCCACGGCCTCGTTCCTCGCCTGTTGCCGCGCCGAGTACTGAATGCTCAGCGCGAACGCGGTGCAGGCCAGAGCCAGAATCAGGATCGCGGCCAACAGGATCAACGCCAAACTCTTTTTCTTCACAACAATCTCCTCCTTATCAAGGGTGTTGGCGAACAACGCGTCAATTCGCGGCGGCACGTTCCCGTATATCATCCGGCTTTGGATGTCCTTCACGCCAACACCTCCTTTGATTCGTCGATGACGGCCCGAAGCGCGAGCCGCGCGCCGCGCAGCCGGTGCTTGACCGTTCCCTCCGGTATGCGGAGGATCGAAGCCGTTTCGCGGACGGTGTAGCCTTCCAGTTGCATCACGAACGGCGTGCGCAGCCTGTCCGGCAGCGACATCACCGCGTCGCGCAGCGCGTATTCGATTTCGTCAACGGCCGCCTGATCCGGCAGCACCTCTTCCGACAGCACCATCCGCTTCTTTTTGCGCAGGATGTCGTGGCACTCGTTGACGAGGATGCGCGTGATCCACGGGCGGAACCTGTCCGCGTCGCGCAGCGACCCGCACTTGCGCAGCCCTTTTTCCAGGCAGCTTTGCAGCGCGTCCTCGCGGTCCGCCGGAACGTGCAGGATCGTGCAGGAAACGTAGTACAGCGGCTGCGACAGCGCCGCCGCGCGCGCCGCGAACTCATCCCGGTTCATGCTTCACATCCCTTCCGGCGTGTTGGATGATCATCCGCTATATAGACGCGCCGGAAGCGCGGGACGGATCAACGCGTTGGAAAAATTGTGCAAATTGATTCGCGCGGCCGGTTGCGGTATACTGATCGCAAATGTAAGGAGGGTTGGCCATGCGCTACTTTGAGGATCGCTTCACCGGTCTGACCGTCGCCTACATCGGCGGCGGGTCGCGCGGTTGGGCGTGGGGCTTCATGAAAGATCTCGCGCGGGACGGTCAAATGGAAGGGGTCGTGCGGCTGTACGACATCGACCGCGACGCGGCGGAGAAGAACGCCGCCATCGGCGCGATGGTGTCCGCGCATCCGGACGCGAAGGCGCGCTGGCGCTACGAGGTCGCAGACTCGCTCCGGGAGGCGCTGATCGGCGCGGACTTCGTCGTCATCTCGATTCTGCCGGGCACGTTTTCAGAAATGCGCTCCGATGTGCACTGCCCGGAAAAGGTCGGCGTGTACCAGCCGGTCGGCGACACCGTCGGCCCGGGCGGGCTGCTCCGCGCGCTGCGCACCGTGCCGATGTACGTCGAGATCGCCGGGGCGATCCGCGACTTCGCACCGGACGCTTGGGTCATCAACTATACGAACCCGATGTCGGTCTGCGTGCGCACGCTGTACGCCGTGTTCCCGGGCGTCAAGGCCTTCGGCTGCTGCCACGAGGTGTTCGGCACGCAAAAACTGCTGGCGGCGATGGTCTCAGAGACGCTCGGCATCCCGGAGGTCGACCGCGAAGACATCAAAACCGGCGTCACCGGCATCAACCATTTCACATGGATTTACAGCGCAAGTTATAAAGGATATGATCTGTTTCCAATGTATCGGGCGTTCGCCGACAAGTACTACGAAACCGGGTACCGGCGCGGCGTCGACAACGCGCTGGCCGGGTCGCCGTTTGAGTGTACCCACCGCGTCAAGTTCGACCTGTTCCGAAGGTACGGCCTGATCGCGGCCGCGGGCGACCGGCATCTGGCCGAGTTCATGCCGCCTTGGTACCTGAAAAACCCGGAGACGGCCCACGCCTGGGGATTTTCCCTGACGCACTGCGACTGGCGCGACAGGAACCTTCAAGAGCGCCTCGCGCAGCGCGCGCGGATCCTCTCCGGCGAGGAGCCGATCACGCTCCGCTCGTCCGGCGAGGAAGGCCACCTGCAGCTCAAGGCGCTGCTGGGCCTTGGCGAGATGGTCACCAACATCAACATCCCGAACCGCGGGCAGGTGGAAAATCTCCCGCTCGGCGCGGTCGTCGAGACAAACGCGCTGCTGCGCCGCGACGAAATTCAGCCGGTACACGCGGGCGCGCTGCCCAAGGGCATCGACGCGCTCGTCACGCGGCACGCGCTGGCGCAGGAGGCCACCGTGCGGGCCGCGATGACATGCGACCGGACGCTGGCGCTCGCGACGTTCCTCGGCGACCCGCAGATGGCGAACGTCAGCCCGGCGGATGGCGAGCGGCTGTTTGAGCAGATGGTGGAAAATACGAAGCAGTAGCTGCCGGAGGCTTGGCGGTGGTAGGCGGGAGAGAGAGGCGGAGGACGAAGGGGAGCGCGTGGACACTTTCCCCAACCCAGCCAAACGGGGTATAACCCAATGGTAAACCAGGGACCCCAAACAGCAGGAAGCAACAAAAAATAAAAAA
>JAVBOQ010000217.1:0-7954 GCA_031550455.1 Eubacteriales bacterium
GTACAGGCCAAGGCCGCTGTCGCTGCCCGCGCGAGACGGGTCCGCCTTGTAAAACCGCTCGAAAATGCGGGGCAGATGCTCGGGCGCGACGCCGCAGCCGGTATCGGAAACGGTGACCGCGGCGAAGCCCTCGCCCGCGCCTTCCGCACTGATGGTGATCGCGCCGCCCGCCTTTGTGTAGCGCAGCGCGTTGCTAAGCAGGTTGTCCAGCACGTTCCAGATGCGCTCGCCGTCCAGCCAGACGAGGTGATCCTCCTGAAAACGCACATGTAGCGTGATCCCCGCGGCCTCCGTTTCGCCCGCGTATTTCGCGTACGCACGGTCTAAAAGTTCGCTGAGCGGCATCCACGCCATGCTGTAGACGACTTTGCCCGATTCCATCCGCGCCGCGTCGAACAGGTTGCGAAGCAGGCGCGCGAGGTCCAGGTTCTTCTGGTACGCGATATCCGCATACCGCCGGAAATCCTCGGCCTGAAGTGCCTCCTCGTCCCTTAACATCTCCAGGTTGAGGCCCAGCACGGTCAGCGGCGTTTTCAAATCGTGCGAGATGCCGGAGATCAGTTCGCGGATGCTCTTTTCAGAGGCGGCGAGTTGCCGGTTGGCCACCGTCAGCTCCGACGTGCGCTCCAAGACCTTGTCCTCCAGGCGGACGTTCGCTTCCTCCACGGCCTGCACAGCCCGCGCGAAGCGGTCGGACAGCAGCACAGCGTGGATCACCGCGAACACGAAGTTGAACACGACCGCGATGTAGGGAGCGTTTTGAATGGACGTCGCAGTGATAAAAAATGAAACGCAGTACATCACAAAGCCGAGCAAATACAGAACGGAGAGGCGGTTTCGCTTGAACTCAGTCGATCGGACGATGACAAAGATGCATACGACTTGGAAGAAAGCGCCGACAGGCATGCCGATCAACGTCCGCCCGATTGTATGATCCATGCCGAGCAACGCGATGGCGAGGTTCGCACCGATCAGCGCGGCGATAAGCGTATACTTCACCTTTTTGGACCGGCCCTCGCCATACACTTCGTACACAAAGAACACAAGGCCGGAAACGCCCAGCGCGAAGGGGATATACCGCAGCCCCAGCAGGATGACGAGCGGCGGCAAATTGGGGAAAAGCTGCGCGCCGATGCTGCCGTCCATGAAGAAAAAGCGCATGCTCTGTCCCACGCAGAACAGCGAGAAGAACTGCGCGGCCTTTTCCCGTTTTGTGAACAGGCGCAGCGCGGCGTTGTAGACCGCCATCATCAGCATCCCGCCGCAGGCGAGGCAGATGCAAATCCAGATGTTCATCCGGTTGGCTTTGCCCAACAGCGGCTCAACGCCCAGAAAGTAACCCAGCAGCGCGATCAGCGCCAAGGTAAAAACCACGCTGAAAAGAATACCCAGCCCGTTTGCCGCGCGCTTCACCGCGAATCCCCGCTTTCCCGCGCCGGGCGGTATTGGTAGCCCTCCCCGTGCACCGTGACGATCTCGCCGAGCGACTGATCCTGCGCCAGCTTGTCGCGGATGCGCTTGACATACACCGGCAGGCTCGCCTCCTCGCCCTCGGCGCAGCGGAGCAAATCATCCCGCGAGACCAGCGCGTTCGGCTTTGAGACGAGCAGCGACAGCATCGCGCATTCCTTTTTCGACAGAACCAGACTGGTTCCGTTGATGATCAGCGCGCGGCTTTCGGGGTCGACCAGCACGTTGGGCGCGGGCGTCCGGATGTCCCCGTCCCTTTGGGAAAAGGCCTTGTCCCGCCGGATTTGCGCGTGGATGCGCGCCGCTAACTCGCGCAGACTGTAGGGTTTGGTCATGTAGTCGTCGCCGCCCGCCATCAGGCCCCGGACACGGTCGTCCTCGCCGTCCAGGCAGCTTAAATAGATCACCGGCGTGTCGATGGTGCGGCGCGCGGCCTTTAAGAACGTGTAGCCGTCCAGATCCGGCAGCATCACGTCCAGCACGATGCAGTGGTATTGCTGCCCGGCGATGCGGGCGAACGCCTCCGCGCTGCTGTAGGCGGCGTCCACATCATAGCCTCTGCGCGTGAAATACGCCAGGTTGGCTGCCTGGATTTCAACGTTGTCGTCGACGATCAGAAGTTTGTACATTGGCGATCCTCCCAGAAGGATAATGGGGGACGCTGATATGTTTGTGCGGGTAAATTATAGCATAAGCGCATTGACGGTGTAAATCGCCGCGTTTTCTCACTGCCGCATCGCGATCGCGTTGCCGGACTCGTACCGCAAAAGCCCTCTGTAGAACAACCACACCGCGAATCCTCCGTACACAAAGACCGACGCTGCCAGCGCGGCGGCTAACGGCCAGGAGAAGGACTGCGCAAGTTCAAGCGGCACATGCACCATGAAGGCCGCGGGAATCAGCGTGTACATCAGCGCGCGGACAATGCCGCCGTAGATGCCCTTGGGGTAGATGCAGAAGTTGATGACGAACTCAATGCCCATCGAACCGATGAGGTTCGCGTTGCCAAGGAAAAAGGTCAGCGAGTGCGCGGCCAGCGCCGTCGCGGTGATCAGCAGCGAACCGACGGCGACCGCGATCAGGAACCAAAGCCAGACGGTGGCGTTCGCGCCGTACGCGGCCGCGATCAGGATGAACCCGTAGGCGAGGTCGCCGTATGAAGACAGCGACGTGCGGGCGCAGATGACATTGAGGACGACATTGCACGGCTGCAACAGGTAGGTATCCAGTTCGCCGGTGACAATCAGGCCGGTCAGCTTGCTGACATTGGCGAACAGGATCGAAGAGACGCCAAAAAGCGAGCTGCAGGCGGCCCAGATGAACAGGACGTCTTCAAACGCGTAGCCCGCGATGCGCCCGCCGATTTGCTGAAACGCGATCCACCAAAAGAAGATGAACGAGCTGTTCGACAGCGCCATACCAAAGGCCTGCAGCAGAAAGCTCGCCCGGTATTCGAGCGCGGAGGCGAGGTTTAACCGGAAGTAGCAAAGCATGATGCGCAGAAGCTTTTTCATCGCTCAGCCTCCCTGCGCTTTCAGGCGGCGCACGCCAATGTTGAAGCTTAGGAACGCCAGCGCGACGCACGCGGCCGCCCAGCCGAGCTGGCGTGAGAGCATCGAGCCGCCAGCTCCGGCGAGAAATTGACGAACAGCTTTGCCGGGGCCCAGCAGACATACGAAAAGGGCAGCGCCTTGGCGATCGATTGCAGCCAATCGGGCAGGAATTCGACGGGCAGAAACATGCCCAGCATGAAAACCAGCTTCTGATAGATCAGGAAGAACGCGAAGTTGTCCTCCATGATGAAGGACAAAAGGCCGATCATCATCTGGAAAAAGAATTGTATGGTAAGGCCCAGCAGCATCGAAAGCAGCACGGCGGGCGCGGACGCGAGCGACAGGGTGGCGAGCGGGCCGACGAAGATCAGCCCAAGCGCGGCCGCCAGCGAGCCAAACGCCACGAGGTTAAACGCCGATTCGCCAAGGCAGGTCGCGTACTGGAACAGCACATAGTGTACGGGCCTGCCGATCTGGTACGCGATCGCGCCGGAGCGGACGTCGTCGTTCATCTGCGCGTAGATGCCCGTGCGCAGGCTGAAGGCGACCATCTCGGTCATAATCAGGTACCAGACGATCTGGTTGTAGCTGTAGCCGTGCACCGCGCCTTCGCGGTAGATCGCGCGCCAGAGCGACATGAAGACATAGATGAACAGCGTGTAAAACAGCATCCTGCTAACGACGCTCGCGCGGTAGGCGATCGCGTTTGCCAGGCTCACACGCGCGATGACGATGTATTTGTGAAGCCGCTTCACGCGCCCGCCCCCTTTTTGCGGAAGATCGCCGAGATGATTTCGTCCATCGGCGGGTCGCTGACGGTGATGTCGCGCGCCGTGCCGAGCAGGCTTACGCGCTGCATCACCGCGCCGATCGGCGCAAGCTTCGTATCGACGACGAGCTTTGCCGCGCATCCGCTCCGCGAGACTGCGACGCCCGGCATCTCGGGCACGTCCGTCTCAGTATCAAACACCACGTCGATGACCTTGCGGCTGAGGTAATCGCGCTTCAGCGCGTCAACCGGGGAATCGAGCACCACTTTTCCCTGGTCGATGACGACCGCGCGGCGGCATAGATGCTCGATGTCGCCCGGGTCATGGCTCGTCAGGAACACCGTCGTGCCGCGCTCGCGGTTGCTGTCGAGGATCAGCTCGCGAATCGTCTGCTTGACGACGACGTCAAGGCCGATCGTCGGCTCGTCAAGGAAGAGAATGTCCGGTTCGTGGAGCAGCGAAGCCGCGACCTCGCACCGGATCCGCTGGCCGAGCGAGAGCTTGCGCACCGGCGTTTTGAGAAAGTCGCCAAGCTCAAACGCCTCGGCCAGGCGGTCAACCCTTCGCCGCCTTTCCGCGTCCGGGATGTCATAGATCGCGGCCAGCAGCGTGAAGCTGTCCAGCGCCGGAAGGTGCAGCCAGAGCTGGCTCTTTTGCCCGAAGACCGTGCCGATGCGCGCCGCGAGCCTGCGCCGCTCGCGCATCGGCGTCATGCCGAGCACGCTGATGTCGCCCGCGGTCGGCGACAGGATGCCGCAGAGCATCTTGATCGTCGTCGATTTGCCCGCGCCGTTCGGGCCGATGAAGGCGGTGAGCTCTCCGCGCGCGACGGTCAGGTCAAGCTCGTCGACCGCGGTCACCGTGCGGTATTCCGGCCGGGTCAGCGCGCGAAAGCTGGCCGCGAGGCCCTCGGATTTCACGCGCGTGCGGTAAGTCTTTGTCAGCCGCTCGATCCGGATCGCGTCCATGGGCGTTCCGCTCCTCTCGTATTGGGTTATCCCGCTAGTGTATATAAAAAAACCACGGCACCTTGCTTGTGCCGCGGTTTGCTTTGAACCATGCGGCCGGGTGCAGCGTCAACGCGTCTGCAGCCGGCGAAAACATCACCGGCGCAGCCGCTTAATCATAACGTTGAACGCGCAAATCGCGTTCAGGCGCGGATTCAGTTGATGCAGTCGAAGCTGGCGGGTCATGTGTTTCTCCTCACGGTACGGAATGATTTTCCGGTAGTTTAGCGCAAGGGAGCATGGTTGTCAAGGGATGTTTTTGTTTTTCCACTACTTCTGCATCCGAAGATGTGTTATACTACGAGAACACGGCAAAAGCCGCAAAAAGGAATGGATGTAGAATCGATATCATGACGTTTACCGAAATGAACCTGATCACGCCGCTGTTGACCGCGGTGAAACAATCCGGGTACACGGAACCGACCCCGATTCAACGCGCGACGATCCCATTGGTGCTTCTGGGCAGGGACGTGCTCGGCTGCGCCCAGACGGGCACGGGAAAGACCGCGGCGTTCGCGCTTCCGATTTTGCAAAGGCTCTGGAAAAGCCCGCGCGGCGGAATGCGGTCCGTCCGCACGCTGATTCTTACGCCAACGCGGGAGCTGGCGCAGCAGATCTACGAAAATTTCAGAGAGTACGGCAAGCGCCTTGGCCTCACCGCCTGTGTGGTCTACGGAGGCGTCAGCCAGACCGAGCAGACGCAGGCGTTAGCGCGCGGCGTGGATATTCTTATCGCGACCCCGGGCAGGCTTTGCGACCTGATCGGGCAGGGCTACGTCCGCCTCGACGGCATCGAGATTTTTGTGCTGGACGAGGCTGACCGCATGCTGGACATGGGCTTCATCCACGACGTGCGGCGCGTGGTTCAGTTGCTGCCCGCAAAGCGGCAGACGCTCTTTTTTTCCGCGACGATGCCGGAAGAGGTCGAGAAGCTTGCGATGAGCATGCTTAAGAATCCGGAAACCGTGAAGGTGGACCCTGTGACCAGCACGGTCGACGCCATCCGGCAGTCGCTCTATTTTGTCGACAAGGCCAACAAGAAGCTGCTGCTCGCGCACCTGCTTCGGCAGCCGGAGATCGAGAGCGCGCTTGTGTTTACGAGAACCCGCCACGGCGCGGACCGCGTCGTCAGGGATTTGACCGCGGCCGGGATCGAATCGCGCGCCATACACGGGGACAAGTCGCAAAACGCGCGGCAGGAAGCGCTTAGCCAGTTCAAGACCGGCAGGATCCGCGTGCTGATCGCCACCGACATCGCGGCGCGCGGCATCGACATCGCGGGGCTCTCGCATGTGATCAACTACGATATCCCGGTGGAGCCGGAGGCCTACATTCACCGCATCGGCCGCACGGGCCGCGCCGGTCTGTCCGGCGTGGCGATCAGCTTTTGCTGCATTGACGAAGTCAAATCGATGACCGCGATTGAGCGGCTGATCGGCAAACGGATCGCGCGGATGGAAAGCCCATGGCCGATGGAGGTGCTCACGCCTTCGGAACCCAAGGTGCGGGAGCCGAGGCCGAAGAGGCTTGGCTTGGACGGGCAGCCGCTTCGGGAAGCGCGCGCGCAGCCCAGGGCGACGCCGTCAAAGCGGGAAGAGCAAACGTCTGCGACGAAAAGCGGCGCGGCGCAACACGCGGCGAGGCGCTGGCAGGGGCGACAGGGGACGCAAAGGCAAAAACGCCCGTAGGCGACACCGCACAATCACACGATACGGGAGGATGACGCCGCATGGACGCGCAAAGCGCGAATGGCTTCCGGTACCACGCGCAGCAGCAGGCCGCGGGATTCGCCCGGCAGATCCTGACGGTACCGGCCGAATACCCGGTGTATCCGGGTCTGGCCGACGGCTTTCGGGACAGCTTTGCCCGCCTGTGCGCCTGGGCGAGGGGCGTCTATCAGGACATGGCGCGCGATCCCGCGGCCTTTGGCCTGATGCTGCTGGACATTTCGGACAAGGATCACAACCTCGCGCGAGACAGCTACCGGACGAGTCACCGCTTTGTCGATGTGCTGAACGCAATGGCCCTCTCGGGCGAGGCGGAGGCGCATTGCCTCCGGGTGGACGCAGACCGGTTTCGAAAGGCGGTCAAGTCAAACCCCGGCGTGCCCGTATACGGCCGGCTCCTCGCCAGGCTGCGCGACCATGGGTTGCTTTTCTCCGGTCTGGAGGGCGAGTCCGTCGCGCGCGGCGCGGCATCTTTCACCGTCCAGTGCCCGGACGATCCGCCGCTGATCGACACGATCAAGGCGTACTGCGAATGCTGGCAACGGGTCGACCGGTTCCGCAACAGGGACAACCCGCTGCGCAACGAGTGGATCAAGCTGTCGCCGCAGGAGTTTCACCATCACTTCTACCGCTTCGACTACAAGATCACCGCCGATCTTGCGAAGCTGCCGGTGCTTGCCTGGGTAAACGATGAGGCGGATTATTTGGAATACGGTGCGGAACTGAAGCGCTTTCACGTGGCCTTCTATCAGGCCGCGCTGGCGTATGAAGGCCTGAAGTTTGACGGCGAGTATCACTGTAAGGGCAAACGCGTCGCCAGAATCACCTCGACCGGCTATTCGGCGCTTGGCACGCCTGACTATCGCCTGTCGCTCAAGCTCAAGAACATGGACAAGTATGCCGACGTGGTCGCCTCGCTGCCCGAACGAATCAAAGCGCCGATGACCCGGGACAGTTGCCGCAACTGCGGCTTCCAGGGCGCGACGGCCGAGCAATGCAAGTTCAGGCTGCGCTGGACGCTCGACGGCGCGCGGCATGTGGGCTGCGCGTTCTGGTGCTTCTTTTTCGATGATTACCGGATCGAGGCGATACCGGCTTATCTCGCCCTGCTGGAAAGGGAATACGGGTTGAAGCGGAAGAAAGAAGCTACGGCCTGATAGTACATTTTTTGTTTGGAATCCTCCGGGCGACTGCTGTTGCCCGCGCTTTTGCCATTTTTCTCCATGCCGCGGCTCTTTGCGGCAGGCCATTGATTGCGCGCGAGCATGTAGTACACAACGCGCTTTGAGACGGAATGTCCAAGCGCTTCTTCGTACGCTTTGTGAATCTCTGCCACGTTGACCCGCGATCCAAACGGACAACGGGACTGAGTTCACCAACACGCTGCTGGTCACAAAGTCAAAGCACAAAACCTTGTTCGAAGAAGC
>JAVBOQ010000201.1:0-20546 GCA_031550455.1 Eubacteriales bacterium
CGCATCGTCGCGGCGGATCTTTTTCCATACGGCGTTGTCGCTCTCCACTCGGCGTAGCGCTGCTACGCCTCGTTCCGGCTCCTAGCCGGATGAAAAAATCTCTCGCCGCTTTGGATGCGTTAAGATTTTCCATTGGTATGAATCGCGTCGCGCGACTGGCGCTGAAACGCCGACGGCGTCATGTCGAACATCGCCTTGAACTCGCGCGAGAAGTGGCTGATGTGGCGGAATCCGACCGCCGCCGAGACCTCGCCGACCGGCTGTTGCCGCCGGAGCAGCTCCAGCGCGCGGGCGAAGCGGTAACGCCGGAGGTAATCGATCGGCGTGATGCCCATCGCCTGGCGGAATTGCCGCGTCAGGTGATCCGGGCTGATGCCGAGCGACGCCGCGATGCCCGCGACGGTCAGTTCCTCGTGATAGCGCGCCTCGATCGTGGTAAGCGCCGCGGAGACGTAGCCCATGTACGGGGTGTCCGCCTGCCTCGCCGGGAACCGCGCGCTGAAGATCCGCGCGAAAAACACGAGGAAGTCCAGCAGCAGCGCGCGGCAGCGCAGCATCCAGCCGGCCTGCTTTTCCGCCCGCTCCCGGGTGATTTCGTCGAAAAATTTGAGCACGCGCTCGCGGTCGGGCAGCGGCAGGTGGCGGTGCAGCGGCGCGCCGGCTGTATACGCGCCGAAGAAGTCCGCCATGCCGGGCAGCGTCATCACCTCGTCGAACGCTGTGCCGAACGCCTCCGGCAGAAACAGGAAATTGATGATGCTGACGTTTCTCTGGCCCCGGTAGCGGTGCGCGTCGCCCGGGCGAAGCGCGAGGATGTCGCCCGCCATCAGCAGCATCGACGCGTCGTTGCAGACATGCAGACAGAACCCGTCAAGGACGTACACGATCTCGTAAAACTCGTGCCCGTGCGCGCCCGTCGGCCCCTGCACCGAGTGTCGGCACAGCGCGGGATACCCCGCGCCGTCGTCAACGCTCCGCCAGGCCAGCGTTTCGGTCATTCCTCCACCTCGGCCACGCGCACCGGTTTGCCGGACTTCAGCGACGCGATCGCCGCGTGGATGACGCGCTGGGCCGCCAGCCCGGCTTCGCCCGAACCGTCGATCTGATCCGGTTTGACGCCCCGTTCGATCTCGGCGACGAAACAGTTGATCCGGTCGCGGAACGTGTCGTCAAAGTTTGAAAACCCGCCGAACACCGGGTTGGTGTACACGCGCTTGATCGGGTCGCCCGCCGGGTACAGCGTCGCCTCGCGCCACATGTCTTCGAAAATCAGCCGCCCACGGATCCCGGCGACCTCGCAGCGCTCCATCGGGTGGCCGCGCGCGATGTCGTAGCTGCTCGTTAAGTGGCCCACCGCGCCGCATTCGAACTTCATGTTGACCGACGCGGTGGAATAGATGTTGCGGCCCGAGGCGACCATCGCGTAGCAGTGTACTTCCTCCACGTCGCCCATGAAATAGCGCATGATGTCGACGCTGTGCGGGTTGAGCGCCTTTAAGTGGTAATACGGCGATTCGAGCGCTTGCGGCTTGCCGATCCACAGCGCCATGTTGCAGAACAGAAGCTCGCCGATCCGCCCTTCGTCCTGCCATTGCTTCGCCGCGCGCGCCGCGGGTGTGAACCGGTGGTTTAAATCGATGGCGTAGCAGAGGCCCGCTTCTTTGGCGGCGCGCACCATCTCCGCGCCGTGCCGGATGTCGTTGCTGATCGGCTTTTCGCCGAGCACGTGGCACCCGGCGCGCAGCGCCTGCAGCGTCGGCTCGTAGTGGTCGGAGCTGTATTCGTACCCGCCGGTCGCGACGGAGACGAGGTCGGGCTTTTCCCGGCGCAGCATCTCCGCCGCGTCCAGGTAATGCGGCACGCCGAGCGCTTCGCCGGCCTTCTTCGCCCGCGCCTCAATCCGGTCGCAAACGCCGACCAGCGCGCAGGACGCGTTCTCCCTGTAAATCCGCGCGTGCAGGTTGCCGATCGGGCCAAGTCCAATGACGCAGACTTTGAGCATCGTGGGTGTCCTTTCCGGGGGACGGAGGACGCCAAGGGGCTCCGCCCCTTGGATCCCCGCCAAAGGGACAGTGTCCCTTTGGAAACCCCGCTTTAGTTTTCTCGAAAAACCGCCAAAACGGCTTTTCTTTGCTTCTTTCTTTTCCCCCGAAAAGAAAGAAGTCGTCCCTCCGTTCTCCCCGTTCCTCCCGTCTCCCCCCGTTACTTCTTCTCCTCTTCCTGCGCCAGCACCGCCTGCAGCTTTCGCGCGGCCTCCGGGTCGCCGATGTGCATCGTGTTGTACGCCTCGTCGGAGGATTTGAACGGCCCGTGGCCCGCGATGCCGTGCCAGTCAAGGTTGTTGACCATCGGGTTTTCGCGGCCCGTGACGGCCTCGCGCCCTTTGATGTGCGCGGTCATCCGGTCGTGCAGAAACTTGACGGTTTCGGGCTGCTCGGCCGCGATGTTGCGGTTCTCTCCCGGGTCGCGGAGCAGGTCGTACAGCTCGACAGGCTCGCGGTAATGAAAGTCCGGCTCGAGCGCCTCAATCAGTTTGAACTGCGGCGTGCGCCAGCCGTGCTTGCGCTCCCAGGTGCATTCGGTGATGTACATTTCGCTCTCGGCGGGCAGCGTCTCGCCGCGCATCCGACCGGTCAGGCTGCGCCCTTCGAAGGTCATCCCGGCCGTATCGACGCCCATCAGGTCAAGCAGCGTCGGCGTGACGTCCTTGAGTTGCACCGTGTCGTCAAACCGCATACCGGCCGGCACACGGCCCGGCATCCGGAACGCCAGCGGCACGACGAGCGTGCAGTCGTACAGCCCGTGGTGATCGAACCAGCAGCTATGTTCGTCGAGCGTTTCGCCATGGTCGGACGTGAACACAACGAGCGTGTTCTCCTCGAGGCCCATCGCCCGGATTTTGGTCAACATCACCTGAATTGTCGCGTCCATGTAGGCGACGGCGGCGTCGTACTGGGCGCAGATGTATTCCGCGTCGGTACAGCCCGGCTTGAACCACGAATAGAAATAATCGCGGAATGGCTTGAACGCGTAGCACGCTTCCAGCGAGCGGTTGGACTTGTCCAGCTCGTTCCCGGCGTAGAAAATGCGCTCGTACGGCTGCGGCGGCAGGTACGGCGAGTGCGGATCCATGTGGCGCAGCATCAGGTAGAACGGCTTGTCCTCGGCGGCGAGGCGCTCAAGCTCGGGAATCGCCGCGTCGTTCAGGCTTTCCGCCTTGTGCGAGCGGCCTGCCTCCCAGGACCCCCAGCTCGCGTAATCGATGTATTTGTCAAAGCCGCGGCTGGCCGGGTTGCCGGTGAACCCGACGCACGAGGTGTTGTAGCCCTCGCGGCCAAGCACCTCGGCCAGCGTCGGCACGCCTTCCGCGTACGAGCCCTTGTGCCGCAGCGCGACGATGTTGGTGCCGAAGCAGTCGCGCCCGGTCAGCATGCTCGCGTACCCGGACGTCGTCGGGATGCTCGGGCTGAAGCACTGCGTGAACACCGTGCCGCCCTCAAGGTACTTGTCCATGTGCGGCGTCGTCAGCCGGTCGTAGCCGTACAGGCTCATCCGGTCGCGCCGCAGGCTGTCGATGCCGAAGAAAATCAGGTTGGGCTTCTTCATAAAGATTCTCCTTTAGCGCGCGTTTAACATTTTCAGGCAAGCGTTCATGTATCCGTAGCTCTCGGCGGCGATGGCCATCGCGTCTTCCATCTCCTGCTCCGGCCCGATGACTTCCAGGCAGACCGGGCCCTGATACCCGGCGTTGACCAGCGCCTGAAAGTAGCCGAACAGGTTGATGTCGCCGCGGCCGCAGGCCTGCAGCTCGGGCGTTCCCGGCGACGGGCCGTTGCCCTTGCAGTCGCGGATGTGGATGTGCTTCACGCGGGACACGACCGCCGCGAGCGACGTTTCGGGCGCTTCACCCGCGCGGTAGATGTGGCTCGGGTCCATGTCGACGCCGAACGAGTCTTCGGTGATCTCCCGCATCACGCGGAGCGTCGTCTGCGTGTTGTAAATCGCTGCGCCCACGTGCGCCTTGGCGCAGAGGGTCACGCCGTACCGCGCGGCGTTTATCGCGCGCGCGCGGAGCGTCCCGATCGACTCCGCAAGCTGCGCCTCGTCGTCGGCCTTCCCGCCCGGGCCGACGTTGACGATCGGCACGCCGATCGCCCGCGCCGCCGCGAACGCCTTTTCAAGCCGCGCCTCGTCGAGGCTCGCGACCTCCATCGACAGCAGCGCCAGACCGAATTCCTCCGCCATCGCCCGGATCTCGCCCGCCTGCGCCTGCCAGCGGTCGAGCGCGAGGTGTTCGCACATGCCCGCGATCGCGGACAGCTCCACGCCGTCATATCCGGCGCGTTTGGCCGCCGCCATCGCTTCGCGCAGCGTGTACTTTTTGAACAGCACCGTGTTCATGCCAAGCTTCATAAGCGCCCTCCTTGATTGGCTGTAACGATCATCGTACAGCCATTATACGGGCGGCCAGGATGCTTTACAAGAGACGCGGCGCGGGTTTCATCAACGATATCGGAAAACATCAAATGACATGTGGAATGTGCAAAAGATCGTTGGAAAAGGCAAGGTTTTTGTTGGGGATGAAAGGATGTGATGGAAAAAGGAACGCCGGGAGACGGAAGAGGAGGGACGCCGAGACGCAGTGCCGAACCCTGCTTTTCACCGCACGCGGGCTGCCATGCTTATAGATTTCCGACCCAAGGAAGGGATTCTTCCGGGCCAATGGCCCGGAAGCGGAGCCTCCTGGCGTCTCCTTCCCCTCCGCTCACCCCTCAACACGCCTCATCGTCTTCAGGTCGATCGGGTACGGTACCGGCGCTTTCGGCGAGTTGTCGGCGCCCGTGTCCTCGTTTTCGACGATCAACACACGCGCGCCCTTTTCCAGAATATGGTTGTGCCAAACGCCGCGCCGGATGTTATACGCCTTGCCGGGCAGCATCGGCGCAGCGAACATTTCGCCCGGCGCGTCGCCCTCGGCCACGATCAGCGTGCAAACGCCTTCAAGCAGCACGAACACCTCGTCGGTTTCGTCGTGCTTTTGCAGCGTCGCAAGGCTCTCGGCCTTCGTGTCCTCGTGCGCGTTCAGGATCGCGACACGCCACGCGCCGTAGGACATCAGCTTCCGGTACCCGTGCCCGTCGTAGGCAAAAGTCTCGATTCCGTGCATGGTAGACGCTCCTTTCGGTTGTGGAAAGGGACGCTGGGACTCCGTCCCAGACCCTGCCAAAGGGCCCAAGGCCCTTTGGAATCCCTTTTTTTTCGCCTCACGGCGGGTCGGTGTATCTATCGGCAACACAACGGCCCCCAAAGATGGGATTCTTAAGGGCCAATGGCCCTTAAGCGGAGGTCCAGTAGGCAGCGCCTCCTGGCGTCCCGCCTCCCGGCGTCCCTTCCCCTGGGTCACCCCGCGCCCATCCCTTCGATCACGCCCCGCACCGCGTCCACGACCGCCTCTACTGCCGTCTCCACCGCGGGCGTCATCGGCCCGTCGAACGCGAGGCTTTCGTGCTGGACGCCGAGCAGGACGACCTTTGTACCGGTTTCCGAGACGAGATAATCCAACATCACCCGAAGCGGCAGCATGTGGGAACAATATGTCGGCCCGCCCACTGTTTCCGGCCGGATTTCGACAATCGCGCCGGGTTCCCGGCCCACGTCGGCCGCGTCGACGACCAGCGTATGTGTCGGGCAAAACCGCTTGATCTTGCCGCTGAAATTCTCCGGCGCGGTCTCGCCGCCGCACAACAGCAGACCGAGGCGCGGCGCGTCCGCGAATGCCGCCGCCAGCGCCTCCACGACGCGCATCCCGGCCGCGTCGTCCGCCTTGAACACTGACCCGACACCAAGCACGACCAGTCGCTCAGCGCCGGCCAGCCGTTCCTTCAAAAGATCCAAAAGAGCGTGCGAATCCATCAAATCTCCACCGTCAGAGAGGACTTGTCGGCACTGGCCAGCTCGAAATTCGGCGTGTTTTCCAGCGCGTCCTTGTTGCAGGAGTCCACGCACTGCCCGCAGAAAATGCACTTGTCCAAATGGACGATCGCCTTGAACTGCTTGTCCGCGACCTTTTCGATCGTGATCGCGTCGGCGGGGCAGACGCGTACGCACAGCTTGCAGCCGACGCAGCGGTCTGCGTGAAACTTCAGCGCGCCGCGAAACCGGTCGGGCACCTGCGCGCTGACCGCCGGGTACAGCACGGTGTCCGTCTTTTTGCGCAGCATCCGAAGCAGGTACGGGACCATCGTCCCCACGATTTTCATCCGGGCAACGCTCCTTTGACGACCATATCGATCAGAATTTGCAACAGCGCGATCGGCGCTAACACCTTCCAGCAGAAGGCGATCATCTGGTCCATGCGGAACCTCGCCAGCGCCGCGCGCATCACAGCCAGCAGGAACACCACGAAGAACACCTTCACAAGGAACAGCAGGAAGCCGAGAACCGCGTTGTCCGCGATGAAGACCGGGAAAAAGACCGCCGCGATCAGCGCCGCGACGACGACCATCTCGGCGTTCAGCGTCATTTTGAACATCGCCAGAAACCGGCCTGAGTACTCCGTAAACGTGCCGCCGACGACCTCGGTTTCCGCGTCGGGCAGGTCGAACGGCACCCGTTCGAGCTTGCCCTGCGCGCAGACGATCGCCACCAGCAGTCCCGGCACGTTGACCAACGCCAGGAACGGGTGCGCGTGATAAAACTGCGCGATCTGGCTGGTCGACCAGGTGCCCGCGAGCAGCGCGGGGCCCAAGAGCACCAGATAGAACGGCACTTCGTAGGCGAACAACTGCGTCATCGCGCGGATCGCGCCGATCTCGGCGTACAGCGACGATGAAAACCAGCCCGCCAGGAAGAACGCAAGCGTCGGAATCGTCAGAAAATACACCACGACGATCAGATCGCTTTCAAACGACAGCGGCGCCTGCGTGCTCCAGATAGGCACGTACAGGATCGAGGTCATTGTGGCGGCCAGCGCGAACATCGGAATCGCGCTGAACAGCCGCGCGTCCGCCTCGCCGGGCACCACCGTTTCTTTCGAGAGCAGCTTCAGAATGTCCGCCAGCGGCTGGTACCACGGCGGGCCGACGCGGTTTTGCAGCTTGGCGTAGATCTTCCGGTCGATGTACTCATACAGCAGCGACGCCGCGCTGAGAAACAAAAAACCGGGAAAAACCAGAATCTGGAACAGGGAATGCCACACCGCGATCAATCCCCTCTCCTTTGGTTGTGCAGGGCTTTCAGGTCCACGCCCTGTTTGCCGTACCAGTCGATGCTGTACTGGCGCAGGCCCGCCCAGTCGAACCGGTTTTCGCGGCCCGACGCGGCGTCCGTCACACGGATCGCCCGGTCGGTGCACGAGAAGCAAGGGTCGATGGCCGCGATGATGATCGGCACGTCGGCGAGGTAACCGCCCTCGATCATGTGCGTGATGGCGGCCAGATTCGCGAGCGTAGGCGCGCGCACCTTGACGCGCTCGGGCTTGTCGGTGCCGTTGGAGCGGGTGTAGTGGATGTCCTCGCCGCGCGGCGCTTCGTAGCGGCTGATCGCCTCGCCCGCCGGAATGCGGACGGGCGCGCGGACGCTGACCGGGCCTTCCGGAATCTGCCGGAGGATCTGGCGGATGATCTTGTAGCTTTCCATCAGTTCCAGCACGCGCACGACGGTGCGTCCGTAGACGTCCGCGTGCTCGTCGGTGATCACGTCAAAATCGAGTTCCGAATAGATGCCGGTCGGATCCTCTCGCCGGATGTCGTACGGTACGCCGGACTCGCGGAGCACCGGGCCGACCGCGCCAAGCCGCAGCCCGTCCTCGCGGGACAGCCTGCCGACGCCCGCGAGCCGAAGCACGACGGTCTGCTCCTGCAGCACGACCTGCCGGTAGTACTCGGTGCGCTCCTCGAGGATGACGAGGCCGCGCAGGATCTCCTCGGCCTGCTCGGGCGTGATGTCGCGCCGGACGCCGCCGATGGTGTTCATGCCGTAGTTGATGCGGTTTCCGGTCAGCGTCTCCAAGATGTCCATGACGATCTCGCGGTCCTTCCACGCGTACATGAACAGCGTCATGAACCCGATTTCGTGGCCCGCGATGCCCAGCCACAGAAGGTGGCTGTGAATTCTTTCGAGCTCACCGATCAGCGCGCGGACGTACTGGGCACGCTTGGGCACTTCAAGGCCCGCCAGCGTTTCGACCGTCTGCACATAGCACGTCGAGTGCGAGTGCGAACAGATGCCGCAGATGCGCTCGAGCAGGTAGACGTTCTGCACATAGGTTCTGCTCTCGGCCGCCTTTTCCATGCCGCGGTGGTTGTACCCGAGCGCGACGGCGGCGGCGGCGACCCGCTCGCCTTCGAGCAACAGGTTAAAGCTCTCCGGCTCTTCGAGCGCCGGGTGCTGCGGCCCCAGCGGCACCATGATCTTGCTCATGTCCGCGCCTCCTCTTCCGCGCCGTTCTTGGCGGGCGGCGTCCAGCCCTTGCGCATCGGGAACTCGCCCTTGGGCCAGTTGTCGGGCAGCGGATACTGCCGCCCTTCGGGCAGCCCTTCGACCCGAACGCCCAGCAGGCCTTCCAGCTCGCGCTCATAAAAGGTCGCGCCCTGGTAAATCGGCAGCACCGACGGGATCACGGCCTGATCCGACCGTTCGCACGCGCGCTTGATGTTCAGCAGGATCCCGTCGCCCCCCGCGATGTGGTAGATGAACTCAAAGCGGTCGCCGGTGTCCAGCCCCGTGATCGTGACCAGGTGGCGAAACCCAAGCTCGCCCGCGCAGAACGTCAGCATGTCCATGAAACAGTCGTCCGGCGCGCGAAGAAAAATCCGGCGCGCCGCGACGGCGGCCTCGGACACGTCGAGCGCGGGAAACCGTTCTTTCAGGCTTTCAAGTACCTTCGTTTCGTTTTCCATCGCGCTTCCCTCCTTCTTTGCGCTCCAGCTTTTTGAGCAGCTTGACAGCGCCGTCGATGATGGCTTCCGGCCGGGCCGGACAGCCGGGCACGTACATGTCCACCGGAATGGCGGTGTCGATGCCGCCCTCGACGCAGTAGCAGCCAGCGAACACACCGGCCGAGCACGCGCAGGTGCCCACCGCCATGACGAACTTCGGCTCCGTCATCTGCTCGTAGATGGTGATCAGCCGCTCGCGCTGCTGCAGCGTCACCGGGCCGGAACAGACCAGCACGTCCGCGTGCCGCGGCGAGCCTTTGAGCTGCATGCCAAAGCGCTCCACATCGTACCGCGGCGTCAGCGCCGCCAGCACTTCGATGTCGCACGCGTTGCACGCACCGGAGTTAAAATGGATCATCCAGGGCGACTTGGCCCTCGCCCATGCGACAATTCGATCCACGGTTGACATCTCGCTACCTCCGAAGCAGCATGAACAGCGCAAGCACCGTCACGCCCAGATACACCGCCGATGTGACGGTCAGCCCGCCCGGGTCGGTGGCGACCACCAGCGCGATCACGTGCATGATGGTAAAGAAAAACGCGAACTTGAAGAACTGTGAGTACTCAGGCTGCCCCTGATTCTCTTCCATATCCTCGCCGCAGGCGTACGACTGCGTTTTCCCGGCCGAGTCGGTTCCGCGCGCCGCAAGCCGCTTGGATACGGCCGATATGCCAACCGACAGCAGCAGGTAGATCGCGAAGGCGATCGGCGGCGCCAATAATGAAATGCCCATCCTGTTCCCTCCGCCCTACCCTTTGAGGTTGTTGATCCTGTCGGTCAGCAGCCCGCCGGTCTTCTTGTATACGCCAAAGACGATGCCGGTGGCGACCACCAGGATCATCACCTCGATGACAATGATCGTGATCACGTAGGACTGCGCGGCTGCCATATTGCCGGTCATGTAGCCCGCGCCGATCATCAGCAGCGTCACCGATTTGGTTAAAAGCTCCACCATCAGCAGGATGCGCATCATGTTGCGCGTGACGATGATGCCGTAGATGCCGATCGCCAGCAACAGCAGCGCCGCGATGATGTACAGCGTGAAAAGAAGCGTCATTTCGTTTCGCCCTCCTTAAAGAAGATCAGCACCCCGTACACGCCGGCCAGGATGATGATGATCTGCCCGAGCAGGTCTGTCTGGCGTCTGTTCCAGAACACGTCCGCAACGGAGCCCGCCTGCATCGGCTCGGCGGTCCGCGGGATCAGCGCGTCGAGGTGCGGCCACAAAAGGAACAGCACGCCGGTCAGCAGCACGATCAGCAGCACGGGCAGCGGGATGAACCGCTTGCGGCGCGCTTTTTCGATCTTGGCGATCTCTTCCTTGGTGCGCACCTTGGTCATGCTGATCGCGCTGATAAAAATGACCGTGATCAGCCCGGCGCAGACGGACAGCTCAAACACCGCCGCGAGCGTCGCGTTCAGCAGGAACATGATGACGGACAGGATCGCGCTGACCACCGCCATCGCGATCGACGCCTTGAGGATGTCGCGCAGCATGATGCAGAACGTGGCGGAAACCACCAGCCCCACCAGCAGCAGAATCATGATCGTCAGGTCCAAATCCAATCACCTTCTATCGATAGTGACCGCGCCGCGGAGATATCAAATCAGGCCTTTGCCGTGCAGGAACGACAGCAGAAACGGAAACGCGAGGCCGCAAAGCACGTTGATCGCGGACAGCAGCACCTGCACGAGCCGCATCGAACCCGTGCATTCCGTGACGCCATCCATGTCGGGCGCGGTCTTGCCGAAGAACACCTTTTGCTGCAACAGCAGGAAATAGCCGAGCGTCAGCGCGCTCGCGCAGAGCGCGGCGATGGCCAGCCCCTCGGACACCTGCCACACCGCCAGAATGACCAGCAGCTTGCTCCAGAACCCGGAAAGCGGCGGGATGCCCGCCATCGACAGAAGCCCTAAGATGCTGCTGACGCTGGTATACGGCATTTTCGCGCCCAGCCCGCCCATCTTGTTCATGTCACGGGTGCCGGTCTGCGTCACGATCGCGGCGGAATCGACGAACAGCAGCGACTTGAACGTCGCGTGGTTGAAAAAGTGCATCAGCGCGCCGATGAAGCCGATCGCGGAACCGGTCGAGACGCCCAGCACGATGTAGCCGATCTGGCTGACGCTCGAATAGGCCAGCATCCGCTTGATGTCGGTCTGGCCGATCGCGCCCAGCGCGCCGACGACGATCGAACAGAGCCCGAGGATCATCAGCACGTTGCCGAGCGCCGGGTTGCAGAGGAACACGTCGCGGTAGATGCGTGTCAGCGCGTATACGCCGGACACCTTGATCACGACGCCGGCCAGCATCACCGACACCGGAGACGGCGCGGACGAGTGCGCGTCCGGCACCCACGTATGGAACGGCACGACGCCCGACTTGACCGACAGCGCGGCCGTGAACAGCACGAACGCCGCGAGCAGCGCCGGCTGGTAGTTGCCGTCCAGGCCCCGGATGTAGGCCGCGACCGCCGCGAACGACGTATCGCCGACCAGCGCGAACAAAAGCACGACCGACAGCAGCATCATCGTCGTCGCCAGCGCCGACATCAGGTAGTACTTGAACGCGCCCTCGAGCTCGTCGCGCTTTTTGTTGATCGCGATCAGCAGGAACGACGACGTCGACGTAATTTCTATGAACACATACAGGCTGAACACGTCCGTGACCATGACCACGCCGTTCATGCCCATCATGATCAGCAGCACCGCGCTGCCGAAGCTGAACCGGCTTGCGCTGACCGTCGTGTCCGCCACCAGAATCGTGACGCACGCGATCAGCCCGATGATGAACAGCACGACCGCGCTGTAAAGATCCACCGAGAACGTGCCGAGAAACGTGGACTGGATCGGCGCGCCGGTATGCAGGCACTGCGCGACGGCGAAGCCCGAGAGCGCGAGCTGCAGGCCCGCGGCGCTCATCGCCGCCCACATCGCGACCTTCCGCTCGTTCCAGGTGAATATGTTCAAAATCGCCACCGCCAGCAGCGGGATCCCTATGAACAGAAACGGCACAGGGTTTCCTCCTTTGTCCGGATCATTCGTACCGTGGCTACGACAGCAGGAAGATGGCCACGGTCAGCGCCAGGCCGAACAGCGTCCAGCAGACGTACCGCGCCTGATTCCCGTTGTGCGCGCGCCGCACCAGCAGCGACAGGCAGCCGACCGCGCGGACGACCAGCACGTCGTAGAACCAACTGATCGCGTCGTTGATTTTCAGCGACAGTCCGGCGTAGCCGCGGATGAACGCGCGGGACATTTCGTAGGGGTCGAAGTATTTCTTCTCGGCCCAATCGTACACGGTGCGGAGCACCGGCGCGTGGTGGAAATGATCCGCGGCCTCCAGGCCCTTGCCGGTCTTTTTGAACCCGCGCCAGTGATCCAGCGCGGCCAGCAGCAAAAGCCCGGCCGATACGCCGACCAGCGCCCAGTTCGTGTGGCCCACGATGTGCGCCTCCGCCACAGGACCGCCGAGCAGGCGCTGCAGCGACGTCATGACGAACCCGCTGCCGAAGCCGAGCGCGAGGCACAGCGCGGCGAGCGCAGCCATCGGGATCAGCATCGCGCGCGGCGCTTCTTTTGTGTCCCGTGTCAGGTCGTTCGGCTTGCCAAAGAACACGGCGTGGCCGAGCTTTAAGAAGGAAACCGGCGTGAAGAACGCGCCGACGGCCGCGATGATGAAGAAGAACAGGTTCGACTCCAGCGCGCCGTCGAGGATCAGTTCCTTCGAGAAGAAGCCGTTCGTCATCGGGAACCCGGCGATCGACAGCGCGGCAACGATGAAACAGACCATCGTGACGGGCATCCTTTTGCCGAGGCCGCCGAGCTTGTTTAGGTTTGTGGTGCCGGTCTGTTTCTCGACCGCGCCCGCGGTTAAGAACAGCAAACACTTGTACACCGCGTTGTTGAGCATGTGGAACACGCCGCCCAGGATGCCGATCGGCAGGCCCGTGCCGATGCCCAGGATCATGTAGCCGACCTGACTGACCGCGTGGTACGACAGCAGCCGCTTGAAATCCCGCTGGATCAGCGCCATCATCACCGCGAAGATGATCGTCAGCGCGCCGAGCGTCATCAGGGCGACGCTCATCACCGAGCCGTGCTCGAACGCGAACAGATCCAGGCAGACTTTGGAGAGCAGGTAGACGCCCAGCAGCTTTTCGAGCGCGCCGGGTAAAAACGCCATGAACGGCATCGGCGCGTCGTTCGCGGCGTCCGGGATCCACGTATGGAACGGCATCGCGCCGGCCTTCGAAACCGCGCCGATCAAAAGCAACACGAACGCGACCGCGCCCCAGCCGGTCGGTTCCATATGAATCTGATCCATTTGGAGCGTCCCGGCCAAATATCCGGTCAGGCCAATGCCCAGCATCATGCAAAGGTCGGTCGCACCGGCGATGACGAAGGCTTTCACGGACGTTCTGTACGCGTTTTTGCTGCCGGCCATGATCATGAAGAACATCGTGCCGAGGATCGCTTCCCAGAAGAACAGCAGCGCGGCTAAGTTGTTCGCGAGCATCACGCCGTTGACCATCGCGGCGGTCAGCAGCATCCCGGCGTACAGCGGCCGCGCGTACGGCTTGTCCGCCGCGAAGACGACCGTGTACACGGCGACCAGCAGCGTGACCGCGGCGGCCGCGACCTGCATGAAGCTTCCAAACGGCGTGAGCTTCAGCGAGAAGTCAAGGCCGAACCCGGCCCAGGAAAGCGTGTACGTCAAAGCCTTGTCGCAGGAGATCAGGTTCAGGACGAGGTTCCCGGCAAAGCCCAGCAAAAGCGCGCCGGAAAGGCCGCGTCGGGACTTTTTGGGCAGGATGAACGCCAGCAGCGCGAACGCGGCGGGGAACAGGATCCGGTACAGCAAAAGGGAGGCGTTTTCGCCGTTCATTTGAATATCACCGCCATCTGCGCAACAATCTTTTGAACGAGGTCAGCCGGATACGAAACGAAAAGCCCGCTGCCGACGGACAGCGCGGCCAGCAGCAGCACGGAACCCACCATGGCTGCGTTGCCCTCGCGCGGGACATGCTCCATGCGCGCCTCGCCCAGGAACACCCGCACAAACGCGCGCAGCAGATACAGAAGGGTCATCACCGCGCCGACCAGGAACACGATCGCGACATACGGGTGGCCCGCCTCAACCGTGCCGCTGACGACCATGTACTTGCTGAAGAACCCGCCGAACGGCGGCACGCCCATCACGGACAGCGCGCACAGGAAAAACGACGCGGCGGTCAGCGGCATCGTCTTCGCGAGGCCGCCGAGCTTTCGCATGTCCTTGGTGTGGCAGCCGTGCTCGACGACGCCCGCGCAGAGGAACAGGCCGGCCTTCGATACCGCGTGCATCAGGATGTACAGAAGCCCGCCCGCGAACGCCATCTCGCCGCCTGCGGACAGGCCCAGCAGGATGAAGCCCAACTGGCTGACCGTCGAATAGGCGATGACGCGCTTGATGTCGTTTTCGGCGATCGCGGCGCCTGCCGAGAGGATCGCGCTGACCGCGCAGACGACCGGCACGGCGGTTTCCCAGAACGCGTCGATCTCGAAGGTGGCGACGAACAGCCGCGCGTAGACGTACACGCCGATCTTCACCAGCACCGCGGCGTGCAACAGCGCGGTCGCGGGCGTCGGGGCCACGCCGCCGTCGGCCAGCCACGAATGCAGCGGCAGCGTCGCGGATTTTGTCAGGATGCCGCACAGGATCAGCAGCACCGCGGCGTTTGAAATCTCTTTGCCTTTGAGCAGCGTTAAGTCAAACGTCCCGTATTGCTGGTAGATCATCACGAAACCGGCGAGCATCAACAGCGCGCCGACCCCGGTGATCAAAAACGCCTTATTGGCCCGGCGGACATATTCCTTTTCGCGGAAAAAGCCGATCAGCCGCCAGCAGCAGACCGCCGAAATCTCCCAGAACGCGTACAGGAAGATCAGATTGGTGGTCAGCGTAATGCCCATCATCGCGCCGATGAACAGCACGACGAACAGATAATATTCGCCCTGGTTGTCCGCGTGGTCAATGTACCCAAAGGAGTACAGCGCGATGATCAGCCCGAGGAACGACGAGATCAGCGCCATGAACACGGCCAGCCCGTCCATGTAAAACCCGAAACTGAGCCCGAGCGGAAACTCAAAATGCAGCCGCGGCGGATTGTCCGACAGCGCGGCCGGCAGCGCGGTCGCCAGCAGCGCGCAGGGAATCAACAGCAGCGTCAACGCCAGCACGTTGCGGAACACCTTCGACAGCCTGCCTGCCAGCGGCAACAGGAACGCGCCCAACAGCGGCGCAAACACCACCGCGACAAACAGGGTTTGATTTTTCATGACCGACATACCCCCTGTCAGCTTCCGTAGACAAAACAGCGCCATCCGTGTCCGCGCACGGGCAAAAGCCCGGTACGGCGTGTCGCCGGATGACCGCCACTATTATAGGACCGTGTTGCGCCGCCGTCAATGGCAAACCTTCCTTTTTCCAGGGCGATTTCATTTGCAATGAAATCGCCGACAGGAGCGGGGACGGCGCCTGAAATCTTGTGAGATTTCCGGGCGGCGCCGGGACCGGGCGCAGATTCCGCCGCCATCCCGTGGGATGGCTATGGAATCTGCGCATTTTCGGCGCGCATGTCGCCGAAAATGATGGCATTCGAGGCGTTCACACGCCTCGAGCTCCGGGATTGCTCACTTCTTCATTCCAAATGAAACCACCCTGGTTTGTGGTTCAGGGCTTACGCATGAACAGAACGCAAGACGTTTGCATGGAAAGCGTCATCCTAGGAACAACGTCTGCGTTTTAGCAAGCGCCTTGACCGTAAGATAAATTGGCGTTCAGCAATACCCAAAAAGGAAAGCAGGATACACAGGCGCTCTGCCGCGCTAAGAATGCGCGATCATCGGCAGCAAAAGATTGCCTACAATCGCGAACACCAGCGTGATATAAAAGAGCACCGTACCGAACAGATGCGCAAAAGCGTCGTCGTCGCGTTTGGCGCGCAGGCGGTTGATGCTGATCACCGATACGGTCGCGGCAAGTATCGTGAAGATGCCCCAGAAATTCACGTATTCCAGCAGGCCCATGTCGAATGCGTCCGGCAGCAGGTTTGCGCCGACGATGATGTTGGAAACGGTTCCGAACAGCGACGCGGGAATCATGCCGAGCGGGTCGATATGGTGGAACGTGCAGATGAACAGGGTGATGATCACCCAGGTCAGGGTTCCGACCAGCGCGACAAAGCACTTGATGTACATGCCGTACCCGTCCCGCTTGATTTCCAGCGCGGTCACAAGCTCGGACTGCACCAGCGTCTGCCCGTCCATCGCCGGATCGCCCTGCGCGTTGGCATACTCATAGCTGACGGCCGCGAGGTTGTGGCGGCTGTACCGATATCCTGAGATGTTCAGGTCCTTGTTCAGGCCGCTGTCCTTCATGTCCGCGACAAATACCATCTGCTGCACCGGCCGCGTCGCTTCGATATAAATCTTGAGCACCTGCGAATCGAGCGGGAAGCGCTTGGTCGAGAATCGTTTTGATATCGTGACGTTTACCCGGGCAAGCTGGTAATGCTCCGCGCCGGTGTGCGACTCCTTGACCAGGATTTGGCTGTTGATCGCGCCGCGGTAAATGCGGAAGTGGTGAAAGGGATCCAGCGCGGCGTCGCCCGTCCAGCGGAACCAGATCAAAAGCTCGGCGCAAAACCTGGAATCCTTGACGCTGATCGCGTCGATTTTGTCGATGTAGGTTCCGCACGTCACCCGTACCGCGTCCCGGCTCAGTTCCGCGACAAGCGCCGCGTCCTTCGGGCTGTCGACGAACGCGTTATCCCAGTAGGCCTTCATTTCCTGCCGGTCTCTGTACAGCGTTACACAAAACGTGGAAAGCAAAAGCGTACCCAGAACCAGATACAGCAGCGGAAGCGACAGCAACTTCCCGACTTGCCATTTGCTTATGTCTCTCAAACGCATCTGTGACACCTCGTGACAAGAAATAATATTGAATACGCAAACCGCTTGCATACAGTATAGCATGTTTTGCCTTGAGTTGGTAGATGCGCTAACCTCAGTTCATGCGTTTGCCCTGGCATTCGTGCGCCAAACTATGGAAAACGCTTCCACGATGCTGTATACTATGACACAGTGAAAATGCACGGAAGGATGAGGTCTATGTTGATTGGCGCGCAGGGGTATACGGTGCGCACGTTCATGCAAAACGAGACCGATATCGCAAGGAGCCTTGCAAAAATCGCGAAAATCGGGTATAAGGCCATTCAAATTTCGGCAATCGGCCCGATCGCGCCGCAAAAGCTGCG
Source organism: Eubacteriales bacterium (assembly GCA_031550455.1). Taxonomy (GTDB): domain Bacteria; phylum Bacillota; class Clostridia; order Christensenellales; family Aristaeellaceae; genus Avichristensenella. The sequence goes on from JAVBOQ010000201.1 coordinate 17,241, forward strand.
CGCGATGTGCGACGACAACGGCATGGAGATCGCGCTGACGCATACGCCGGAACCGCGGCTCCTTTCCGACCTTGACAACGTCATCCGAGAGCATGAGGTCCTGGGCTGCAAAACGATCGGCCTGGGCGGCATGGCGGAGCGCTACCGCAACCCGGACTGGATCGAGTATTTCATCGAAGATTTTCTGCCGGTGACCGAAAAGATCGTCGCGGCGGGCATGACGTTTTCTTACCATAACCATAATTTCGAGTTTGAAACGATGCGCGACGGCCGCAAGATCATCGACGTGATCGTCGGCGGATTCCCGGCGAAAAACCTCGCGTTCACGCTGGACACCTACTGGCTGCAGGCGGGCGGCGTGAGCGTCGTCGAGTGGATCGGTAAGCTCCGGGGCCGCGTGCCGTGCGTACACCTCAAGGATATGGCGCTCAGTGGCATGGCGCAGCGGATGGCGCCGGTCGGCGAAGGCAACCTGACGTTCCCGGAGATCTTAAAGGCGTTCGAGGCAAGCGGCGCGCGTTACGCGTTCGTCGAGCAGGACGACTGCTACGGCGAGAGCCCGTTTGACTGCCTGAAAAAGAGTTTTGACTATCTGGCCCGTCTGGGCTATTGCTAAGGAGGCGCGGCATGGACAAGGTGAGGCTTGGCATCATCGGCGTCGGCAACATGGGCTCGTCGCACATCCAGAATTACCTGCGCGGGCTGACGCCCGAAATCGATCTGACGGCGGTCGCGGACCGCAGCGATGCGCGCCGCGCCTTCGCGAAGGACAACCTTCCGGAAAGCGTCGCGATCTACGCGGAAGGCGCGGATTTGATCGCGTCCGGGCTTTGCGACGCGATTCTGATCGCCGTACCGCACTACCAGCACCCACAGCTCGCGATCGACGCGTTCGCGCACGGGCTGCATGTGATCTGCGAAAAGCCCGCCGGCGTGTACACGAAGCAGGTGCGCGAGATGAACGCCGCCGCCGAAAAGAGCGGCCTCGTGTTCGCCATGATGTTCAACCAGCGGACAAACTGCCTGTACCGCAAGATGCACGAAATGGTGCAGTCCGGCGAGCTCGGCGCGATCCGCCGCGTCAATTGGATCATCACCGACTGGTTTCGCACGCAGCACTACTACGATTCCGGCGCGTGGCGCGCGACCTGGGACGGCGAAGGCGGCGGCGTGCTATTGAACCAGTGCCCGCACAACCTCGACCTGATCCAGTGGATCTGCGGGATGCCGTCGCGCGTGACCGCATTCTGCCATGAGGGCAAATGGCACGACATCGAGGTGGAGGACGACGTGACCGCCTACCTCGAATACCCGAACGGCGCGACCGGCGTGTTCATCACGACGACCGGCGACGCGCCGGGCACGAACCGGTTCGAAGTGACGCTTGACAAGGGCAAGCTGGTCTGCGAGAACAACGCGCTGACCCTTTCCCGGAACGAAGTCGCGGTCAGCGAGTTCCTGCTGACGTCGAAGGAGAGCTTCGCGCGGCCGAAGTGCGAAACGATCGCGGTCGAGACGGACGGGCAAAACCAGCAGCACGTTGGCATCATCAACGCGTTCGCGGCCAATGTCCTGCGCGGCGAGCCGCTGGTCGCCCGCGGCGAAGAAGGCATCAACGGCCTGACACTGTCGAACGCGATGCACCTGTCCAGCTGGCTTGGCCGGCCCGTTGACCTGCCGTTTGACGAGGATCTGTTCCTCGCGGAACTGAACAAACGCCGCGCGACGTCGCGCGCGAAGACCGGAGACAGCATTGTTTCCGATACGGAGGGCACATATGGCCATTGAGGGATTGAACTACGCGCCGAAAGGCAAGCCGTGCCCGGTCGTCAAGCCGGGCGAGTTCGTCATCGCGGCGGTCGCGCTCGATCACGGGCATATCAACGGCATGTGCAACGCGCTGACCGAAGCTGGCGCGACGCTCAAATGGGTGTACGACCCGGATCCTTTGAAGGTAGAGGCGTTCGTGAAGGCGTTTCCGCAGGCGAAGCCCGCGCGCTGCGAGGCCGAAGTGATGGAGGACCCCGAGGTGCGCATGGTCGCGGCCGCCGCGGTGCCGAGCGAGCGCTGCCCGCTGGGCCTGCGCGCGATGGACGCGGGCAAGGATTATTTCACCGACAAGACGCCGCTGGTGTCGCTCGAACAACTGGCGGCTGCCAAGGCCAAGGTTGCGGAAACCGGGCGGAAGTACATGGTCTATTATTCCGAGCGGCTGCATGTCGAAAGCGCGATGTACGCGGGCCAGCTGATCGAGCGCGGCGCGATCGGGCGCGTCATCCAGACGCTCGGCACCGGGCCGCACCGGCTCAGCGCGCCGAGCCGCCCGAAGTGGTTCTTCGAGCACGAAAAATACGGCGGCATCCTGTGCGACATCGGCAGCCACCAGATCGAGCAGTTCTTGTTCTATACCGGCGCGACAGAGGCGGCCGTCGTGCACAGTCAGGTCGCCAACTATAACCATCCGGCGTACCCGGAACTGGAAGATTTCGGCGACGCGGCGCTTGTCGGCGACAACGGCGCGACCGGCTATTTCCGCGTCGACTGGTTCACGCCGGACGGACTGTCCACCTGGGGCGACGGCAGGATGACAATCCTCGGCACCGAAGGGTTCATCGAGCTGCGCAAATACACCAACCTCGCCACCGAAAAGACCGGCAACCATGTATTCCTCGCCAACCGGGACGGCGAACAGCATTTCAACGTCAGCGGACAGGTCGGGTTTCCGTTCTTTGGCGAACTGATTCTGGACTGCGTCAACCGAACGGAGAAGGCGATGACGCAGGCGCACGCGTTCAAGGCCGCAGAGCTCTGCGTCAAGGCGCAGATGCAGGCGAAGAGGATTTACGGGTGAGGGAATGGGGACGCTGGCCCGTAAGAATCCCTTCTTCTTATAACGGTCCTCGTCCCGTTTCCCCTAAAACAGACACATACCGGCGACGGAACCTCAACGGCTTGCGTAAACGCGAGCCGTTTTTCGTCGTATGACCAGGCCCCGCGTTGGTCGTCAAACCGCCCCGTGCGATCAACCGCCCCACGCGATCAGAAGGCAGGTTCACCGCCGCCATCCGCGGGCAATGCCACGGGATACCCATTCTGCCCCGTACGCACAGGCACACGCTTCGGCTAACAAGGCGCAATACCCGTAAGCGGCAGATTTCGCACGGAGCATCAACTTTTTTCCTTCCTGAAGCGTATATATGTTGAAATGCATTTCTGATGAGCTTGGAGGTCGCCATGATCGAAAAAGCGATGTTCGCCGAAGAGGCGGCCGCGCTGTACGGCACGCTGTTCCGCATCGGCGCGAGC
>JAVBOQ010000140.1:0-4633 GCA_031550455.1 Eubacteriales bacterium
CAGCCCGTGGAGGAGGCGTACGAGGCGTACGGCGCGCGCATCGCCATTTTGGGCGGGATTGACGTGGATTTCATCTGCCAGCGCGGCATTCCCGAGATACAGGCGCGGGCGCGGGCGATCCTTGCGCAAACCAAGGCCCGCGGCGGCTACGCGCTGGGCACGGGCAACAGCGCCACGCCGTACACGCCGGTGGAAAACTACCTCGCGATGCTGCGCGTGGCGACGGAGGAAGGCGCATGAACTACACGGACTACGGCGGCGACCGCGTCCGGATCGTATACGGCGGCCGGGCGGGCGCGCCGGGACAGGCGCTGGAGAGTCTGTACGGGCTGGTGGCGCAGTACGTTCCGTATGTGCTGGTGGCGTCCCATGCGGACGAGGTCGACGCGCCGTCGCTGGATGAAAACCTCATCCTCCTTGGCGCGCGGGGCGAAAACCGCTGGCTGGAGAACCTTTTTGAGCGGCTTCATCTTGCCTTTGAGACCCGTGCGGAAGGGTATTCGATCCGGGTGCTTGAAAGCCCGTGGGCGAAGGGCCGCTTTGTCGCGCTGCTGCAGGGCGCGGACACGGCGGGCGCGCTGTACGCCGTCAGCGATTTTGAGAAATGGTACGTCAAGGATGTCCTGCAATACGAGGGCTACCATTACAACCAGCGCTACCGGCCGTTTGTTGACCCGCTGCTGCCGTTCGAGCGGGTCAGCGCGCCGCGGATCGAACACCGTGGGCTTTGGTCCTGGGGCCATGTCGTCTACGACTATCGAGGCTACATCGAGCAGATGCGCCGCATGAAGCTGAACACGCTGATCCTCTGGAACGATTTCGCGCCGGTCAACGCCGCCGAGGCCGTCGCGTTCGCGCACCAGAACGCCGTGAAGGTGATCTGGGGCTTCTCCTGGTGCTGGGGAGAGGCGGTCAACCCGGACAGCGAGGAGGATCTTCGCAAATGGACGGCGCAGGTGCTGGCCGCGTACGAGGCGCAGTATCGGGATACGGGCGCGGACGGAATCTATTTTCAGATTTTTACCGAGACGGGCGATACCTCCATCGGCGAAAAGTCGATCGCGGAGCTGGCGGTCAACTGGGTGAACCGCATCGGCGCGGAAGTGTACGCGAAGTATCCCGACCTGTGGATTCAGTTCGGCGTACACGCGACGTCCATCCGCGGATCCCTCGGCGATTTCGCCCGGATCGATCCGCGCATGTCGCTCGTCTGGGAGGACGCCGGCGGGTTCCCGTATCAGTATGACCCGCAAAAAATCGAAAACATCGACGAGACGGACGCGTACACCGGCGCGCTTTTGCGGATTCGCGGCGCGCGGGAACGGTTCGGCGCGGTGTTCAAAGGCTTTACCGTGCTGAACTGGACGCGCTTTGAGCATCCCAGGGGCCCGTTTGTGATGGGCGCGCACGACGCTGCTTTTTGCGAGGCGCGCAGGCGGGACAAGGCGTTTACATGGCGGTACGCCGCGCCTTTCTGGATCTCGCAGTTGGAGCCGCTGGCGCGCGTCCTTCGGCGCGTCGCGGAAGCGGACGTCGCGGACCGGCTGATCACCGTGCTCGCGGAGGACGGCATGCTCGAATGCGGGACGCACGTCAGCCTCGCGCTGCTCTCGGAACTTTTGTGGAACCCGGAAACGCCAAAGGACGCGCTGCTTCGGGCGACATTCCACGCAGGATACGAACTGTAGCGACACGCGGAGGGAATAATATGAACCTGATTCGCAACTGGCCGGGCGTTCAGCGGCGGTATGACGAGTACTGGGCGCTGGAAAACCATGACCGGCCCATCCTGTTCGTGACCGCGCCAAAGGATTCCGGCGCCTTGCCGGACGCGCCGCGCCGCTACGACAGCGAGCGGGCGCGGTGGCTGGATTTTGACCGGGTGATCGCCAGAAACAGGCGTCGGCTCGAGAACACGTATTACGCCGCGGAGGCGTTTCCGTCGTTCATGCCAAACCTCGGGCCGGACATCTTCGGCGCGATGCTCGGCTGCGGGCTAGACTTTGGCGAAACGACTTCCTGGGCGGAGCCGACCGTCGAGAACTGGCGCGATTTCTGTCCGGGCGACATTGCGCAGTCGCCGTGGTTCACGCTGCTGTCTCAGTTTACGGACAGGGCGGTCGCGGACGCGAAAGGCGACTACATGGTCGGGATCAGCGACCTGCACGCCGGGCCGGACGCGCTTGTTTCGCTGCGCGGCCCGGAAAATCTCTGCATGGATCTGTACGACTGCCCGGACGACGTGCTGCCGTTGCCGACGCGCATCTGGCCCGCGATGCGCAAGGTATACGAAGACCAGTGCGCCCGGGTGGAAAAAGGGACGACGGGCACGACGACCTGGATGCCGTGCTACCACCGAAAGCACTGGTATGTGACCTCCTGCGACTTTAACGCGCTGATCTCCCGGGACATGTTCCGGAAATTTGTCCTGCCGGAGCTGCTTGAAGAAGCCGCGTATTTTGACGCCAACCTGTTTCATCTCGACGGGCCCGGCGCGCTCCGCCACCTGGACGACCTGCTGGCGATCCCCGGCATCAACGGCATCCAGTGGGTACCCGGCGCGGGCGCGCCGCCGCAAAGCCAATGGAAGGAGCTGCTGATGAAGATTCAGGCGGCCGGCAAGTGCCTGATGTTGGATGTCCGCCCGGAAGAGATCGAGACGCTGTCCGCTTTTCTGCGGCCGGAAGGCGTGTGTCTCACGGTCGGCTGCGCCGACAGGGACGAGGCGGACGCGCTCGTCAGGCTCGCGGACCGTCTGCGATGGCAGGGGTAGGTTAAGCGATAACCCCATTGAAATGACCCGCGCGATCGCATATAATGCATAAAAATGCTATGGAAAGAAGGCATGCGGATGCGCGTCATTGTTCAGACGCAGACCAGGGGCGCGGTGATTCAGCCGGAAATCTACGGCCACTTTGCCGAACACCTGGGCGGCTGCGTCTACGGCGGGTTGTATGTGGGCGAAGGGTCGCCGATCCCGAATGTCAACGGCATGCGCTCCGACGTCGTGGAGGCGCTTCGGCGCATCCGTGTGCCGGTGCTGCGCTGGCCGGGCGGGTGTTTCGCGGAGGATTACCACTGGCGCGACGGCATCGGGAACCCGGCTGCGCGCCGCAGGATCGTCAACGCCTTTTGGGGCGGCGTGGTTGAGGACAACAGCTTCGGCACGCACGAGTTTATGGAGCTTTGCCGCCAGGTGGGCTGCCTTCCGTACATCGCGATGAACGTCGGCACGGGTACGGTGCAGGAAATGCAGGATTGGGTCGAATACATGACCTGCGGCGGCGATTCCACGCTGGCGCGGCTGCGGCGGGAAAACGGCCGCGACGCTCCCTGGAAGGTGCCGTTCATCGGCATCGGCAACGAAAACTGGGGTTGCGGCGGCACGATGCGCGCGGAGTATTACGCCGATGAGTATCGACGCTACCAGACCTATGTGCGCTCGTTCGACGGCAATCGGTTGGTGAAAATCGCCTGCGGGCCGGGTACGTCCGTCGAGAACCCGAGCTACGACTGGACGGAAACGATGATGCGCGCCGCCGGGCGGCACATGCGCGGCCTGTCGATTCATTATTACACCGTGCCGAGCGGCAACTGGTCGAAAAAAGGCAGCGCCACGGCGTTTGACGAGGCGGAGTATTACCGGACGCTGCATATCGCCTCGTCCGTTGAGACGATCCTTGACGGCCATGAGGCGATCATGGACCGGTACGACCCGGAACGGAACGTCGGCATCTACTTCGATGAGTGGGGCGCGTGGTATGACGTCGAACCGGGCACGAATCCCGGGTTTTTGTACCAGCAGAACACAATGCGCGACGCGCTGATCGCGGCGGTCTCGCTGAACGTCTTCAACCGGCACGCGGCGCGCGTCCGGATGGCGAACATCGCGCAGCTTGTCAACGTGCTGCAGGCGCCGATTCTGACCAACGGCGCGGACATGGTGCTGACGCCGACCTACCATGTGTTCGACCTGTTCCAGCGGCACATGGGCGCGACATTATTGGAAAGCTCGGTTTGCGCGGAAATGATCGGGACACCGGCGGGCCAGTTGGCGCGGATCGGCTGCTCCGCGTCCGCGTCGGACGACGGTTCGGTCTTCGTAACGGTTACGAACGCGCACGCTTCGGAGGCGCAGACCGTGGCGCTGCGGCTTGACGGCGGCGCGTATCGCTGCGCGGACGCGCGCGTCCTCGCGGGCTGCATACAGGCGCGCAACACGTTTGATAACCCGGAAGCGGTCGGGATCCGCGCGTTGGACGGCGTTTCCACGCGGACGGACGCGCTGGGCACGGAAGCGTCCGTGCCGCTGCCCGCTTGCTCGGTCGCGGCGATAAGGTTTGAGAGAGTGTAGGGGAGGGGAAAGGACGCCGGGACTCCGTCCCGGACCCTGCCAAAGGGGCTAAGCCCCTTTGGAAACCCTGCTTTTTCGCCTCACGGCGGGATGGGTTTTGCTTGTGCCCAACCCAAAGAAGGGATTCTTAAGGGCAGCGCCCTTTGGCGTTCCCCGATCCCCGCGCTTACTTCGCCAGCTTCCTGACTTCCCGTTCGTCCGGCGTCACATACAGCGTCCTTTGGTGCGTGTAGATCACATACCCGGGCGCGGCGCCGGACGGTTTTTTGACGAATTTTC
>JAVBOQ010000250.1:0-6726 GCA_031550455.1 Eubacteriales bacterium
CGCCGTCCGCGTCGACGTACAGCAGCACCGGTGTCTGCACTTCGCCGTCCAGCACGCCGCCGAGCAGATACCCGTCGCCGAGCGGCCTGATGAAGCGAAAGGAATTCAGGCCGTGCGAAGCGCCATACGCGCGCGACCAGACCTTTTCGCCCTTTCCGTCGACGCGGGTCAGCGCGGCCTTGTCCGGAGGCTCGACGGGCGTTGCCACGTTCGGGTCGTACATGCTGACCAGCACCGCGCCGCCGTCCTCAGTCGGCAATGCGTCCGAAATCCCGTATACGGCGTACCGATGCCCGTCAAAACGCCACAGCGGCTGGCCGTCCGGGCTGATCATGCAGGCGATGGGCCGGTCCATGCCGTTAAAATTGAAGATGCTGCCATACAGCAGGAACGGCGCGCCTTCGCCGCGCTTCGCCAGTTGCAGGTAGCCGCCCGTGAGCGTCTTGTCCTGAAACGTCCAGACGGTGTTCAATCCTTCGTCTAAAAATACGAGCCGACTTGAGTTGACCAGGGGCATCCGCAGGCTGAACTGATCCACCTCAAAACCGCCGGAAAAATACCCGCCGGGCGTCCATTGCAGGCTGTGCCAGGCTTTCAGCTCGCGCAGCCGTTTCGCGGGCAGGGCCTCGTCGATCAGGCCCGCCTCGCTGACGATGAAATACTGTGTGCCCAGCGTGCCGTCGCCGCTGTACTGGAGAAAGAACCGCCCGTCCGGCATCCTTTCGCCCTCGAACGTGTTGCCTCCCGCCTGCGGATCCTGAAGCCGCAGCGTCCACATGCGTTTGCCGTCCCTGTCGATCGCGATCGCGTAGGCGTCCGACCGCTTGGGCGTATCCTCATGCCCGACGTTAAACATTTCGTCGACCAGCATCTCCCGGTAGATGTACGATCCAAGAAAAAGCAGCCCGCCGTCCGCAAGCGGAATCAGATCGCGGACGACCAGATCACCGCTGACGCTCGCGTAGAGCGCCTCGTCCGTCAGCGGCGTGTCCTCGACGACGTGATCCGCGAGGTTCTGCCGGAAATCGAACGTCCGCATGTCCAGCGTTGTTAAGTCCTCCTCGGCGTGCGCCAAGGCCGCGCAAAGCGTCAGGCTCACCAGCAGGGAAATCAGCAACCGGCGTTTCATGGCGATACCTCCTCGTCCGTTATTGTTACCTTTGGAATGTCGTAGCCTTCGTCATCCACGAACGTCACCTCCGCGCGGCGAAGGGTGACGGCGCCGGTTCCCCGGTCAAGCACCAGGGCGAGGTCCGTACCGGTGATCCATATCGGGATCACATCCTGGAGCAGATCGGCCGATTGAAACTGGAAGTAGAAGGAGCGCAACCCGGTTTTGACGTCTTGATTGTACCAGTTGCTCCATCGCCTGATGTTGACCAGCCCGTCGCGCGGCACATAGCTGACTTCCTGAAACGCCATCAGTTTCGCCCGCATCGTGACCGAGATCACCGTCTCCAGCGGCGTCTGCGTGATGGTTGCGCCGACAAAGTCGGCCAGCTCCGTTTCGATTTGCGTGTCGAATGTCTGCGTCTCCGGCTCCACGGTCTTGGGCACCTCAAACCGAAGCAGCGTCTGTTCGGCGACTTTGCCGTCGCTTCCGTATACGGAGCACTCCGCCTCGATCGACAACGCATCCGGCGACATGCCTTCCGGCAGAACGCTTGTGCTGACGTACGCCAGGCGCGCTTCGTCGCGGAAGCCCATGTACAGCAGATGCGGCAGCACCGGCTGCCCGCCGTACAGCGGCGCCTGCACGTCGGTGCCGATCAGCGTGTCGCCGAACGCGCTCGCCTCCTCAATCATTTGGCCGGACTGCAGCCAGTGCTTCATCATCACCGCCGCGCCTTCCTCCTTCGGCGCGGCTTCGATCAGCACGTGCACCGCGTACCCGTCGTAGATCGCCTCGCGGACGGTGAACCGCACGTTCTCCGTGTCGCCGCCCGTCTGCCTGATGTCTGTCGCCACCATATCGCTGGCGAATCTGGCGCCTTTGTTGAATTGGCTCAGAATGTCCAGCAGGCCGATCTTGCCCGCCACCGCGATCGCCGTCGCGGCGAGCAGGACGATCAGCAGCGCCGCGATCAGAACGACCGCCCTTCTTTTCTTTTTCACCGGTTTTTCCTCCATCCGGAGCGCGTCGGCAAGGCAGCGGTCAAACCGCTCCGGGATCTCGCCGTACGCGGATACTTTGTTCGGGATGCTCATGCCAACGCCTCCTGTTCCTCAAGCGATTTTTTGAGCAGATCCCTTGCGCGCACCAGCCGCGCTTTGACGGTTCCTTCCGGCACGCGCAGGATCGATGCGATTTCGCGCGTCGTATAGCCTTCATAGTGGTGCAAAACCAGCGGCAGCCGGTGCTTTTCCGGCAGCGCGGAGATCGCATCGAACACCGCGCCGTCCGCGTCCCGCGGGGCGACGTCCGGAAGCGCTTCCGACGGAAACTCGCGCTTGCGCCGGCGCAGCGTGTTATGGCATTCGTTGATTAGAATGCGGATCAGCCACGTTTTGAGATATTTCGGCTCGCGCAGCGTGTCGAGCTTTTCAAGCGCCTTGCGGATCGTCTCCTGCACCGCGTCCTCCTGGTCGTCCGGGTTTCGGAGGAGGCTGTAGGACACATAGTAAAGCGCGCCGCGCAGCGCCGTCGCCTGTTCCGCGAATGCTTCCCGTTGCATCATACACCTCTTTTGCAGGTCCTGCTGATCATTAGACGGCAAGGAGCGGATGTTGGTTGTACAAAGGCATTTTTTCGCGAATTTTCTTTTTGGCGCATCCGATCCTTGACTTCGGCGCATCCTGTGCATATAATGTTGAAAACAACGCGATGAAGGAAAGAGTACCGCGCGAAGCGGCCGTGAAAGAGAGCCGGGTAAGGTGAAAGCCGGACGGCGCGCGGCGCGGGAACATGGCTCCGGAGCGGCGTCGCCGAGCGAAGGCAAGGCGGCGACGGTGGGCGCCGTTACAGGCCGGCCGCGTGATGGCGCGGTACAATCAGGGTGGGTATGCGGATTCGTCCGTCCCTCGTTTGGGGCGGGCTTTTTTCGTCCATCGGGAACCCACGGACGATCAAAAAGGGAGGTTTGGTACCATGGCGTTTCCAAAGACGTTCTACATCACGACGCCGATCTATTATCCGTCCGACAACCTGCACATCGGGCACGCGTACTGCTCGGTCGCCGCGGACACAATGGCGCGCTTTAAGAAGCTGACCGGGTTCGACACGTTCTTCCTGACCGGCACCGACGAGCACGGCCAGAAGATTGAGCAGAAGGCGCAGGCAGCGGGCGTCACGCCGCAACTGTATGTCGACCGGATCGTCGCGGGCATCCGGGACCTGTGGACGCTGATGGATGTCGAGTACGACGATTTTCTGCGTACGACCGACAGGCGGCACGAGGCCATCGTACAAAAGATTTTCAAACAGCTCTATGACCAGGGCGATATCTACCTCGGCGCGTACGAGGGCTGGTACTGCACGCCCTGCGAGGCGCACTGGACCGGGACGCAGATCAAGGACGGCAAGTGCCCCGACTGCGGGCGCGAGGTGCACCTGATCCGCGAAAAGGCGTATTTTTTCCGGATGAGCAAGTACCAGGACTGGCTGATCCAGTACATCGAGGAGCATCCGGACTTCATCCAGCCGCCGTCCCGCGCGAACGAGATGCTGTCGAACTTCCTGCGGCCCGGCCTTCAGGATCTGTGCGTGTCGCGCACGTCGTTCAAATGGGGCGTGCCGGTCAGCTTTGACCCGGACCATGTCGTGTACGTCTGGATCGACGCGCTGTCGAACTACATCACCGCGCTCGGGTACGGGTCGGACAACGACGCGCTGTATCAGAAGTTCTGGCCGGCCGACATTCACCTGGTCGGCAAGGAGATCATCCGTTTCCACACGATCTATTGGCCGATCATGCTCAAGGCGCTGGGGCTTCCGCTGCCGAAGCAAATCTTCGGCCACGGCTGGCTCGTGTTCGGCGGCGAAAAGATGAGCAAATCGAAGGGCAACGTCGTCGATCCGGTCGTGCTGTGCGGGCGGTACTCGTCCGACGCGATCCGGTACTATTTGATGAGGGAAATGCCGTTCGGCTCGGACGGCAACTTCACGAACGAGGCGCTTTTGACCCGGATCAACGCCGACCTCGCCAACGACCTGGGCAACCTCGTCAGCCGCACCGTCGCGATGATCGAGAAATACTTCGGCGCGGAAGGGCCCGCGTGCGGTGAAATTACCGAGCTGGAAACGGCGCTTCGGGAGACCGCGCTTTCGCTGCCCGCGAAGGTGACCGCGAACATGGACGCGCTGCAGTTCTCGCTGGCGCTTGCGGATATCTGGAAACTGGTCGGCGACTGCAACCGGTACATCGACGCGACCGCGCCGTGGGTGCTTGCCAAGCGCGAAGAAGACAAGGCGCGGCTCGGCACGGTGCTGTACCACCTCGCGGAGTGCGTGCGTTTCGTCGCGGTGCTGATCGGGCCGTTCATGCCCAGAACGCCCGCGCGCGTTTTTGAGCAGATCGGGCTGACGGACGGCGCGCTCAAAACCTGGGACGCGCTGGCGAAGTTTGGGCTCTTGCCCGCCGGCGCGAAGGTACAGAAGGGCGACGCGCTGTTCCCGCGCATCGACATCCCGAAGGAGCTGGAAGCGCTGGCAGCGCCGGTTGAGCCGGTTGTCGAGCCGCCGAAGGCTGATTTGAAACAGCCGGAGCCGCCGAAGCCCACGATCGCCATCGACGATTTTGCGAAAGTCGATTTGCGCGTCGCGCTGGTGACCGCGTGCGAAGCCGTGCCGAAGTCGGATAAGCTGCTGAAGCTGACGCTTTCGGTCGGGGACGAGACGCGCACGGTGCTTTCCGGCATCGCGAAAAACTACGCGCCCGAAACCTTGGTCGGCAAGAAAGTGGTGCTGCTGTACAACCTCGCGCCGCGCGTGATGCGGGGCGTGGAGTCGCAGGGGATGATCCTCGCGGCGGGCGACGGCGACGCGCTGTCGCTGCTGACGGTCGAGCGCGACATTCGGGACGGGAGCGGTATCTCGTGACGCTGTTTGACACCCACTGCCATCTGGACGACGCCCGGTTTGACGAGGACCGGGAGGCGGTTCTCGCCGACATGGAGGCGCGGGGCTTCACGCCCTGCGTCACGGTCGGCGCGGACATCGCCTCGTCGCGGGCCTGCCGCGATCTCTCGCGAACCCGCCCTTGGCTGTACTTCGCGGCGGCCGTCCACCCGCACGACGCGAAGGACTACTCGGACGCGGCCCACGCCGAGATTCTGTCGATGATGGCGGATCCAAAGTGCGTCGCCTGGGGCGAAATCGGGCTGGACTATCATTATGACCTGTCGCCGCGGGAAACGCAGCGCGCGGTGTTCGAGCGGCAGCTCGACGCGGCTTCGGAAATTGGCAAACCTGTCATTTTCCACGTCCGAGAAGCGCATGGAGACGTCACGGACATTCTTCGCGCGCGCAAAGGCCGACTCCCGCCGGGCGTGCTGCACTGCTATTCGGGCAGCGCGGAACAGGCGAAAGTATACCTGGACATGGGGTTTTACCTGTCGATCGCGGGGCCGGTGACGTTCGCGAACGCGCCGAACCTTTGGGAGGCGGCGCGGATCACGCCGGACGACAGGCTGCTGATCGAGACGGACAGCCCGTACCTCGCGCCCGTGCCGGTGCGCGGCAAACGAAACGACCCGCGAAACGTCGAGCATGTCGCGCGGCGCGTCGCGGAACTTCGCGGCGTGCCGTTTGAGGCGCTCGCGGAAATGACCCGCCGAAACGGGATGCGCCTGTTCGGCATCCGGGAGGCCGAATGAAGGAAAAGTTCCACTACAAAAAAGAGATGGGGCAGAACTTTATCTTTGACGCCGCGCTGATCGAGCGGTTGGCGGACGCTTCGCTTGTGACGAAAGCGGACGGCGTGCTCGAAATCGGCCCGGGGCGCGGCACGCTGACCGGTGCGCTGGCGCGGCGCGCGCGGCGGGTCGTCGCGGTCGAGCTGGACCGCACGCTGATTGACGATCTCGAAACGTCGATGGCGATGTACCCGAACGTTGAAATCGTCGAGGGCGACATCCTGCGCGTCGACCTGCCCGAGATCGTGAAGCTGCTCGGCGCGCCGTGCCGCGTCGCCGCGAACCTGCCGTACAACATCACGACGCCCGCGCTGGAGATGCTGCTTCGGTCAAAGTTGCCGTTCGCCTCGATCGCGGTCATGGTGCAAAAGGAAGTCGGCGACCGGATGACGGCGGAGCCGGGCGACGAAGGCTACGGGCCGTTTTCGCTGCTGGTGCAATACTGCGCGGAAGCGAAGGAAGCGGTTCGCGTGCCTGCCGCGTGCTTTACGCCGCGCCCGAAAGTGGATTCGAGCTTCATGCTGCTCACGATGCGCGGCAAACCGCCGGTCGACGTCCTGGACGAGGCCGCGCTGTTCCGCGCGATCCGCGTTTCGTTCGCGATGCGGCGCAAGACGATGCTCAACAATGTGATGAGCGGGTTTTCGCTTAGCCGGGAGGACGCGCAGCGGCTGCTGGAGGGCGTGGGCGTCGCGCCGAACGACCGCGCGGAGCAGCTTTCCCTGGCGGACTTCGGGCGGCTTTCCGATATACTTTTTTCAAAATGAAGATCGTGGAGTGCATGAAGGCCCACGCGAGGCGGCTTATACCAATTCCAAACCTTAGCGCATCGTCGCGGCGGATCTTTTTCCATACGGCGTTGTCGCTCTCCAC
>JAVBOQ010000058.1:0-7235 GCA_031550455.1 Eubacteriales bacterium
CCGCATTATGACGAGCGTGTCGCGCCGTTCGACGCGTACTTGAAAACCTATCTGGGCACGGCGCTGGCGATTGAGAACGACTGCGCGGTCGTCTATGAGGACGGCATGTTCCGCGTGATCCGGAGCCGCAAGGGCGCGTGCGCGTGGCGCTTTACGTGCGGGAACGGCGAAACGATCAAAGAACGCCTCGAGAACGAGGCACTTGTGAGATGGATGTAAGGGGACGGGCCTCCGTCCCGGACCCTGCCAAAGGGCCCAAGGTTCTGCGAAATCCCGCACCTTTCACCTCACGGAGGACAAGCGCTACGAAACCCCCGCCCCCAAAGCAGGGTTTCCAACGGGGTTTAACCCCTTTGGCGGAGGTCCAGGAGGAAGAGCCTCCTGGCGTCCCCCTCCCGGCGTCCCCCTCCCGGAATCCCCTCGTCACCGCGCCTTCCGCTCCGCACGCGGCAGCGCGACAAAGTACAGCGCCGCGCCGATGAGGAAGATCAGCAGCACCGCGAGCACGCCGTACGGCGCTTCGCCGGTGATCGCCGCCACCCAGCCGAACAGCGCGGGGCCCATGATCGCGGAGAACCTGCCGAAAACGTCATAGAAGCCGAAGAACTCGCCGCTGCGCTCCTTTTCGGGAATCATCTTGCCAAAGACCGAGCGCGACAGCGCCTGGATTCCGCCCTGGCTCGTCGAAACAAGGATCGCGAGCATCCAGAACTGCCACGCGGTGCGGACAAAGAACCCGTACACGCAGATGCCCATGTAGACGCAGATCGCGACGCCGACCATCCTGCGCGCGCCGTATTTGGCGGCCAGCTTCGTGTACACCAGCGCGAACGGGAGGCCCAGCATCTGCACGACGAGCAGCGCCAGCATCATCTGCGTGCTGTCGATGCCGAGCGCGCTGCCGTAGATCGTCGACATGTGGATCACCGTTCCGACGCCGTCAATGTAGAAGAAATACGCGATCAGGAAGAACAGCATCGTCTTGTTCCCGGCGATGCGCCGCGCGGTCATGCCCAGGTTCTTAAGGCTGTCGCGCAGAAAACCGCGCTCGCGCTCGATGTAATGCGTCTGGTGCACGTTTTCCCACATCGGGATCGTGAACACGATCCACCACACGCAGGCGAGGCCGAACGCAAACGACAGGCAGACGTTCATCGCGACGCCCATCATATTCATGAGCAGAAAGATGAGCAGCGGGATGGTGCTGCCGCCGATGTAGCCGAGGCCGAAGCCCATGATCGACACGCGGTCCATGCGCTCCTCGGTCGTGATTTCCGGCAGGAAGCTGTCGTAGTATAGATTCGACCCCGCAAAGACGATCGTTGAGATGATGTAGAGAATCAGCAGAATGAGGCCGAGGGTTTCGACGTTCGCGCTCTCCGGAACGGACGGGACGATCGCCATCGCGCCGCAGGCCGTCGCGCCCAGGATCACAAACCCGGTGAACAGCCGCTTGCGCCAGTGCTTGAAATCGCCGAGTGCGCCGAGGATCGGCGCGAGCACCGCGATGATCAGCATCGCCAGCGACGTGCTGGTGCCCCAGCGCGCCATCGCCTCGGTGCCCTCGTTGACCAGCGTGCCGTAAAAAATCGGAAGGATGGTGACCACGATCACCGAATGCACCGAGTTGGCCCAATCGTACATCATCCAGCTTTTTTCCTGTTTGCTATACCCTCCGAGCAGTTTCATGCGCATTCCTCATTTCATTTGTTTGGCACGGGGCGTAATGTAGCTTCCGCGTCCCTGGCCAGCGCCCTGGCCGTTTCCACCAGCAGCGCCAGCACGGCGCTTTCCATTTCGGGCGGGAACCGGGCCGGAAACGCGTTCAGCTCCAGGTTCATGACGCCCTTATATCCGACCTCGCGCAGCGCGTCCGTCACCCGCGCGAAATCAATCGAGCCGAGGAACGGCGGCAGGTGCTGATCCGTGACGCCGTCGTTGTCGTGCACATGCAGGCACTCGAGCCACGGCGCGAGCGTCCGGATCATTTCCGCGGGCGACTGTCCGACGATGCCGGCGTGCCCGATGTCGAGGCACGCGCAGTAGTGGTCGCCGCCAAGCCGCGTGAGCGCCTCCGCCATTTCGGCGGCGGTTGAAAACACCGTCGGGATCGCGCGGTCCGTCTCGTCGTCCCAGCCGAACATGTTCTCCAGCGCGGCCTTGACACCGGCGCGCGCGAGATCGTCCTCGAGCGACCGGTACATCGCAATGTTGTCGTCCAGCGCTTTCGCCAGCGCCTCCTTCGTACGGTATTGGCCGTACATCGCCGGATGAATCACGATAACCGGCGCGCCGAGCAGCCCGGTGGCGCGGATCGCGCGGCGGATCACAGAAAAGCGGTGCGCGTCCTCGGCCGGGTCGTCCGATGTGCCGAACGGCGCGTGCGTCTGGCAGACCGACATGCCGCACGCGTCCGCGGCGGCCCTGAGCCCGAGAAAGTACGCGTCGAACGCGTCGCCCGGCAGGTCGAACACCCCGCCGCGCCACGGGAAATGAAACATGCTGAAGTCGCACGCGTCGAACCCGGCGCGCCGGAGGCGGCGCATGGCCTCCGCGCAGTCGTACCGTTTCGCCAGCTCATAATTGGACGTGGAAATACGCATGGCGGAAGTCCTTTCTATTGTTCGTTTTGCTTCTGTCGCCGCGCGGCGAACCATTGGACGACGGTTTCGGCCGCCGGGCGCGTCAAACCGGGCGTTTCCGCGATCTCGTCGACGGTCGCGGCGCGCAACGCCTCGATCGACTTGAACCGTTTGAGCAGCGCCGCGCGCCGCTTCGGCCCGACGCCCGGGATGTCTTCAAGCCTTGACCGCACCGTCTGCTTCGCCCGCGCCGCGCGGTGATGCGTGATCGCGAAGCGGTGCGCCTCGTCGCGCAGCCGCTGGATCAGGTGCAGCGCCGGCGAATGGCGGTCGAGCAGAATCGGCGTCTCCGCACCCGGCAGCCAAATCTCCTCGAGCTTTTTGGCCAGCCCGAACATCGGCGTGTCGCCGCCGGCGCTTTGCATCGCGCGGCGCGCGAACGCGAGCTGTTCCGGCCCGCCGTCGATCAGGATCAGGTCCGGCAGGTCGCCGAACCCGCCGCCCGGCTTCTCGCCCTTCTCCGCGAGGCCGCGCCGGAACCTGCGGCCCAGCACCTCCTCCATCGAGGCGAAATCGTTCGCGCCAACGACCGTCTTGATGTTGTAGTGGCGGTACTCCTTGTACGCCGGCGCGCCGTCGATGAACACCACCATCGACGCGACCGACTGCGCGCCCTGCGTGTTGCTGATGTCGAACCCCTCGATGCGGCGCGGCGCTTTTGCAAGCCCGATCGCCTCGGCCAGCGCGGCGGCCGCGCCGGTCGTCCGCTCAGCGCTTTTGCGCGCGCGGGCGTTTCTTTTTTCCAGCGCGTCCCGCGCGTTCTTTTCGGCCATCAGCACCAGCGCGCGCTTCTCGCCGCGCTGGGGCGAGGCCAGCGTCACCTTCGCGCCGCGCCGCGCGGTCAGCGCGCTTTCGATGACCGCCGCGTCGTCCGGCAGCGCCTGCGCGAGCACCTCGCGCGGCAACAGCAGGCCCTCGGCGGAGTACTGAAGTCAAAACGAAGCGGTCACGTCGCCCGGCGGCTCGTCTCCGGCGCGCTCGAGCGCGAAACTGTCGCCGCCGATGACGCGGCCGCCGCGCACATGCAGCACCTGCGCCATCGCGTCGAGGCCGTCCTGCGCGATGGCGATCACGTCGCGCTCGCCGCCGCCGGTCGAGACCGCCCGCTGCGACTCCAGCAGCCGCTCGACATTGCGTGCGCGGTCGCGCAGCGTCGCGGCGCGCTCGAACTGCAGCGAAGCCGCCGCCTCGGCCATCTCGCGCTGCAGCCTTTTGAGCACCGGCGCGGACTTCCCGGACAGGAACTGGATCACCTCGTGAACGACCTCGCGGTACGCGGCCTCGGTCGAAAGCCCGGCGCAGGGCGCGAGGCAGCGGCCGATCTCATGGTGCACGCAGGGGCGGCGCGGATTCTCCGGATCCGGCGGCCTGGCGCAGGTGCGCAGCGGGAACGTCTCCCGCAGCACTTCGAGCACCTCGCGCACCGCCTCTGCGCCGATGTACGGGCCGAAATACCGCGCGCCGTCCTTTGCCTGCCGCCGCACGAGCGTCACGCGCGGAAACGGGTCGGTTTCGTCAATGCGGATGTACGGGTAGTGCTTGTCGTCCTTGAGCAGGATGTTGTAATACGGCATGTGCCGCTTGATCAGGTTGCATTCGAGGATCAGCGCCTCGAGGTTCGTGTCGCAGAGGATGATGTCGAAATCGTCGATTTTCGAAACCATCGCGGCGACTTTCGGCGTGTGGTCGCGGCCTTGGAAATAGCTGCGCACGCGGTTTTTCAGGTTGACCGCTTTGCCAACGTAGATGATTTCGCCGGATTGCTTCATCAGATAGCATCCCGGGCTGTCCGGCAGCAGCGTTAATTTTTCGCGAACATCATCGGTCATTGCGATGTTGATCTCCTTGTATGAAAAACCGGCGATACGTCGATCGCCGGGCAAGTGGGTGCGCCTGTCGGTTATTCGTCTGCCTTGTTTTCGCCGTCTTCTTCGTCGTCCATATCCTCGTCGTCATCGTCGTCTTCCGAGAAGCGCGTCTGCACAACCTCGATCAGCGCCTCCATCAGGTCGTCCTCGACGGGGATGAACTCTTCGACTTCCTCACCGTTCTCGTCGGTGGAGGTCTCGATTTTCATGATATACAGGCTCTGCTCGTGCTCGTGGTCGCATTCGTCGCCATGCTCGTGGCCATGGCAGCATTCGCAGTCGCAGCCGGCCTCTTCATCTTCATCGACGTCGCCAAGCACCGCAAACTCTTCGCCGTTGTAGAAGAAAGAATCCAGAACCTCCAGCAGAAGCGTGTTGCCGTCTTCATCGGTAAACTCGACGATGTCGCGCTCTTCCTCGTTCATGCCATTTCCCCCTGAAGCCTTTATATTTTGGTAGCTTTCCACGAACATTATAGCAACTTGTCCGTTAAAAAGCAAGGCTGATTTGTGGGAATAAACAGATCTGTGGGGGGGCGGCGCTTCCTCGACCGTGACAACATATACAGCGTTGGGTTCCCGAGCGAGCGCTCCCCTTCTTGCCCTGCTTTTCCACACGCGCCGTTAGGGCACTTCCGGCGCTCGTTGACGAGCCGGGGCGATTTTATTAGGAATGAGCAGTGAGCAAATCCGAGCTCGAGGCGTGTGAACGCCTCGAATGTCATCATTTTCGGCGACATGCGCGCCGAAAATGCGCAGATTCCATAGCCATCCCGCTGGATGGCGGCGGAATCTGTGCCCGGGCCCGGCGCCGCCCGGAAATCTCGCAAGATTTCAGGCGCCGTCCACGTTCCCGATTGGCGATTTCATTGTAAATGAAATCGCCCCGGTTGACGAGCATCCGCGCTTGCTCCCTTTCGTCGGTGTGCTATAATGCTGTTGAGGGGCCGCGCGGCCTTTTCGGAGCGCGTCAAAGATAGGCCGCGAAGCGAAAACAATTTTCGTCCGGAGGAACGCAAGATGCGCCGATCCGTGGGGTCAAAAGATCGGACCCATCCTGTGCACAGGCGTGCCGAGCCGGTGATCCGCGTGTGGGATGCCGCCGGAACCCTTTGCCTGGAAGGCCCGCTGTCCGCGCTGCGGCTGCCGGAGGCAGTCGTGCTCGAACTGAGCGTTGAGTTTTTTCAGGATCCGGAACCGTGCTTCATCCATCGCGGCGCGGTCGCCGCGCGCGCCGTCGAAGAGCTTCGCCGCGCCGTTTTGCCGGGCGGCCGTGTCTCCCTGGACACGCTGCCGGAACCTGTCCGACGCTATCTCGGCGAGTACCCGGCGGCGGCGATCGAAATCAGGCTGTAGATTCACGCTGTTTAATTGATATATCAATTAAGTGAACTTGAAAAGATAGTTCATTTTTTGTGGATCAATTGACATAACCCTGTCTGTTCGCTTATACTTGTTTTATGCATTTTATACACTAATGTGATCACTATTTATCCAATCTCGGATGAGTGGCGGCGACGGTTGTCGGCGAGCAATTCTCCGCATAGACAATCGATATACCAATGCCTGGAAACGCAGCCAAGGAAGGTCGGTATCATGAAAACAATCCATCTGGTTTGCAACGCGCACATTGATCCGGTCTGGCTTTGGGAACGGGAGGACGGCGTCGCCGCGACGCTGGCCACGTTCCGAAGCGCTGCCGCGCTTGCCGAGCGTTACGACTATATCTTTTGCCATAACGAAGCCATGCTGTACCAGTGGGTGGAGGAGCACGACGCGGCGCTGTTTGAGCGCATCCGGGCGCTCGTCCGCGCCGGGCGGTGGCACATCGCGGGCGGGTGGTATCTGCAGCCCGACTGCACAATGCCCGCGGGCGAAACCTTCGCGCGGCTGATCGAGTGCGGGCGGGCGTATTTCCTCGAAAAGTTCGGCGTCTGTCCGACGACCGTTGTCAACTATGACGCATTCGGGCACAGCGTCGGGCTGGTGCAGATCGTCAAAAAGTTCGGGTATGACAGCTACCTTTGCTGCCGCCCCGGGAAGTCCGCGGCGTTCCCGGACGACCGGTTCACCTGGGTCGGCCTGGATGGTTCCGCGATCGAGGCCGCGCGCGCGTCCGGCCATTACAACAGCGCGATGGGCGTAGTCGAGAACAAGATCCGCCCGGCCGTCGAAAAGGACGGGCCGGAAACCGATGTGCTTTTGTGGGGCGTCGGCAACCACGGCGGCGGCCCGTCGGCGAAAGACCTGGAAACCATCGCGGCCATGCGCGCGGGCGGCGCGCCGATACGCCATTCGACGCCGGAACGCTTTTTTGCGGAGGCGGGCAGCTCCGTCGTGACGCGTACGCGCTCGCTGAACCCGTGCATGCCGGGCTGCTACGCGTCGATGGCGCGCGTGAAGGCCGCGTTCCGGCGGCTGGAAAACCGGCTGTTCGGCGCGGAATCCATCTCGGCGCACGCGGCGGCTGTCGGGCTGACGCCGTATCCGGACGAAGCGCTGGACGCGGCCGCGCATGACCTGATGTTCGCGTCGTTCCACGATGTCCTGCCGGGCACCGGCATCCGCCCGGTTGAGGAATTTGGCCTGCGCCTGCTGGCCCACGGCGAGGAGTCCGCCGACCGCGCGCGCCTTCGCGCGTTTCTCGCGCTGCTCCGCGCGGAAGCGCCGGCCGCGCCGGGCGAATACCCCGCGTTTGCGTACAATCCGCATCCCTACCCGATCCA
>JAVBOQ010000307.1:0-4791 GCA_031550455.1 Eubacteriales bacterium
TCTCGACTTTCCATCATTTTCGGCGACATGCGCGCCGAAAATGCGCAGATTCCGCAGGCGCAGCCGGAGGAATCTGGACTTTCCGCCTGAGGCCGCCCGGAAACGCCGCAGCGTTTCAGGCCGAATCCTCCTCGCGCCTCCTCCAAACGCATGAACCTCAGTTCATGCGTTTGCCTTGACAGGCAACCTTGCGGCCCGTATGATAAACACTGTCAGAATCTATGCCCCTTGGAAAGAAGGAATGTATGAGCATCATCACGATTGTCGGCGCGGGCATGATGGGCAGCGCGATGAGCGTTCCCGCCTCGGAAAACGGCCACACGATCCGCGTCGTCGGCACGCACCTCGACCGGGCGATCATCGACCACGCCCGGAAAAGCGGTGACCACCTGACGATGCGCCGCAAACTGCCCGACGGCGTGGCGTATTATCATATAGAAGCGCTGGAAGACGCGCTTTCGGGCGCGGATCTGGTGATCTGCGGCGTGTCGAGCTTTGGCGTTGAATGGTTCGCGGACCGCGTGCTGCCCCAAGTGCCGGTCGCCGTGCCGGTGCTGTCGGTGACGAAGGGCATGCGGGACATGCCGGACGGCGCGATGAAGACGTTCCCGGCGGTGCTTGCCGAGCGCTGCCCGATGGGCCACTTGCTGAACGCGATCGGCGGCCCGTGCACCAGCTATGAACTGGCCGACCGGCGGCATAGCTGCGTCACGTTCTGCGGCAACGACATGGCGACGCTCAAATCGCTCAAAGCCCTGCTTGAGACCGGCTTCTACCATATCAGCCTTTCGACCGACGTCACCGGCGTCGAATGCGCGGTCGCGCTCAAGAACGCGTACGCGCTGGCCGTCTCGCTGGCGATCGGCATGTCGGAGCTTTCCAACGAGATGGCCGGCGACGCGCGCGCGCCGCTGGCGTACAACCCGCAGGCCGCGCTGTTCGGCCAGAGCGTCCGCGAAATCGGCAGGCTGCTCGCGCTCGTCGGCGGCGGGCCGGAGAACATCGTCTACGCCGCCGGCGACCTGTATGTGACGATCTTCGGCGGCAGAACGCGGCTGCTCGGGTCGCTGCTCGGACGCGGGCTGTCGTTTCAGGAGGCGATGCGGAAGCTGTCCGGCGTGACGCTCGAAAGCGTATCGATCGCGACACGCACCGTCCGCGCGGTGGAGGCGCTCGCCGCGCGCGGCAGGGCCGACAAGGCCGATTTCCCGCTGCTGTTCCATATCGGCGCGCTGCTGGACGGTGAACCCGGGAAGGGAATCCCGTGGGAGCGGTTTGAGGTGGAGGGGTAGGAGAGAGAGGGGGCGCCAGGAGGCTCCGCCTCCTGGACCTCCGCCAAAGGGACAGTGTCCCTTTGGAAACCCCGCATTTGGATCGGATTCACAAAACCATCCGCGTGAGGCAAAGAAGGGGTTTCAAAGGATTGTGTCCTCTTGGCGAAGGTTCGGGACGGAGTCCCGGCATCTGCTTACCTATTTTTTCGTTTCCAGCCGGAACAGGCCGGGTAACGCGTCCAGCAGCGCGAGACCCGCCGCCAGCAGCAGCGAAAGCAAAATCACCGGCCATTTGCGCATCGAATCACCCTCCGATTGTTTTTCCTTTCGACATGGAAACAGGAAAATCATACCATTTTGCCATGCTTTTAGCAAGATTCGAAGAAATATCGTCAATACATTGTACATATCGACGTGTTTCAATTCACGTTTTCTTTACGCGGTATTCTCGCAACCGTCATCCGCCGATCACAATGCGCGGGTAAGATAAAGCCGTGGAAAGCAACTTCACCGAAGCGAAAGGAGCGTGATGCCGTGGTGGACAAGTCAAACGGATGGACGAAAGGGGGGATTGATGTTGCAAGTGCACCGCCCGGCACGGGCAAAGGTGCAGCGCCATCCTCATAAGAGGGTTTGCATATAGAGGGGGATGGAAGCATGACGCCGGGTCGTCCGACCATCCCCCGGTCCCCACTTTCCCAAGGGTTTTGTCAACAGCATGAAAATAAAAGACGCCGGATCGCCGCGTGGCATCCGGCGGTTTTTGCGCGTGTTATGCGATAGCCTCCGCCGCCCGTTTGTGGTAGAATAGGGGCAAATGGCGCATCCTTTCATTTTCTGAGCAGATAAGGAGGCCGACATGCCCCGATTGTTCGTCGCCATCGACGGCAACAGCCTGATGCACCGCGCGTTTCACGCGATCGGCGAGCTTTCCGATTCGGACGGCAACCCGACCAACGCGATTTACGGGTTCATGGCGATGCTGCTGCGCGTGCTTCAAGAGCGCGCGCCGAGCCATCTCGCCGTCGCGTTCGACATGCACGGCCCGACGTTCCGCCACGAGGCGTTCGCGGAATACAAGGGCACCCGAAAGCCCACCGACGAGCGGCTCCGGCCGCAGTTTCCGCGCGTCCGCGAGGCGCTGCGGCAAATGGGCATTTCGGTGATCGAGGTGCCGTCGTTTGAGGCCGACGACATCTTGGGCACACTCGCAAAGAAATGCGAGGCGGAGGATCTGCCCGCGCTACTGGTCACCGGCGACCGCGACGCGCTGCAACTGGTCACAGACCGGACGCATGTGCTCTACACGCGCCGCGGCATCAGCGACACGACCGAGTTCGACCCCGCGACCGTCCTGTCGACCTACGGCGTCACACCCGCGCAGGTGCCGGATCTCAAAGGCCTGATGGGCGACGCGTCCGACAACATTCCCGGCATTCCCGGCGTCGGCGAAAAAACGGCCGTCGCGCTGCTATCGCAGTACGGCACGATGCAAAACGCGTTGGCGCACGCGGAAGATCAAAAGGGCAAGCTGCGCGAGCGGCTGCTCGAGCACGGCGCGCTGGCCGAGCAGTCGCTGTGGCTGGCGACCATCGCGCGCGAAGCGCCGCTGCCGGTTTCGGTCGCTGACTGCGCGCTCGGCGGCATGGAGGGCGCGCCGAACGCACTTTTGGCGCTGGAGTTCCGGTCGCTGCTGCCGCGCCTCGACAAATGGCGCGCGGAGCGGGCGGGAACGGTCGCGGCACCGGAAGCCGTTGTTGTTGCGCCCACCGCCGTCGAAGAAACGCTTTTGCCCTCCGCCGGTGACATCGCGGCGTTTGCGGCGCGCGCGGACACGGTTTCGCTCTGCTGGGACGGCGACATCACGATCGCCTGCGCGGCGGGCCGGTACCGCGTCCCGATCCGGCAGGATCTCTTGTCGGACGGCTTGAACCCCGAGGACGCCTTTGCCGCGCTCGCGCAGCTTTTCCAACGAAAGGAATCCGTCCGGCTGTTCGGCGCGAAGAAATTTCTGCACACGCTGTCCGGCATGGGCCTTCGCTTCGACGGAGACTGCGTGCGCGACGACGCGCTGTTGGCCGGGTGGCTGCTCGACCCGCTGAAACCCGCGAAGGCGCTGTCCGACCTGACGGGCGGCGACGGCGGCGCGGCCGCCCTCGACGCGCTCTGCGCGGCGCAGGCCGATGCGCTTTTCGAAAACGGCATGGACGCGCTGTACCGTGAAATCGAGCTGCCGCTGATGCGCGTGCTGCTGTCGATGGAGCGCGACGGATTCCTCGTTGACCGCGCGGAACTGACCGCGCTTGGCGAGCGGCTGACCGCGATGGAAAACGCGCTGCGCGCTGACGTCATCGCGCTGACCGGCGGCGAACCGTTTAACCTGAACAGCCCGAAGCAGCTCGGCGTGGTGCTGTTCGAAAAGCTCGGCCTGCCCGCCGGGCGAAAGACGCAGAGCGGCTATTCCACCGACGCAGAAACGCTCGAAGGCCTGCGCGACCAGCATCCGGCAGTCGAAAAGCTGCTATCGTACCGGCAGGTGACGAAGCTGAACGCGACGTACGTCGACGGGCTGCTGTCGCAGGTCGAAAAGGACGGCCGCGTCCGCACGCGCTTTGACCAGACCGCGGCCGTCACCGGGCGGCTGTCGTCGAACGAGCCGAACCTGCAAAACATCCCTGTCCGCACCGAGATGGGCCGCGAAATCCGCCGCGCGTTCACCGCCCGCGAGGGCTGGACGCTCGTCGACGCCGATTATTCGCAGATTGAGCTCCGCATCCTCGCGCACCTCTCCGACGACGACGGCATGATCGACGCGTTCCGGTCGGGCCAGGACATCCACGCGCGCACCGCCGCCGAGGTCTACGGCGTGCCGCTGTCCGGCGTGACGCCCGCGATGCGCTCCGCCGCCAAGGCGGTCAATTTCGGCATCGTATACGGCATCAGCGATTTCGGCCTGGCGAGGAACATCGGCGTCACACGCAAGGAGGCCGGCGCGTTCATCGCGCGGTACTTCGAAAGGTATCCCGGGGTCAAGCGGTTCATGGACGCCGCGGTCGCCGACGGCAAAGCGCTCGGCTACGCGCGGACGCTGCTGGGCCGCCGCCGCCCGCTGCCGGAGCTCGCCAACGCAAGCTACAACATCCGGTCGTTCGGCGAGCGCGCCGCGATGAACACGCCGGTGCAGGGCGCGGCCGCCGACCTGATCAAGGTCGCGATGGTGCGCGTGCATGAGGGCCTGGCGGAAGGCGGGTTCGCCGCGCGGCTGATCCTGCAGGTACACGACGAACTGATCGTCGAAGCGCCCGCAGCCGAGGCCGACCGCGTCGCCGCGCTGCTGAAGCGGTGCATGGAAGGCGTCATGGCGCTCAAAGTGCCGCTGGTCGCGGATGGGCATACGGGGAAGACGTGGTTTGAGGCGAAGTAGAGGGAGGGGACGCGGGGGCTTTCAGCCCCAGACCCTGACCAAAGGGACAGTGTCCCTTTGGAAACCCCATTCGGGGGTTGGGTCAAAAGTGGC
>JAVBOQ010000087.1:0-12853 GCA_031550455.1 Eubacteriales bacterium
GTGGAAGAGCACCTTTTGAAGGGCAGGATTGTGGAGCACCTGCTGCACAAGGAAGAAAAGGTGGAGGAAATTG
This sequence comes from Eubacteriales bacterium, assembly GCA_031550455.1. GTDB lineage: Bacteria > Bacillota > Clostridia > Christensenellales > Aristaeellaceae > Avichristensenella. Next base: position 74 of record JAVBOQ010000087.1, read on the forward strand.
CCACCACGCTCAATGAGATAGAGTTTTACAAAAAGCAGGAACGTGTGGCGCTCCGCAACTGCGGCGTCATTGATCCGGAGCAGATCGACGAATACATCGCGTTTGACGGGTATAAGGCGTTGGGCACCTGCCTGACGGAATACACGCCACAGCAGGTGGTCGATATCGTGAAGACATCCGGCCTGCGTGGCCGCGGGGGCGGCGGGTTTCCGACCGGCCTGAAATGGCAGTTCGGCCTGGACGCCAAGGGCGACCAGAAATACATCATCTGCAACGCGGACGAGGGCGACCCGGGCGCGTTCATGGACCGCGCGATGCTCGAGAGCGACCCGTACGGGCTGATCGAAGGCATGATGATCGGCGGTTACGCGATCGGCGCGAACAAGGGCTTCGTCTATGTCCGCGCCGAATACCCGGTCGCGGTCGAACGGCTGACCCACGCGATCGAGGCGTGCCGATCCGCCGGGCTGCTCGGCAAAGGCATCTTCGGCACGGCGTTCGCGTTTGACATCGAAATCCGCATCGGCGCGGGCGCGTTCGTCTGCGGCGAAGAAACCGCGCTGATGGCGTCGGTCGAGGGCAAGCGCGGCGAGCCGACGCAGAAGCCGCCGTTCCCGTTCGAGCGCGGCCTGTACGGCTGCCCGACGATCATCAACAATGTCGAGACGTTCGCGAACGTTCCCGCGATCGTCGAAAAGGGCGCCGAATGGTTCGCGTCCCTCGGCGTCGGCCGCTCAAAAGGCGCGAAGGTGTTCGCGCTCGCCGGCGACATCGTCAACGCGGGCATCGCCGAAGTGCCGATGGGCATTTCGATGGGCGATCTGGTGTTCAAGGTCGGCGGCGGCATCCCGAAGGGAAAATCGTTCAAGGCGGTGCAGATCGGCGGGCCGTCCGGCGGCTGCATCACCAAAGAATGTTTAAACACGTCGGTCGATTATGAGACGCTGACGTCGCTCGGCGCGATCATGGGCTCCGGCGGCCTCGTCGTCATGAGCGAAGACACCTGCATGGTCGACACCGCGCGGTTCTTCCTCGACTTCATTCAGGACGAAAGCTGCGGCAAGTGCGTGCCGTGCCGCATCGGCACCAAGCGCATGCTGGAAATCCTCGAGCGCATCACGCGCGGCGAAGGATGTGAGGACGACGTCGCGGCGTTAAACGAGCTTTCACACACCATCAAAGAAACCGCGATGTGCGGCCTAGGCCAGACCGCGCCGAACCCGGTGCTGTCGACGCTTTCTAACTTCGCCCAGGAATACGAGGAGCACATTCACGACCACCGCTGCGAGGCCGGCGTCTGCTCGTCGATGTTCATCTCGCCGTGCCAGAACGCCTGTCCGGCCGGCATCAACGTGCCCGGCTACATGGCGCTGATCCAACAGGGCAGGTTCCTCGATGCGTACCGGCTGATCCGCCAGGACAATCCGTTCCCGGCGGTCTGCGGCCGCGTCTGCACCCACCCGTGCGAGCGCAAGTGCCGCCGCGCCCAGCGCGACGAAGCGATCGCCATCTGCGACCTGAAGCGGTTCGTCGCCGATTTCGCGATGAGCCATGAAGAGCAGTACTTCGACGACATCAAATATCCGAAGAAGGGCAAGAAGGTCGCGGTCATCGGCGCGGGGCCGAGCGGCCTGACCTGCGGATACTATCTGGTGCGCCTCGGCTACGACGTCGACGTGTTCGAGAGCCATTCGCAAGCGGGCGGCGTGCTTGCCTACGGCATTCCCGAATACCGTCTGCCGAACGACGTGCTGGAGCACGAAATTCAGATCATCCGCCAGGAAGGCGTCAACATTCACCTGAACACCGAGGTCGGGCGCGACATCTCCTTCGCGCTGCTGCGCGAGGATTACGACGCGATCTACATCGCCACCGGCACGCAGTTTCCAAACGCCATGGGCGTCGAGGGCGAGGGCCTCAAGGGCGTGTACCACGGTCTGCCGTTCCTCAAGGACATCACGTTCGGCAAGCGCGTCAAGGTCGGCAAGAACGTCACCGTCATCGGCGGCGGAAATACGGCGATCGACGCCGCGCGCAGCGCGATCCGGCTCGGTGCGCAGAAGGTCACGATCGTCTACCGCAGAACGTTTGACGACATGCCGGCCGACAAGCGCGAGATTCAGGACGGCCTCGACGAGGGTGTCGAGCTGATCGAGCTGACCGCGCCGGTCCGGTTCATCGGCAACGAAAAAGGCCAGGTCACCGGCATGGAATGCTTAAAAATGGAGCTCGGCGACTATGACAGCAACGGCCGCAGGAAGCCGCGCGCGGTCAAGGGCAGCGAGTTCGTCATCCCGACCGACATGATCATCCCGGCTGTCAGCCAGCACGCGGACTTCCCGTTTATCTCCAAGGACGACGTCGAACTGACCGCCTGGGGCACGATGGTCACCAAGAAGCACAACCTGATGACGTCGATCGACGGCGTGTTCGCGGGCGGCGACCTGGCGCGCGGCTCGGACACCGCCATCACGGCGATCGCGGACGGAAAGCATGCCGCCAAGAGCATCGACATCTACCTGGGCGGGTCGGGCAAGCTGAACGTCGGCAAGCCCATCGATATCCCGCCGGCGTATGTCGACGAAGACGCGGCGGAATACAACCGCTTCCCGCAGGAGGTGCTGTCCGCGGAAAAGCGCAAGCTGGGCTTCCGCGAGGTTTCCCAGGGCTATCGCAAGCTGAACGCCGTCGCCGAGGCCACCCGTTGCCTGCGCTGCGACAAGAAATAGGGGGATCGTCATGGCTGAAAGTGTTTTGAACCTCACCATCAACGGCAAGCCGATCACCGCGCGGGAAGGTCAGACGGTGCTGCAGGCGGCGCAGGACGCGAACATCTACATTCCGAGCCTTTGCTACCTGGAAGGCATACACAAGTTCGGCGGGTGCCGCCTGTGCATGGTCGAGGTCGAAGGCGCGCGGACGCTTGTCGCCGCGTGCATGACGACCGCGCGCGAGGGCATGGTCGTCAAGACAAACTCCGCCAAGGCGCGGCACGCCCGCAAGTTAAACTGCGAGCTGATCCTGTCGGATCACCCGCAGGACTGCCTCGCCTGCGCCAGAAGCGGTCAGTGCGAGCTGCAGGAGCTGTCGCAGACGCTCGGCATCAACGAGGCGCGGTTCAAGGGTGAGCGCTCCGAAGGTATCGTGGACGTCTCCACGTCGATCACGCGCGACACTGGCAAGTGCGTGCTGTGCCGCCGCTGCGTCAGCGTCTGCAACGAAGTGCAGAAAATCGGCGTGTTAAACGCGCAGCGGCGCGGCTTCCAGACATACATCGGCCCGTCCTGCGACAAGACGATGGACGAGGTCGACTGCACCAACTGCGGCCAGTGCATCGTCGCCTGCCCGGTCAACGCGCTGTCGGAGACGACCAGCATTCCGCAGGTATGGGACGCGATCAACGACCCGAAGAAGCGCGTCATCGTGCAGGTCGCGCCGGCAGTCCGCGTCGGCATCGGCGAGGAGTTCGGGATGCCGGTCGGCACGCCGGTCACGGGCAAGCTCGCGACCGCGCTGAAGGAACTGATGTTTGACGACGTGTTTGACACGAACTACGCGGCCGACCTGACGATCATGGAAGAAGGCAGCGAGTTCCTCGCGCGCGCGAAGGCGGTGCTGCAGGGCGGCAAGGCGGTGCTGCCGATGATCACGTCGTGCAGCCCCGGCTGGATCAAGTTCCTCGAGCACAGATACCCAGGCAACGTCGGCAACCTGTCGACTTGCAAGTCGCCGCACATGATGATGGGCGCGATGATCAAGTCGTACTACGCGCAGAAGCTCGGCATCGATCCAAAGACGATGTTCGTCGTGTCGGTGATGCCCTGCACCGCGAAAAAGTACGAGATCAAGCGGCCTGAGATGAGCAACGGCGGCCTGCCGAACGTCGACGCGGTGATCACGACGCGCGAACTGGCGCAGATGATCCGCGAGGCCGGCATCGACTTTGTCAACCTGCAGGATTCGCTGTTCGAGGCCCCGATGGGCATTTCGACCGGTGCGGCAGACATCTTCGGTGTCACCGGCGGCGTCATGGAGGCCGCGCTCCGCACCGTGTATGAGCTGGCCACCGGCCGCGAGCTGCCGTTTGAAAACCTGCGCGTCGCGCCGATCGAAACCGACGAGCAGATCAAGGTGGCGGAACTTCGGTTTGAAGACTGCCTGCCGAACTACGCGTTCCTCGAAGGGTTCACCGCGAAGGTCGCGGTCACCAGCGGGTTTGACGGCGCGAACAAGCTGATGGCCCGGGTTGCGTCCGGCAAGGCGCCGTATCACTTCATCGAGGTGATGGGCTGCCCGGGCGGCTGCATCGTCGGCGGCGGCCAGCCGCGCACCGGCGTCCGCGAAAAGTGGTCGATGCGCAAAGAAGGCATTTTCAGCGAGGACTCGAAAAAGAAGCTGCGCAAATCGCACCAGAACCCGGCGATCCAGAAGCTGTACAACGAGTTCCTGCTCGAGCCGCTTGGGCACAAGTCGCACGACCTGCTGCACACGCGTTACACGCCGCGCGGGCGGTACAACGAACTGGTCAAGACGGAGGAGAAGAAGTAAGGATCGGCCAGAGGGCAATGTAGTGTCCCCTTATCAATCACAAACGCGAAGAAAAGCAAAGTTTATAAGAGCAAGGGAAGCGCTGAATATAGTGCGACCCCTTGCTCTTTTTAGCAGCCTGCGAAATCTAAAGGCCCTATGCCCGCGGCCTCTCCGCGCTCTCTGTGTTCGCAAAACAGTTCTTTCGGTTTTTGCCTCCGCATATGCTGCCGTGCCAATATTTTAGACCAACGGGAGGGGAGACGATGCAAAGACACTGGTTTCCGGGCGGCAACACAGCCAGCGGCTTTCATAGCTTTTATGACACGATTATGTTTCCAGAGGAAGCGACGCGCGTGATCATCTTAAAAGGCGGGCCGGGCGTCGGAAAGAGCACTTTTATGCGGCGCATGGCGGAGGCGCTCGAGGCGCGCGGACAGATGATCGAGTACCTGCACTGTTCCAGCGACAACGAATCGCTCGACGGCATCGTCTGCCGCCCGATCGGGTTCGCGATGATCGACGGCACCGCCCCGCACATCGTCGACCCGGAGATGCCGGGCGCTGCCGACAGCATCCTAAACCTCGGCGTGTTTCTGGACGAAGACGGGCTGTCCAGGCAAAAACAGGCGATCCTTTCGCTGCGCCGCGACATCCGCGTCTGCTTCAATCAGGCGTACCGCTACCTGCAGGCAGCGCTGCCGCTGCGTGACGACGCGTCCTGCATCCTCCGGTCGCTGGGCGACGAGGCCGCGCTGATGGAGCGGTTCGCGCCGTGGCTGGATACCATCTGCGCGCATCGAAAACCGACAAAGCCCGGCCGTGCGCGCCCGATGTTTGCGAGCGCCATTACGCCCGGCGGCTGCGTCAACTATCTGGAAACGCTCGCGGCGCCGCGCCTGTGGCGCATTTCCGGCACATGGGGAACGGACGGGCACAAGCTGCTGTCCCATCTGATGCACGCCGCGCTGCTGCGCGGGCTGGATGTCGAAGCGCTGTATTGCCCGCTGCAGCCGGAAAGGCTCGAGCATCTCGCGATTCCGATGTTTGGTCTGCTGATCACAACCGAGAACCGGTATCACGCGCTCGCCAATCAGGCCGAGCGGACAATCTGTTTTGACGAGCTGCGGCTGCGCGAACCGACCGCTACCGAACGCGACGCGCTGCAGTTCAACGGCGAGCAGTTCGACCGTCTGGTCGACGCCGCGTGCGCCTCGATCCGCCGGGCAAAGGAACTGCATGACGAGCTCGAGGCCGAGTACATCGCGCGGATGGACTTCGGCGGCGTCGAGCGCTGCTTCACCGAAACGTGCCGGAAGGTGCTGGATATGATCGAATAGCAGGAAATGCCGCCCGCCTGTCGAATACCCGCGTTTGACGCGAAAAACTCGACAGACGGAGGGCGCGCATGTCTTTGGAAAGTGTAACGGAGTATCTGGCCGGTTTCGGCCTCAGGGACCGCGTGCTGGCGTTTCAGGTGTCGAGCGCGACGGTGGAATTGGCCGCGCGGGCGGCGGGCGTGATCCCGGCCAGAATCGCGAAAACGCTGTCGTTTGAGATGGACGGCGGCTGCGCGCTGGTCGTCACGGCGGGCGACGCGAAGATTGACAACGTCAGGTTTAAGGCGTTCTTTCACCGGAAGGCGACGATGCTCGGCATGGATCAGGTGCTCGCGCTGACCGGACACGCGGTCGGCGGCGTATGCCCGTTCGCGGTCGACCCGTCGGTCCCGGTGTATCTGGATGTTTCGCTGCAACGGTTTGATACGGTGTTCCCGGCGGCCGGCACCGCGGCGAGCGCCGTGCGGCTGACATGCGGCGAGCTTTTTTTGGCGTCCCGCGCCCGCGCGTGGGTCGACGTTTGCAAAGGATGGAGAGAAGAAGAAAGATGAAGGTATTCGGTTATACCTTCGGTTGGGACATGCCGGTGCTGTTTGAGTTCCGGGTGGTGCGCGCGCTGTGACGCCGTTTGTCTGTCCTCTCTGCGCGGGGCCGCTGTTCCGCGACGGCGGCAGCCTCCGGTGCGACAGGCGGCACGCGTTCGACGTCGCGCGGCAGGGCTATGTCAACCTGCTGCGGAAGCCGACGGAGACGCTGTACGAAGACAGGGCGCTGTTCGCCGCGCGGCGGGTCGCCTTTGCCGCGGGTTTTTTCGCGCCGCTTTGCGAGGCGATCCGCGCGCTTCTGCCGGACTGCACGGTTCTGGACGCGGGCTGCGGCGAAGGGTCGATGCTGGCCGCGCTGCTTGGCGCGGACATTGCGCGCGGCGTCGGGCTGGACATCTCGCGCGAGGCGGTGCGGATGGCGGCCGCAACCTACAAGGGCGCGGCCTGGTGCGTCGCGGATCTGTGCGCGATCCCGCTTCTGGACGCCTCCGTCGGCGCGGTTGTGAACGTTTTGACGCCCGCGAACTACGCGGAATTTGCCCGCGTGCTCGCGCCCGGCGGGCTGTTGATCAAGGCGGTGCCCGGCGGGGCCCACCTTTGCGAGGTGCGCGCGTTTTCGGGCGTCGCGCCGGACGGCAAACCGGGCGGCGAGGCGGCGGAACTGTTCCCGAAGCGTTTTTCGGCCGTGGAACGCGTTGATGTGCGATACAGCACGCCCTGCGACGCGGCGTTGTTTTCCGCCATATACCGCATGACGCCGCTGACCGCGCGGACCGCGATGCCGGAGAACAGGGACGCGCCCGACGCCGTGACGGTCGACATTCGGATTCTGGTCGGGAAGAAACAATAAAGGCGGCACCGCGCAAAGTTTCCGATATGCCTTGACATTTTTCAGGTTCCATGGTTCAATCATGCTGTTCGGGCAGAGACTTAGAGAGCCGGAACGCGGCCCCTTTCGCGGGGCTGTGTTCGCGGCTCTTTTTATGTTTATACCAGAAAGAGGGGTCGAAGGATGCGGGTGGATGTTCTGATCATCGGCGGCGGCGTGATCGGCTGCGCGGTCGCGCGGCGTCTTTCGCGCCAAGCGGTTACGTTCGCGCTGTGCGAGGCCGGGGAAGACGTTTCGGTCGGCGCGTCGCGCGCGAACAGCGCGATCGTGCATGCCGGATATGACGCGAAGCCGGGCTCGCTGATGGCGAAACTGAACGTTTCCGGCAACGCGATGTATGACCGGTGGTGCGAGGAACTGGAAGTGCCGTTCAAACGAACCGGCTCGCTGGTCGTGGCGTTTGGCGGAGCGGACGAGCGCGAGCTTTGGCGTCTGTACGAGCAGGGAATCGAAAACGGTGTGCCGGGCATGTCGATCCTCGGCGGCGACGAGGCGCGCGCGCTGGAACCCGCGCTGAATCCCGACGTGACCGCCGCGCTGTACGCGAAAACCGGCGGCATCACCTGCCCGTACCAGCTTACGGTCGCCTGCTTTGAAAACGCGCTGCAAAACGGGCTGCGGCCGCTGATGAACGCGCCGGTTCGCGCCATCGCGCGGACGGACGGCGGCTTTTCCGTCGACTGCGGCGGCGAGACGGTCGAGGCGCGCTTCGTCGTCAACGCGGCAGGACTTTTCGCCGATGACATCGCCCGCATGGTCGGCGACGACAGCTTTACGATCCGCCCGCGCAAGGGCGAGTACATGCTGCTGGACCATTCGGCGGCGATCGTGTCCAAGGTGATTTTCCAGACGCCTTCGGCGCTCGGCAAGGGCGTGCTCGTCAGCCCGACGGTTGACGACAACGTGTTCGCCGGGCCAACCGCGCGCGAGCAGGACGACCGGTACGACACCGAAACGACGCCGGAAGGCCTCGCGGAGCTGAAGCGTCTGTCGTTAAAGTCCGTGCCGGGGCTCGACCTGCGCGCGGTGATCACGTCGTTTGCCGGGCTTCGCGCGCAGCCGACGCCGAACGATTTTGTCATCCGGCAAAGCGCCGCCGCGCCGCGCCTGATCCACGCCGCGGGCCTCTGTTCGCCGGGGCTGACCAGCGCGCCTGCGATCGCCGAGATGGTGGCGTCGCGGCTGGCGGACGCCGGGCTTTCTACGGCGGTAAAGCCGGGCTATGTTCCGCGCCGCCCGGCAATCCGCCGCTTTGCCGAGATGACAAATCCCGAACGCGTCGCCGCGATCGCAGAGAACCCGCTGTACGGGCGGGTCATCTGCCGCTGCGAAACCGTCACCGAGGCCGAAATCGTCGAGGCGATCCGGCGCGGCGCGCGTTCGCTGGACGCGGTCAAGCGCCGCACGCGCGCCGGCATGGGCCGGTGCCAGGCCGGGTTCTGTTCGCCGCGTGTGATGGACATCCTCCGCCGCGAGACCGGCATGGCGATGACCGAACTGACGAAGTTCGGCGGCGGGTCAAAGCTGCTCGTTGGCCGTCTGAAGGAGGTGCTGTGAATGGAACGCAGCGTTGACGTGGCCGTCATCGGCGGCGGTCCGGCTGGACTTGCCGCGGCGCTTGCCGCGCGGGAAGCGGGCGCGCGGGTGCTGGTGATCGAGCGCGACCGTGAGGCGGGCGGCATTTTGCAGCAGTGCATCCACAACGGATTCGGGCTGCATTACTTCGGCGAAGAACTGACCGGACCGGAGTACGCCGCGCGGTTTCTTGAAAAGGTGAACAACACGGACGGCATCGAGATCCTGTGCGACACGATGGCGCTTGAGTTAACGCGCGACCGAAAGATCGTCGCCGTCGGCGAAAAAACCGGGCTGATCACGATTTCAGCCGGTGCGGTCGTGCTGGCGATGGGTTGCCGCGAGCGGACGCGCGGCGCGCTGAACATCCCGGGCAGCCGTCCGGCCGGCGTCTACACCGCGGGCTGCGCCCAGCGGCTGGTCAACCTGGAAGGCTATATGCCGGGCCGCGAGGTCGTGATCCTTGGCTCTGGTGACATCGGCCTGATCATGGCGCGCCGGATGACGTGGGAGGGCGCGAAAGTGAAGCTTGTCGCGGAGCTGATGCCGTATTCAAGCGGCCTTAACCGCAACATCGTGCAGTGCCTCGTCGACAACGGCATCCCGCTGAAGTTCAACCACACGGTCGTCAAAATCCACGGCCGCGAGCGCGTTTCCGCCGTCACCGTCGCCGAGGTCGATCCCGCGACGAAGCTGCCGGTTCCGGGTACCGAGGAAACGATCGCGTGCGACACGCTACTTTTGTCGGTCGGGCTGCTGCCGGAAAACGAGCTGTCCCGGCAGGCCGGCGTCGCGATGGACCCGGTCACCGGCGGCGCGGCCGTCGACGAGCGGCGGCAGACGAACCTGCCCGGCGTGTTCGCCTGCGGCAACGTGTTGCACGTGCATGACCTTGTCGACAACGTCAGCCGCGAAGCCGAAATCGCGGGACGGGCGGCTGCCCTGTTCGTCAGCGGAGCGGACGCCGCGGCGCAGAGGCTGCGCAGCGTGCCCCAGGGCGGCGTGCGCTACATCGTGCCGCAGACGCTGTCCGAAAGCGCGTCGGGCAAGACCGACCTGTATTTCCGCGTCGGGAACGCGTACAAGCCGGCGAAGCTGACCGTCATGAGCGGCGACCGGGTGCTGGTCAGCCGTAAAAAGCAGATCATGACGCCGGGCGAAATGGAAAAAGTGACCGTGGACGTGACGGGGCTTACGGACGACATCCGTGTGATCGTCGAGGAGGGATGAACTATGGAAAAGACCGAAATGACCTGCATCGCCTGCCCGATGGGTTGCCGGTTGCTGGTGTCGGCGGACGCGAAGAGCGAGGTTGTCGTGGAAAACTACACCTGCAAGCGCGGAATCACATACGGCGTACAGGAGTTCACCAACCCGATGCGCACCGTCACCTCGTCGGTGCTCGTGACAGGCGGCAAGCGCCCGCTGGTGTCCGTCAAAACAAAGGATACCGTGCAAAAGGCGAAGATTCCGGAGATTCTCGAGGTTTTGCGGCATACGACCGTCAAAGCGCCGGTCGCGATCGGCGACGTGGTCGTGCCGGATGTCGCGGGAACGGGGGTCGATCTGGTCGCGACGGCGGAGGGATGAGGGGGAGGGAGGACGGGGGAGGCGGGGGAGTGGGGGACGCGTTCTTTCTTTTCGGAGGAAAAGAAAGAACCAAAGAAAAGTCATTTTTTGGGGGCTGTGAACTAGCATTACAGTTGTGATATACAAATGAAGGGATAATGACTTCTTGTTCCGTATTTTTACCTGCAGCGGTTTCTTAACGGGCAAACGGTTTCGCCCTGGTTGCCCTGCGCAAGTGGGTTGCCCGCGGGGCTGCGCATGTGGTATGATGCAGGCATTCAGGAGGCAGCCATGAAGCGTGCTTTTCTTTTTTGCGTATTACTTGTCTGGATCTGCGCCGCGGCAGCGGCCGCGCGGGCGGAGCCGATGCGGGACATCACGAAGCGGTGCGCCGTCACCGCCGACAAACGGCAGGATCCGGCGTCGTACCTCACCGACGGCCGCGTCACGACCTGCTTTCGCTGGTACAAATCCACCGTTGTCACCGTCAGGCCCAAAGAGGCGGTGTACGGCGTCTATCTGAAGTGGGACGAAGCGCCCGGCCCGTGGGAGCTCCGCGTGCAGCGAGGCGGCGCATGGGAGAGGCTTTTGACCGGTGGAGACGACGGGTTTTTGCACGAGTTTCTGCCGCTTGACGGCCTGGACGCGCCGTTTCAGTTGCTGACCGCGTCGGAGAGGCCGCTGCCGCCTTTGGCGGAGATGACGCTGCTTGGCGCGGGCGATCTGCCCGGCTGGGTGCAGCGCTGGCAGCCGCCGCCGGACAAGGCGGCGTTGATGGTGGTTTCGGCGCACTGTGATGACGAGCTGGTGTTCATGGGCGGCGTGCTGCCGACGTACGCGGGCGAGCAGCGGCGCGACACGGTCGTCGCCTACATGTGCGCCAGCAGCGCGCAGCGCAGGCACGAAGCGCTCGACGGCCTCTGGGCGTGCGGCGTGCGGCAGCATCCGGTGTTCGGCCCCTTCCGCGACTTCCGCACCGAGTCGCTCGAAGACGCCTGCCGAAAATGGGGCAGGGACAAGGCGCGCGCCTTTGTAACCGAGCTGATCCGGCGGTACAGGCCGGACGTGCTGGTTTCGCACGATTTGAAGGGCGAGTATGGACACGGCGCGCACCGGCTGACCGCCGAAGCGGTGCTGGTTTCCGCGCAAAACGGACACGACCCGGCCTATATGCCGGACTCGTACGCGGCGTTCGGCGGCTGGCAGCCGAAAAAGACTTATTTGCATTTGTATAAGGAAAACCAGATTGTGCTGGACTTTGACGCGCCGCTGCCGTCGCTCGGCGGGCGCACGGGCCGCGAGGTCGCCGACGCTGCCTTCTTGTTCCATGTGTCGCAGCAGAAAATTAGCTACCGCGCGGGCCAGCGCGGCCGGTACGACTGCGCGAAGTGGGGCCTCGCGCTGTCGCTGGTCGGCGAGGACGTGCGCGGGGACAGCCTGTTCGAGCATATTGATGAGATAGGGTTTAGTTATTGAATAGAAGGGAACCGCCAAAGGGCGCCGCCCTTTGGAAACCCGCTTAAGGGCCATTGGCCCTTAAGTATCCCATCCTTAAGGCCCTGGACTAATGCATACTTCTATCGCCCGACAAAAAAATGGGGTTTCCAAAGGGACACTGTCCCTTTGGCGGAGGTCCAGGAGGCGGAGCCTCCTGGCGTCCTCTTTCAGGCGTCCTCCTCCTTCGCCCCCTCACCCTCCGACCAGCACCTCCGCCGCCACCGCCGTGGCCGCCGCGAGCGCGGCGACCGCGACCATCGGCAGGCCGCGCCAGGCGGCGATGAACGCGACGACAAGGCCTGCGCCCGCGGAGACGGGATTACCGGTGGAATCAAAGATATCGGGCACCGTCATCGCGCCGAGCACCGCGTACGGCGCGTAGTACAGCACCGACAGCGCGAACCGGTTTTCGATTTTTTTCCGGATCAGCACAAACGGCAGCGCGCGGATCAGATAGGTGACGCCCGCCATGACCAGCGCATACAGCGCGAACGTCCAGCCGCTCATGAAACCGCCTCCCGGATCGGACGCCGAACCGCGCAGACGACCGCCGCGCAGAGCGCGCACAGCACGATCGCAAAGCCGCCGGACAGGCCGGACAGGCCGGGCGCGAAGCGGAACAGGCAGCGCAGCGCGGCCGCGATCAGAACGGCTTCGCGGATCGCGCGGTCCTTGCGCGCGGGCGGCACGATGATCGCGATGAACATCGCGTACAGCAGGATGCCCATACCGTCGCGCAGCGCGTCCGGCAGCACGGCCCCGGCGACCGCGCCGGTCAGCGTGCCCAGCGTCCAGCCGATGTAAGGCAGAACCGCGAGCCCCGCCATGTACCTGCGCG
>JAVBOQ010000033.1:0-4587 GCA_031550455.1 Eubacteriales bacterium
GAATACGCGGTCGTCGAGGCGCGTCGGTTCTTTGCGTCGCTGACGCTTTCCGAAAAGGACGCGATGATCGCGTACCAGATTTTGAAAGAAATCAACGCGCGGCTCGGCTTTCTCGTGAACGTCGGGCTGAACTACCTGACGCTGTCGCGCGCGGCCGGCACGCTGTCCGGCGGCGAGGCGCAGCGCATCCGGTTGGCGACGCAGATCGGCTCGTCGCTGGTCGGCGTGCTGTACATCTTAGACGAGCCGTCGATCGGCCTGCACCAGCGCGACAACGCGAAGCTGCTCGCCACGCTCAAGGGCCTGCGAGACCTCGGCAACACGCTGATCGTCGTCGAGCACGACGAGGAGACGATGTACGCGGCCGACGAGATCGTCGACATCGGCCCGGGCGCGGGCATTCACGGCGGCAAGCTCGTCGCGCAGGGAACGCTCGAACAGATCCTCGCCTGCGAGGAATCGATCACCGGGCAGTACTTGAGCGGCAAGAAGCATATTCCCGTGCCGAAGAAGCGGCGCAAGGCAAGCGGCTACCTGACGGTGCGCGGCGCGCGCGCGAACAACCTGCGCAATATCACCGTGAAGATCCCGCTCGGCGTGCTGACGTGCGTCACCGGCGTGTCCGGCAGCGGCAAGTCGTCGCTCGTTAACGAAATCATGTACAAAGCGCTGGTGCGCGATTTGAACCGCGCGCGTTCGCGGCCCGGTGAGCACGACGGCATCGACGGCGTCGACCAGCTCGACAAGATCATCGCGATCGACCAGTCGCCGATCGGCCGCACGCCGCGATCGAACCCGGCGACGTACACCGGCATGTTTGACCTGATCCGCAAGGTGTTCGCCGCGACGCCGGACGCGAAGGCGCGCGGCTATCAGGAGAACCGGTTCAGCTTCAACGTCAAGGGCGGTCGCTGCGAGGCGTGTACCGGCGACGGCATTGTCAAGATTGAAATGCACTTCCTGCCGGACATCTATGTGCCGTGCGATGTCTGCAAGGGCAAGCGGTACAACCGCGAAACGCTCGAGGTCCTGTACAAGGGCAAGAACATCTACGACGTGCTCGACATGACGATCGACGACGCGGCCGTGTTCTTCGAGAACCACCCGATGATTTCGCGAAAGCTCCAGACGCTGCTTGACGTGGGCCTTGGATATGTCAAGCTCGGACAGCCGTCGACGCAGCTCTCGGGCGGCGAGGCGCAGCGCGTCAAGCTGTCGACCGAGCTGTCGCGCAAGTCGACCGGGCGGACGGTGTATGTGCTCGACGAGCCGACGACGGGCCTGCACATGGCGGACGTCGACCGGCTCGTGCAGGTGCTGCAGCGGCTTGTCGCGGCCGGAAACTCGGTGATTGTCATCGAACACAACCTAGACGTGATCAAGACCGCCGACTGGATCATCGACCTCGGCCCGGACGGCGGCAACATGGGCGGGCAGGTGATCGCGGAGGGCACGCCGGAAGCGGTTTCAGGCGTCGAGGCGAGCTTTACAGGCGCATATCTGAAGCGGTTGGTCGAAAAGCCTGGAAAATAACCAGCGCGCACTTTACAATGTCGCTGACGGAAAGAGGTGGTCGGGATGCCCGTCACGGCGGAAGGCGCGGCGCGCCTTGCGGTTTTCTGCGGATTCGCGCGGGCGGCGCTGCTGCCCGCGGAACCGGTCGCGGCTTTATTAAGAAGCCCCGAGGCAAAGCCGAACAACGCCTTTCAGGATCCGTACAGCCTGTTGCCCGAGGCGAAAAGCGTGCTGGTCGCGGCGATGCCGTTCCACTGGTACGGCCCGTGGCGGCAGGAAAACGCAGAGGTCAGCTCGTTTTATTTACATTCGCAGCGCGCGCACGAGGCGATCGTGCGGCTGGCCGACGCGCTGTCGGCGCAGGGTGCCCGGGTCTCGCGCAGCCAGGATCTTCCGCAAAAGCCGCTCGGACGGGACGCCGGTTTCGGCGTGATCGGTAAAAACACGCTGCTGCGCAACACGGCATGGGGGAGTTGCCTTACGCTGCGAACGCTGCTGACGGACATTGAGCCGGGCGCGCGGCCCGAACCGATGGACGCCGCGCCTTGCGGGGACTGCCGCCGTTGCGCCGACGCCTGCCCGACCGGCGCGCTGGACGGGCAAGGCAACCTTGACACTGGCCGCTGCCTGCGCGCGCACATGATGGGCCGCGATCCCGTGCCGGAGGCGCTGCGCGAGGCGATGGGCGTCCGGCTGCTCGGCTGCGAGATATGCCAGCGCGCGTGCCCGCACAACGCGGAAGTGCCGACAGTCGCGCCGGAGGGCGAGTCGCTGTTCGCGATCGGAACGCTGCTCAAGGCGTCTCGGGCGGACCTCGACGCGATCGGCGGCGCGATCGGCTGGAACGAAGCGCGCTTAACGCGCGTGCAGGCGCAGGCGGCGCTCGCCTCCGGGAACACCGGGCACAGGGCGTACGTCGGCGCGCTTGCCGGACTGACCGAACACGAGCGCCCGGCGGTCGCGGAGCACGCGCGCTGGGCGGTTGACAGATTGAAGGGAGTGTAAGCGATGCTGGAACTGAAAAACCTGAGCAAGTCGTACGCGCTGGGCCGCGTCAAGGCGGTCGACAACCTGTCGCTGTCGGTCAAACGCGGCGAGATTTTCGGTTTTCTCGGCCCGAACGGCGCGGGCAAGACGACGACGATCAAAATGATCTGCGGCATCATCAACCCGGATCAGGGTTCCGTCTCGATCAACGGCCACGACATTGCCCGGGAAGAAATGGCGGCGAAGCGGTCGTTCGGATTCGTTCCGGATTCCGCCAACGCGTACGAGCGCCTGACCGGCATCGAATACCTGAACTTTCTCGCGGATGTTTATGGCGTTGACACAAAGACCCGCGCCGAGCGCATGGAAAAGCTGCTGACGATGTTCGACATCAAGGACGCCGCCACGAGCCTGATCCGCACCTATTCGCACGGCATGCGCCAGAAACTGGTCGTCACCGGCGCGCTGCTGCACAACCCGCCGCTCTGGATCCTCGACGAGCCGATGACGGGCCTTGACCCGAAGGCGTCGCACCTGCTCAAGCAGCAGATGCGGGCGCATTGCGACGCCGGCAACACGGTGTTCTTCTCGACGCACGTGCTGGAGGTCGCGGAGAAGCTGTGCGACCGGATCGGCATCATCAACCACGGCAAGCTGATCGCGGTCGGCACGCTGGATGCGCTGCGCGCCGGCGAGAAGGGAGAATCGCTGGAGGAACTGTTCCTCGAACTGACCGGGGCGGAGGAGGAAAAGTAAATGAAACTTTTTTTCAGGCTGTTCTTCCTGCAACTCAACCAGCGCTTCGGGCTGTCCTCCATGCGGGCGATGCTTCGGGACGAGAAAAAAAAGACAGCCCGCAACCTTGCGCTGTTCGCGCTCGTGGTGTTTGGCGTCGCGTCGCTGATCGCCGTATACACGGCGCTGCTTTCGCTGCTGCTGCCGGGCTTTCAGCAGCTCGGGCTGGACAGCGTGTTCCTTGGGCTGACGCTGCTGCTTTCGATGATCCTGGTGTTTGTCCTCGGGATGTTTTACCTGCTCGGCGTGCTGTTTTTCTCCAAGGATACGGAATTTTTAACCGCGTTGCCGATCCCGCAGCGGACGATCTTCGGCGCGAAGTTCGCGCAGGTCATGATCAGCGAAATCGCGTCGAGCGCGCTGCTGTTGCTGCCGCCGATCATCGTCTATGGCGTCACCGCGGGCGCGGACGTGTTTTTTTGGTTGCGCGGAGCGCTGACGCTGCTGCTGGTGCCGTGCATTCCGCTGGCGCTGTCGGCGCTGATCGCGCTTTTGCTGATGCGGTTCAACGCGCTGTGGCGGCACCGGGACCTGCTGACCATCGTCGGGTCGGTTCTCGCGCTGCTGGCATACATGGCGAGCGTGATGTTCTTCTCGGCGAAAATCCCGCAGTACACGTCGCCGGAACAAATCACCGCGCTGCTTTCGGACAACGAAGGCCTGCTTACGATGGCGGTTTCCTATTTCCCGCCGAGCGGCTGGGCCGCCCGGGGCATCCTGGGCGACGGCGGGTCGCTCGCGCTGTTCGCGGCGGTTTCGGCGGCGGCGCTGGCCGTGGTCATCCTGGTGTCCGACCGCATCTACCATAGCGGCGCGTCCGCACAGCTCGAAGCCGTCAAGTCTTCGCGCAAGGTGAAGCTCTCCGGCGACGCGGTCAGGCAGCGCGGTCAGGTGTCCGCGATGTTTAAGCGTGAATGGCAGTTGGTGCTGCGGTCGCCCGTATACGCGCTCAACGGCCTCGCGATGATCGTTATGGGGCCGATCATGATGCTGTTCATGGTGTTCATTCAGGGCGCTTCGATGAACGGGCTGGAGAGCGTCGTCGCGCTGATCAGCACATCGACGGATTACACGCTCGTGTTCTTCGTGCTCACCGCACTGTTCATGTTCTTCACCACGATGAACACCGCGCTGACGACGACCATTTCCCGCGAAGGAAAGCTGTTTTTCATCCTGCGCACCCTGCCGGTGACGCCGGAGCGCATGATCATTGGCAAGCTGCTGTTCGGCGTCTCCACACAGGCGGTCGGCACGCTGCTGATGGGCGGTGTCGCGCTGGTCGCGTTCCAT
>JAVBOQ010000086.1:0-19820 GCA_031550455.1 Eubacteriales bacterium
ACGCCGCAACGTTTCAGGCCGAATCCTCCCCGGCCCTCCTCCACCCGCATGAACCTCAGTTCATGCGTTTGCCGTGGCTTCCTTCATGCTTCCTTGGGCTTCAGCAACAGCAACCGCACCCTGCCGTCTCCGGCAAATCGGCCTTCCACAGGCCGTGCAGGTTGCAATAGGCGTACACCGCGCGGATTTCGCCGGCGCAGCCGCACAGCGCGACCTGAGGCGGGTCGCCCGGGTTCAGTTGATAGCGGTGGCCGCCGTCGTCGGTGCAGACATAGACCCAGCGAATCGAGTGTTCCTCCGTCATCGGATGCGGCGCGGCGCCAATTTTCACGACGGCCTTTCCGTCTTCCTCCGCCAGCACAGGCACATGCTTTTCACCAGACGCGTCAACCGCGTTGGCTACGAGCTCATCCATCGGCTTGCCGCAACAGACGAGCGGGCCGCCGCCGTCCTCGATCAGCCCGACAAGGTTGCCGCAAAGCGAGCATCGGTAGAACTTTCGTGTACAATGCATACAAACACCTCCTTGGATGGTTGCATGATACCACGGCGGGAAGCGATTCAAACATAAAATTTTGGGAAGCACTTTCAAAACGGCAGGACAGCGCACTTCGTAACCGAACGTTTCGGGGTCGGGCCGCTGATACGCGTGCGGCGCGGCGCCGATCCATGCGCTACGCGTCAACGATGTCGAAATCCGCCGCGCGCAGCAGCCGGTTCATCAGCGCCAGACCGATGCCGTCCGTTCCGGCTGCCTCGGCAAGGATCAGGTCGTATCCCGCGTCATCCGCGGCGCGCAGCGCGTCGAACAGCCGCGCGGCCATCTCCGGCGCGTTCCCGCCGAGAGGATATACCGACAGGCCGTCATACCGCGCGGCGTTGTCGGAGCGGCACAGAATCAGCGGTCTGCCGCCACGCGCCACAGCGGCCGCGTACCGCGCGCGCATCTCGCGCGCCAAGCGCGCGCCGCCGCGCACGACGACGACCTTTGCGCGCGGCGCGTAATGCCGGTGGCGCATCCCGGGCGAACGCGCCTCCGCGCCGTCCCGAAGCGGGCTGAGCGCCGACCGGTCGACAAGGATATCCGGGACAATCTCTCTTAGCATCTCCAACGTCAAACCGCCGGGCCGAAGGATCGTCGGGACGCCGCCGTTTACGTCGACCACCGTCGACTCCACGCCAAACAGCGCCGGGCCGCCGTCCAGAATCAGCGGGATTCTGCCGTCCAAATCGGCCAGCACATGGGACGCGGTCGTCGGGCTGGGCCGCGTGCTGCGGTTCGCGCTCGGCGCGGCAACCGGGCAGCCCGCGGCCTCGATCAAGGCAAGCGCGGCAGGGTGCGACGGCATGCGCACCGCGACCGTCGAAAGCCCGGCGGTCACGGCGTCCGGAACTGCCGCGGACTTTGGAAAAACCAGCGTCAGCGGCCCGGGCCAGAACGCCTCGATCAGCGCGGCCGCCAGCTTCGGCACGGACGACACGAGCGGCGCAAAACCGCGTTTCGACGCGACATGGCAGATCAGCGGGTTGTCGGCTGGCCTGTCCTTCGCGGCGAAAATCCTTAACACCGCGTCATTATTTCCCGCGTCCGCGCCGAGGCCGTACACCGTCTCGGTCGGAAACGCGACGACCTCTCCCGCCCGAATCAACGACGCCGCCTTTTCAATGGAGGCGGCGTTTACGGGCAATACATCGGTTTTCATGCGCTCTCTCCGGAAAGTTGCTTCAGACGCTCCGCCTCGTCGGCGAGCAAAAGCGGCTCGATGACCGGATCGCAGTCCCCTTCGACGAACTGGTCGAGCTGGTACAGCGTCAGCCCGATCCGGTGGTCGGTGACGCGGCCCTGCGGGAAGTTGTACGTGCGGATCCGCTCGCTGCGGTCGCCGGTGCCGATTTGCGACTTGCGGTTTTCGGCGTACGCCGCGTCCTTCTGCGACTGGTACAGGTCATACAGCCGCGCGCGCAGCACGCGCATCGCCTTGTCGCGATTCTTGATCTGCGATTTTTCGTCCTGGCAGGTCACGACAAGGCCTGTCGGCAGGTGTGTGACGCGCACCGCCGAGTCGGTCGTGTTGACGCACTGGCCGCCATGTCCGCTGGAGCGGTAGACGTCGACGCGGACGTCGCCCGGCAGCACGCTGACGTCGACCTCCTCGGCCTCGGGCAGCACCGCGACGGTCGCGGTCGACGTATGGATGCGGCCGCCGGACTCGGTCGTCGGCACGCGCTGCACGCGGTGCACGCCGCTTTCGAATTTCAGGCGGCGAAACGCGCCCTTGCCGTTGACCGTGAAGGTGACTTCCTTGACGCCGCCAAGCTCGGTCATGTTCGCGTCGACCAGCTCGACACGCCAGCCGCGCGCCTCGGCGTAGCGCGTGTACATCCGAAGCAGCAACTGGCCAAACAGCCCGGCCTCGTCGCCGCCCGCGCCGGCGCGGATCTCCATGACGACGCTGCGGTCGTCGTTCGGGTCGCGCGGCAGCAGCAGCACCTGCAACGCGTGCCACTGCGCGTCGATCCGCTCCGCGAGCGCGTCGATCTCTTCTTTCGCCATCGCGGCCATATCCGGGTCGCGCAGCATTTCTTCGGCCTCGGCCTTCTGCGCGCCAAGCGACCGCCAGCAACGGTACGCCTCGACGACCGGTTCGAGCAGCGCGTGCTCGCGCATCAGCTTCGCCAGAAGCCCCGGATCGGCAGCCGTCTCCGGCTGTGCCATCTGCTCCGAGAGCTCCGCGTACCGCCCTTCCACCCACATCAGTTTATCCTGCATATCCATCCCCTGCAATTGCGCGTTCCAGCCCGTTCATGTCGGGTATGATTTCGATTTTCGAAAAGACGGGCCGCATCATCGCGGCGACATCCGCCGCCTGCCCGTCGCCCGCCTCAAACAGCAGCGAACCGCCCGGCGCAAGTCTCCCCGGCAGCGCGGCGATGATCCTTCGATAGAAGGCAAGCCCGTCGGGCCCGCCGTCCAGCGCGATTTTCGGCTCCCAAAGCACCTCCCGCTGCAGCGACGCGATGTCGCCGGTCGGGATGTATGGCGGATTCGAGACGATGATGTCAAAACTTTCGCCCAAAAGCCCTTCAAACAGGTCGCTCTGCACCCAGCGAACCCGCGCGCCGAGGCGTTCGCCGTTCGCCCGCGCGACCGAAAGCGCGTCCGCGCTGATGTCCGCGCCGGTGACGTCCGCGCCGGGACAGGCGAACGCCGCCGCGATCGCCAGCGCGCCGCTGCCCGTGCCGATGTCCAGCAAGCGCATGCCGGGCGAAAGCCGCGCGATCAGCGCCTCGCAAAGCGTCTCGGTGTCCCCGCGCGGGATCAGCGCGCGCGCGTCCACACGGAGCGCGCGGCCCATGAAGGACGCCTCGCCGATCGCGTATTGCAACGGTTCGCCCGCCTCCCGGCGGGCGATCAGCGCGAGAAAGCGGGACAGCGTGTCGGGCGGAACCTCGTCCGCTGAAAAAGCCAGCATGGAGAGCCTCGGCACGCCGAGCAGGTGCGAAAGCATCCATTCGGCGTCGAGCCGGGCGTCCGGCACGCCCGCGGCCATCAGACGCGCCGTCGCGTCAAGTAGCGCTTGCCTGCGGTTCATGCGGCGCGGCGGGTTCGTTGGTTTCGCCCGGCACAGGATCGGCCGTCGGCGCTTCGCTCTGCGCGGCCTTGAACGCCGCGATCGCGACTTCAAGCTGCGCGAGGCTCGGCTCGCGCGTCGTCAGGTGCTGCAGCATCAGGCCCGGCCAGCGCAGCGCGCGCACCAGCGGCGAATTGTTGTGCGCGAGGCCCTTGAGCGCTTCGTAGGACACGCCGGTGATCAGCGGCAGCAGCACGATGCTGCGCACGATGCGCCAGACGAACGAGAGCTTCTCAAAGC
Organism: Eubacteriales bacterium; assembly: GCA_031550455.1. Taxonomy (GTDB): domain Bacteria; phylum Bacillota; class Clostridia; order Christensenellales; family Aristaeellaceae; genus Avichristensenella. Next base: position 3,873 of record JAVBOQ010000086.1, read on the forward strand.
CGAAGATCAGCTGCAAAATCTGGTCGGACACCGCGCCGAGCAGGATCGCGATGATCATCACCAGCAGCAGGAAGCTCGTCCCGCAGCGCGGGTGCATCCTCGAAAACCGCTGGGCGTTCTCGGGCGTCAGCGGCATATCGTTTTCGTAGCAGTAGACGGTCTTGTGCTCCGCGCCGTGGTATTCATAGGTGCGGCGCATGTCGGGAATCAGCCCGGACAGGCCGATGTACGCGATCAGGATCGCGATGCGCACGACGCCGGAACACAGGTTGACGACAATCAGCGATGATGTCGCGCGGTTGACCAGCGTGCCGACAAAGCTCGGGATGACCATGAACAAAAGCACGGACAGCGCGAGCGCCAGCACCACCGCCACGCCCATGACGACCTTGTCGATGCTCTGGCCAAGTTTTTTGCTGAGCCATTTTTCAAATTTGCTCGGTTCCTCGTCGAGCACGCCGAGCAGCTTTGTCGACGCGTCGATCGTCCGCATGCCGAGCGCCAGCATGCCGACCATGTTGACCGCGCCGCGCACGATGGGCCAGCCCATCCATTTATGCTTCTTCGCCGGGCTGACGTACGGGTCCCGCTTCAATGCGATTTCGCCGTTCGGCTTTCTGACCGCGACCGCGATCGCGCCGGGCGACTTCATCATGACGCCTTCGAGCACCGCCTGCCCGCCGATGTCCGGTTTCTTTTGATATTTCTCTATCATTTTCGGGACACCCCTCGCTTTCTATCCGATGCGGTTTGATGATAGTATACACCGTTCACGAATCAAGGTAAACGGCAGTTGTGCCCAAAAGAACGGGAAACGCAGAAAAAGCGAACCGAAACGAATCGTTCGGCCCGCTTACTCATGCGTCTCTCACAGCCCGTAGCGCTTCTTGAAGCGATCCACGCGCCCGCCGGTATCCACCAGCTTCTGCTTGCCGGTGAAGTACGGATGGCACTTCGAGCAAATTTCGACCTTCAGGTCTTTTTTTGTCGAGCCTGTCGTAAACGTTTCGCCGCAGACGCAATGCACCGTCGCCTCGACGTACTTGGGATGAATGCCTTCTTTCACTTGTATCACCTCTCCGCGCCTGCCAGCCTCGCTTCGGCAACCGCGAACGACAGTATAGCATGGTTGCGAAATGTTTGCAAGTATTTTCATGAAACAACTCGCGGCGTTGGGAAACGCCAGTTGAAAACCTTTGCGCTTTTCGGCTATAATACCGGTACAGTGAAAACAAGAGAGGCACGGCGCATGCGCGAAACGATTGGCCTGCTCGGCGGCAGCTTCAACCCGATCCACTACGGGCATCTGGCGATGGCGGAGGCTGCCCAAAACGCGCTTGGCCTGAAGCGGGTGATCCTCATTCCCGCGGGCGATCCGCCGCACAAGTCAGCCGAACTCGCGCAAAAGGAGCACCGCCTCGCGATGGCGAGGCTCGCGGCGGACGGCAGATTCGAAGTGTCGCCCATGGAGGTCGAACGGCCCGGCAAGACCTACACCGTCGACACGCTCACGGCGTTTCGCGCGCTGTATCCGAACGCCGACCTGCTCGTGCTGATCGGCGCGGACACTCTGCACGAGATCGCCGGATGGCGCGACGCGCCGCGCGTGTTCTCGCTGTGCAGATTCGCCGTGTTCGCGCGGGAGGGCGCCGCGCTTTCCGACGTGCCGGGCGCGGACGTCATTCGCGTCGACGCGGTGATCCCGACGGTTTCCGCAACCGCGATCCGCGATCTCACGCATCGCGGCCATTCGCTCGAAGGGCTGACGCCGCCCGTGGTGGAGGACTACATCGGCGAGCGGAGGCTGTACGATCCGCCTGTGCGGATGCGCCGCAAGGACATCAAAAAGCGGCTCCAACACGACCTGCCGCCCGCGCGATACCGGCATGTAACCGGCGTGATGGACACGTGCGCGGCGCTTGCGAAGCGCTGGGATTACCCGGTGAAGCGCGCGTCGCTGGCCGGCCTTTTGCACGACTGCGCCAAAGGCATGCCGATCGAAGCCATGCGGCAACTGGTCGACGATTGCGGCGTGCGCACCGACCCGATGCGCCGCACGGCCCGCGAGCTGCTGCACGCGCCGGCCAGCGCGGCGATGGCCCGTGCCGTGTACGGCGTGACCGACCCGGAGGTTCTGCGCGCCGTCTGGTACCACAACACAGGCCGTCCCGGCATGACATTGCTGGACAAGCTGCTGTGCCTGGCTGACATGACCGAGCCGAACCGGAAGCCGGAACCGGCGGTCGACGCGATCCGCGCGCTTTCGGAGAAGGATCTTGACGCGGCGGTTCTGGCAATGCTCCGGCGAAAACTCGAGTTGGTTCTGGAACGCGGCAGGGAGGCGCACCCGGATACCGCAGCCGCGCTTGCGGCCGAGGAACGGTTGCATCGTGGCATAGAGCAAAAGTGAAATTGTGACAGGAGGGGACAGCATGGCCCACAACCCAAAGGAACTGGCGTTGCGCATCGCGGAGATCATGGACACCAAAAAAGCCGAGGCGCTGCTCGCGCTGAACATCGCGCACCTGACCGTCATCGCCGACTACATGGTGATCGGAAGCGGCCGGTCGATGATACAGGTCAAGGCGATCGCGGACGCGGTCGAAGAAACGTTGTCGGCGGAAGGCGCTGCGCCGGTCCGCCGCGAGGGATACGCGGAAGGCCGCTGGATCGTGCTGGATTTCGGCAGCGTGATCGCCCACGTGTTCCACGAACAGGAGCGCGAGTATTACCACCTCGAACGGCTGTGGATGGACGGCACGAACAGCGTTCCGCTGCCGACGGCCTAATCAGCCGGTCGTTTACCGAGGGATGCGCTCCCGTCGCGCGCGCAAAAAAATACGCCAGATCACTGCGAACATAAAATAGTACGCTTTGGTGTCGCGCGCCGTCTTTTGTGTGAAATACGTTGTACGGAGGTCGCATATGTACCAGAAAAAAATGGGGATGCCACTGATCCTGGCGTTGCTGATGATCCTGATGACCGGGCTTACCGCAGCGAGCGCGGAAGCGGAGCGCGCTTATGAAGATGAGCGCATGGGGATTCGCTTTACGATTCCCGTGCCGTGGATCGAAGCGATGGCTGGCGAGAGCAACGTTCGTCTGCAGCCATTAAACGGTCGCGATTTTGGGTTTTCCCTGGAGTTGCTGCCCAGCGAAGCCGTCGTGTTGCTGGATGCGCTGTACAAGCAGATCGAGGGGCTCAGCCAAGCGGATATTCCAAAGGAGATACTCGATCAGTTTGATGCGGTGCTGGAGATGGGCATTTTGGTCTGCGCCATCGACGCGGTAAAGGACGGTAAAAACCCAATCCGCGCGCTTGAGCAACTGCCGGACAAAAAGCCGCTCGCCGAGGTGAAAGGCACAACGTATACGCTGTATTACAACCAGAACAGGGACGTATCCGCGCTGCCCGAGGCGGATCGCGCCACATACGAGGCGCTGGTCGCGGGGATCGCCGACATGGAAAAGTCTCTGGAAATGACCGGCATCAAAGGACCGGAGGAGCTGACCGGCAAAATCACTTTCGAAAGCGAAACGCTGACCGGCGAGGCGATTGACAGCGGCGTGTTCGCGGACTACAGGCTGACCGCCGTGAACATTTGGACGACATGGTGCGGGCCGTGCGTTCAGGAAATGCCCGACCTGCAAAAGCTCTATCATGCGCTGCCCGAGGGCATCAACCTGATCGGCATCTGCGCCGACGGCGCGGACGACCCGGAGAGCGCGGCGCTGGTGCTACAATCGACCGGCGTGAAGTACCCGAACGTGGTCGCAAACAACGCGATGATCGGCGGCTTCCTGCAGCATGTCATCATGTACCCAACAACGCTGTTTGTCGACAGCCAGGGCAACATCGTCGGCAAGCAGTCGTTAGGCGCACCGTCCGGCGATGTTGTCAAAGAGTATCTCAGGGCCATCGAGGATCGGTTGGCAATCTTGGCGAAGTGAGCGCAAAAGGGCCTGTCGCGGCAACGAGAATGCCAGTGTCCTAACCCTTGCAAGGCCCCTCGGAATCCCGGCATTTTCGCCCCACGGCGTGCGCGGGAATGGGATGGACGGCACGAACAGCGTTCCGCTGCCGACGGCCTAACCTGTTTCGCGGGCCTCTTCCCAGGGTACACTTCCGAATGCATACCATCAAAAGGAAGTGAGTCAAATGGCCAGGGATTATGCGTACGACATCCTCCCGGAGATCAAGACCCGGTACGCGGTCAAGCGGTTTGTCGCGGAGCCGGTCGCGCGCGCGGCGCTGATGCCGCTGATTGAGGCAGCCCGGTACGCGCCGAGTTGCTACAACGAGCAGCCGTGGCGGTTCGTGCTGGGCGACACGCCGGAGACCCGCGAAAAGCTCGCCGCGTGCCTGTGGCCCGGCAACGCCTGGGCGAAGGACGCGCCGGTGCTGATGCTGGTGCTTTCCAAAAACACGTTCACCTACAATGGCGTCAAGAACACGTTGGCAAAGTTTGACGCCGGGCAGGCGACCGCGTTTTTGCAACTGGAAGCCGTCCGGCGCGGGTTCGCGATCCACGCGATCGGCGGCTTTGACGCGAAGGCGGCCCGGGCCGCGTTTGACATTCCGGACGATTTCACCGCCGTCGCGATGCTCGCGCTGGGCAGGCCGTCGCCGGACGACACGGAAAAGCCGGGCGAGCGCATGCCGACGGAGAAGCTGCTGATGTAAACGGGGGACGCCAAGGAGGCGCTACCTCCTGGACCTCCGCTTCCGGGCCATTGGCCCTTAAGAATCCCTTCCTGGGGTAATATGCGGCCAGATTGACAATGCAAGGACTCCCTTCCTTGCCTATGAGACAAAGAAGGGAGTCCGGCGTTGCCTGGCGTCTTTTTTTACTGCGCCTTTTCCGCCCTGAGCCCTTTGTATTTCTCGTGCGCGAGCCGCAAGAGCGATTTATCCTGCGTATAGGTGATCATATCGAGCGCACGGCTGACCGGGAACCACCCGCCATCCGTGAATCCCTGGTCATACGCGATGCGGAACTTCGGCGCGTCGGCGTGCATGGTGTACCACATGATGCGGTTGCAGACCGGCGCGTGGCGCGTGTTGGAATAGAATTCATAACTCGTCTCGCCGACGGCCTCGAGGATCGTCGCGTCGACGCCGGTTTCAGCCCTGACCCGGTCCAGCGCCACGTCGGACTGCGAGACCGCGCCGCGCACGACGCCCTTGGGCAGCACCCATTCCCCTTTGTCGTTCTTCAAAAGAAAAACCTGCTCACCCTGAAAGACAACGCCGCCGGCGCATTTGCGAAACAGCATCCATCCGCCTCCCTTCGCTTATCCCCTGATAGCATTCTACCGAATCGATTCTATGATTGCAAGGGGAATACAAATTCGCCCGAACGGTGATTTTGCCAGTTATTTCCCCAAAAATGATTGACGCGGACGCCCAAAGGGGATATACTAAAATATCTTTTCGACGATACGAATTCCAGGTAGGGTGTGCACGACAGATCGCGATATGCGGGCAATCCGTACCTGGAATTGGTATGAAACGGAGCGGAGGGTTTTTCAATGCCGGAGCCCGGAATCGGACACAGCAACTTCATCTGGGACATCATCGAAGAAGACATCGAAACCAAGGACATCAAGCGGGTACACACGCGGCTTCCGCCGGAACCGAACGGCTGGCTGCACATCGGCCACGCGAAAAACATTTACGTCAACGCGGGCAGCGCCGAGCGCTTCCACGGCCTTTGCAACCTGCGGTTTGACGATACCAACCCGGCCAAGGAGGAACAGGAATTCGTCGACGGCATCATGGGCGACATCCGCTGGCTGGGCTACGACTGGAACGGCGGGCTGTTCTTCGGCTCGTCGTACTTCGACCAGTGCTACGCGCTGGCCGAAAAGCTGATCGAAAAAGGCCTCGCCTATGTCGACGACCAGTCCCAGGAAGAGATGCGGATGAACCGCGGCACGCTGACGCAGCCGGGCAAGAACAGCCCGTTCCGCGACCGCCCGACCGCGGAAAACCTCGACCTGTTCCGCAGGATGCGCGCGGGCGAGTTTCCGAACGGCGCGCGCGTGCTCCGCGCGAAAATTGACATGGCGTCGCCGAACATCAACATGCGCGACCCGACGCTCTACCGCATCCTGCACATGCCGCACCATCAGACCGGCGACAAATGGTGCATTTATCCGATGTACGACTTCGCGCACCCGATTCAGGACGCCATCGAGGGGATCACCCACTCGATGTGCTCGCTGGAGTATGAGGCGCACAGGCCGCTGTACGACTGGGTGATCGAGGCGTGCGAGTTCCCGAACCATCCGCGCCAGATCGAGTACGCGCGGCTGAACCTGACCAGGACGATCATGTCCAAGCGCTACCTGCGCAAGCTCGTCGAGGAGGGCTACGTCAAGGGCTGGGACGATCCGCGCATGCCGACGCTGGCCGGAATGCGCCGCCGCGGCTACACGCCCGAGGCGATCCGCGATTTCATCGAGCGCGCGGGCGTCGCGAAAGCCGACTCCGTTGTCGACCTCGCGCTGCTTGAACACTGCGTCCGCGAAAACCTCGGCGAGGTCGCGCCGCGCGCGATGGCGGTGCTGCGCCCGCTCAAGGTGACACTGACCAACTGGCCGGCGGGCAAGACCGAAACGATCACGCTGGAAAACCACCCGGCGCATCCCGAGATGGGTGCGCACGAGGCGCAGTTCGGCGGCGCGCTGTACATTGAGCAGGACGATTTCATGGAAAACCCGCCGCCGAAGTTTTTCCGCATGAAGGTCGGCGGCGAGGTGCGGCTCAAGGGCGCGTACATCGTCCGCTGCGACGAGTGCGTCAAAGACAGCGCGGGCAACATCGTCGAGCTCCTGTGTTCGGTCGACCTGTCCAGCCAGTCCGGCACCGAAGGCGCAAACCGCAAGGTCAAGGGCACGCTGCACTGGGTTAACGCCAGCGACGCGGTTCCGTTCGAGGCGCGGCTGTACGAACCGCTGCTCAACGACGAGGACGCGATCGCGGAAGAAACCGAAGGCGAGGAACCCGCCGCCGCGCCGGTGAAAAAGGATTTCATCGCGCGGCTGAACCCAAAGTCGCTGACCGTGCTGACCGGCTGCATGGCCGAACCCTGGCTCTCGGCGGCGAAGGACAGCGACAAGTTCCAGTTCCTGCGCCTCGGGTATTTCTGCAAGGACAAGGACGGGTTTGTGTTCAACAGGGTCGTTGAGCTCAAAGACAGCTTCAAGCCCGCAAAAGAGTAAGGAGAGATTCCTATGCAAGTCCGCACCCGCTTCGCGCCCAGCCCGACCGGATACATGCACATCGGCGGTCTGCGCACGGCGCTGTACGCCTATCTGTTCGCCCGCAGGCAGAACGGTGTGTTCATCCTGCGCATCGAGGACACCGACCAGGAGCGAGAGGTCGAAGGCGCGCTTTCGAAGATCTACGACGCGCTTCAAATCGCCGGGCTGCGCTATGACGAGGGGCCGGGCGTCGGCGGGGATTTCGGCCCGTACGTCCAGTCCGAGCGCAAGGCGATGTACGCGCCGTACGCGTGGCAACTGGTGGAAAAGGGCGCCGCATACCCGTGCTTCTGCACGAAGGAGCGGCTGGAGGCGGCGCGCGAAGCCTGCGAGGCGAAGGGCGAGACGTTCAAATACGACAAGCATTGCCTGGCCATTCCGCCGGAAGAGGCGAAGCGCCGCGTCGCGGCCGGCGAACCCCACGTCATCCGGCAGAACACGCCGACGACCGGCAAGGCGTCCTTTGACGACGTGCTGTACGGCCATATCGAGGTGGACTGCTCGACGTTGGATGATATGGTGCTGATGAAGGCCGACGGCTTTCCGACCTACAACTTCGCCAACGTGATCGACGACCACACGATGGGTGTCACGCACGTGCTGCGCGGGACGGAATACCTGTCGTCGTCGCCGAAATACAATTTGCTGTACGAGGCGTTCGGCTGGGAAAAACCTGTGTATGTGCACCTGCCGGTCGTTTTGAAGGACGCGACGCACAAACTGTCCAAGCGCACGGGCGACGCGTCGTTTGAGGATCTGCTGCTAGAAGGATACCTGCCCGAGGCGGTGGTCAACTACATCGCGCTGCTGGGCTGGAGTCCCGGGGACGACCGCGAGTTCTTCACGCTCTCCGAAATGGAGCAGGTGTTCGACCTGAAGGGCATCAACAAGGCCCCGGCGATCTTTGACAAGAACAAGCTGACCTGGATGAACGCCGAGTACATCCGGAAGCTGCCGTTTGACGACTATTGCAAAATGGCGCTGCCGTGGTTCGAAAAGGCCGGCGTCGCGCGCCTTGACACCCGGCGCCTCGCGGAACTGATGCAGGGCCGCACCGAGGTGTTTAACCGTGTGCCCGACATGGTCGATTTCCTCGCCGCGATGCCGGACATCGACCTCGATCTCTACACACACAAGAAAATGAAGACCGACCCGGCCGTCGCGAAGCAGGCGCTCGGGATCGCGAGGCCCGCGCTCGACAGCGTCGCGGACTGGACGGAAGAGGCGCTCCACACCGCGCTGATGGCCGCGATCGAGCAAAGCGGCATGAAAAACGGCCAGGTGCTCTGGCCGCTGCGCATCGCGATTTCCGGGCGGGCGTCCACGCCGGGCGGCGCGATCGAGATCGCGTACCTGCTCGGGAAGGACGAGACGATGCGGCGGGTGGACGCGGCGATGAAGATGCTGTAAGGAGGAACGCAAGGAGGCTCCGCCTCCTTGACCTCCGCCAAAGGGGCTAAGCCCTGTTGGAAACCCTGTTTCGCTTCGCGGCGGACAGGGTTTTTTTGTTTCTTCACTATTCTTCACTATGTGTCATTTTTGCCGTTGACAAGCGCGCGAGAGTATGCTAAAACATAGTAAAGAACATTTGTTCTCATTACTGCAACAAGGAGGTACCCCATGAACGATTCATTGCTTCGGAAACTGATGAGCGCGAAGGGTTTTACGCAGGAAAAGCTGGCGAACGTGATCGGCGTCGACAGGTCGACGTTGAACCGCAAACTCGGCGGCGTGGGAAAAAAAGGATTCGGCATTCAGGAAATGCACCAGATCGTGCGCGCGCTTCAAATGACGCGTATGGACATCCTCAACGTATTTTTTCCTGAAACGACGGTTTGAGCATGCGGCGCGAATCGTGCGGAAAGGAAGCGCGCAGGCTGCAGGCCGCGTGCGTGGACGCGATGCGGTCTGCGCGGGAACAGGAGGAGGCATGGTTCGCGGCGGATCTGGCGCAAGGCCGCGCCGCGCCGCGCTGCGGAATATGCGGCGCGAGGATGGCGCACCCGCTGATCCGCCGCTGTACCTATTGCGGGAGGGGAAGGGGGGAGCACGGTGAACGTGCGCGGAGCGTTGCTGCAAAGCCGGTTCGCCCGGGAGGAGATCGAGGCGCTTCGGCGGCAGATCGACCGGTATGAGCGGCAAAACAGTCCCGGCTTCGCCGCCCGATACCGGGAACAGTTGGAACAGCGCGAACGGGAGGCCTTCCGGGAGATGGCGGCGGTCGACGACCTGATCGCCTCCTTTGGCGAGGTGCGCGGGCGGACAATCCTGCGGTACTATTTTCAGCTCGGCATGTCCGACGCGCAGATTGGCGAAAAGATGTCCCTGAGCGACGAGTGGGTCAGAAAAAGACGCTATGCCGTCATCCGCGCGCTGGAGAGGGCGGCGGACAACGCAAACGGGGCAAACAGGAAATTGCGATCTTGACACATCCGCATTATCTCTTATAATAAAAGGAATTCCTGCGGAAAGAGGGATGCGGATGATGGAAATCAGCGTACAGAGGGCCGCGGCGGCGAAAGCGAAGCCTGTCGACGAGTCAAAACTTGGGTTTGGCAAACTGTTTACCGACCACATGCTCCTCATGGATTATGACGACGGACGTGGCTGGCATGACATGCGAATCGTGCCTTACGCGGACTTTGCGATGGATCCGGCGAGCGTCGTGTTTCACTATGGGCAGGCGATCTTCGAGGGACTCAAATGCTACCGCGGCAAGGGCGGCGAGCTGCGCCTGTTCCGCCCCGCCGACAATTTCCGGCGCATGAACCGTTCGGCCGTGCGGATGAGCATCCCCGAGATTGATCCCGAGCAGTGCCTGGCCGGGCTTTTGAAGCTGCTGGATCTGGATCGCGACTGGGTTCCGTCGGCCACGGGCACATCGCTGTACATCCGTCCGACGATCATCGCGACCGACGTGGGCCTTGGCGTCCACGCGTCGCACGCGTATCGCTTCTTTATTTTGCTTTCGCCAAGCGGCGCTTATTATCCCGGCGGGCTTGCGCCTGTGGGCATTTATGTGGAAAACGAGCTGGTTCGGGCTGTTCGCGGCGGAATCGGCTTCACAAAGGCCGCGGCAAACTACGCGGCGTCGCTCTACGCGGGCGTCTGCGCCGCGGAAAAGGGCTATTCGCAGGTGCTTTGGCTGGACGGCCTTGAAATGAAATACATCGAAGAAGTCGGCGCGATGAACATCATGTTCGCGTTTGGCGATACGATTGTCACACCGATGCTCTCCGGCAGCATTCTGCCCGGCATCACCCGCGACAGCATCCTGCGCATCGCCGGCGGCATGGGCCTCAAGGTGGAGGAGCGACGCATCTCCATCCAGGAAGTGATCGACGGCGCGAAGTCCGGCGCGCTGACCGAGGTTTTCGGCACCGGCACGGCGGCTGTGGTTTCGCCGGTCGGTTCGCTGTTCTACGACGGCGTGCAGTACGCGATCGGCAATGGCGGCATCGGGCGGCTGACGCAAACGTTTTATGATACGCTGACCGGCATCCAGTGGGGATCCGTTGAGGATCCGTATGGATGGACGATGGCGTTTTAAAAGGAAATCCCGGCAGGGAGAAGCCGGTACCTCTGTCTCCGTGCCCCTCCGGACACCCTCCTTTGCTCGGCAAGGGAGGGTTTTTCGATGGTATCGTACCAATGGAAAAAGATCCGCCGCGACGATGCGGTAAGGTTTGGAATTGGTATCACCCGCTCACAAAACCCCGATACCGCTCGATTGCGTCAGTGATCTCCCGCGATTCCGGTTCCGTCGGCGGCCAATACGTCCGCGCCTCGGCGCGTGCCGGGTTCTTCGCGCCGACGGTCCATGTCCCTTCGATCCGGCCGCCGACCGCCAACCAGTGGCTGTACATGGACGGCGGTGTTTCCGGCGCCCTGCGCGGCGCGAGCGCTTCGCGGTCCCGGTAGCCCATGCCGTACTCGTCATAGTCCGGCATCAGGAACGTCGCACGCCCGTTGATCTCAATGCGGGACGGCGGCTGCGGCAAATGGTACCCGTCTTCCCGCACAAACCGCGCGGGCAGCGACGCCGCGCCAACCCGCGCGTCCCGCATCGGCAGCCCCGACCACGCCGCGAAGTCCTCGACCGTCGCCGGGCCACGCGAATCGAAGTACCGCGCCGCGAACGCCAAAAGCACCTCGTCGCGCGGCGTTTCGGGCGGCGTGGGAACGGTTTCTTCGAGCAAGACGTATGTGTTTTGCTTGCCTCTGTTCGGCCCGCTGCAGACGACGCCCGCAAGCTCCGCGTCCATCAGGATGTACGCAAGCCGGATGCCGGCCGCCTCGACGCCCGCGCGTAGCAGCGCACCGGCCAGTTCGGCACGCGTCTGCGGCGTCCGCTCGCGCAACGCCTTTTCAAGAACCGCGCGCGTTTTGACACGCAAATCTTCGTCCAGCCTCTCGCGCCGGTAGATCGACGCGTTGACGCGCTGTACATGCGGCGCGGTCAGCCGAAGCAGCGCGTGGATGTCCTTTGGCGAAACAAAATGCCATGTCGGGCGGAGCAGGTGCGTCCGGAGGATTTCACCGCGGTCAACCGCGGCGTCGATGTCCGCGTCCGCAGCGCCCGGGCAGCGCAGCCCGACCGCCCATTTGGCCATCGGGTACGTTTGCGCCTGCATCGCGGCCATATGTTCGACAACCCGCGCCGGATCGACCCGCGCGGGTTGCAAAATGCCCTGATTGTAAAGCCGAAGCAGCCGAATGTCCGCCGGATCCATGGCTCAACTCGCCAGCACGGCGACGTCCCCGAACCGGTACAGGCCGTATGTCTCCTGAAACCGCGCGCGGTACGGCTCTGGCAGCGCTTCCTTTTCCGTTTCGCCCGCGATGACGCGCGTAACGAGTGTTTTCAGGTCGTGGACGGCGTCGATTCCGACCTCCATCTCCGCATGCGCGCAGAAAACGCGCGACAGGCAGCCGTGGTCGGACGTTTCCAGCGACAAAATGCGGTCCAGCGACCGCGCGTACGCTTCCAGTGACGAACCGTCCAGACACAAAAGAACCGGTTGCCCGCGCAGCACGGTGTCGCCGGCGAACAGGAGCCCGGCGTCGCTGTCCCAAAGCCCGATGCCGCCCGGCGAATGGCCCGGCAGCGTGACAACCTGCAGGATGCGGCCGCCGAGGTCGAGGCCGAATCCGTCGCCGATCGGCCGCGGGCTGAATCCTGCCTTTTGCAGCAGGCTCATCTCCAGCGGGTGCACAAACTGCATGTCAAACGCGCTGTTCCCGCTGATGTGGTCGTAATGCGCGTGCGTGTTGACGACGCGGACCGGCAGCGATGTGCAGGACGCGACGGCGGCCGCGATGTCGACGCCGCCGGCGCCCGTGTCGATCAACACCGCGCCGCTTTCGCCAGTCACGAGAAACGCGCGAACCGTCTCCATCTCCAATGCCCAAACGCCGTCAGCCGCCCGCATCGGCCGCGCCTGCTTTTTATTCACCGCCAATCATCTCCTTTACATTTCATAACATTATGAGAGAGAAAAAGCTGTGCGCCACAGGGGGACCGCCGGGACTTCGTCCCAACCCCGCCAAGAACCTTCGTCCGGGTTTTGTGCATACCCAAAGACGGGATTCTTAAGGGCCAATGGCCCTTGAGCGGGATTCCAAAGGGCAGCGCCCTTTGGCGTTCCTTCACTCCTGCCGCGACAGCCCTTCGTGTTATGCCGATTCCAGTTACGGATTGCACATATCTCGCGGATCTTTTGCGCCCACCCTAACTGGAATTGCTACTACTTCGCGAAATCGATCGCGCGCGTCTCGCGGATGACGTTGACCTTGATCTGGCCCGGGTATTCCATTTCGCGCTCGATCCGCTTTGCGATTTCCTTCGCGAGCACGAGCGTGCCGGAATCGGTGATGTCGTCCGGTTTGACCATGACGCGCACCTCGCGGCCGGACTGAATCGCGTAACACTTTTCGACGCCGGGGAAGGAGTTGGAAATCTCCTCAAGCTTCTCCAGGCGTTTGATGTAATTTTCAAGCGATTCGCGCCGCGCGCCGGGACGCGCCGCGGAGATCGCGTCGGCCGCCTGCACGAGCACGGCTTCGACGGTTGTGGGCTCCACATCGTTGTGGTGCGCCATGATCGCGTGGATGATGTCCGGATTCTCACGGTACTTCCGCGCGAGTTCCGCGCCGAGTGTGACATGCGTGCCCTCGGCTTCGTGGTCGACCGCCTTGCCAATGTCGTGCAAAAGGCCCGCGCGCTTGGCGATCTGCACATCCGCGCCGAGTTCCGCGGCCATGACGCCGGCCAGATGGCTGACCTCGATCGAGGGCTTGAGCACGTTCTGGCCGTAGCTGGTGCGGAAGCGCATCCGGCCGAGCAGCTTGACCAGCTCGGGGTGGATGTTGTGCTGGCCGGTCTCGAACACGGCCTGCTCGCCCGCCTCGCGGATCTGGTTGTCCACTTCCTTTTGCGCCTTTTCGACCATTTCCTCAATGCGCGCCGGGTGAATGCGCCCGTCGAGGATCAGCTTTTCAAGCGCGAGCCGCGCGACGTCGCGGCGCACCGGGTCAAACGCGGAGACGATGACGGCCTCCGGCGTGTCGTCGATGATCAGGTCGACGCCGGTCGCGGTTTCGAGCGCGCGGATGTTGCGGCCTTCGCGGCCGATGATGCGGCCCTTCATGTCGTCGCTCGGCAGCGTCACGACGGAGACGGTCGTCTCCGCGACGTGATCCGCGGCGCACTTCTGAATCGCCAGCGAAATGATGTTGCGCGCCTTCTTGTCGGCCTCTTCCTTCGCGTTCTGCTCGATTTCACGCACCATCACGGCCGCGTCGTGATACGCGTCTTTTTGAATGCGCCCGACGAGCACCTGCCGGGCCTCGTCCTGCGTCATGCTGCCGATCCGTTCGAGCTCGCTCTGCTGACGTCCGAACATGGCCTGCGCTTCTTCTTCCATGGCGGAGATATCTTTTTGTTTCTTGTTCAGGTTTTCCTCGCGCGCGTCCAGGTTGTCCGACTTTTTGTCAAACGTCTCCTCGCGCTGGGTCAGCCTGCGCTCAAGCCTCGAAAGCTCGTTGCGCCGTTCGCGCACTTCCCGTTCGAACTCGTTCCGTTCGGTGAGAATTTCTTCTTTTGCCTGCAAAACCCGTTCTTTTTTGTAGTCTTCCGCGCGCCGCTGCGCGTCGTCCAGCAAGTTTTGCGCGTTCTTTTCCGCGCGTCCAATCTTGGTTTCAGTGGCGTTTTTCCGATACTGATATCCGGATATAATGCCAACCGCGCCGGCGACCAACGCCGCGAGGATGATCCATACGACCTCCAACTGCCATGACCCCTCCTTCTATATAAAACTAGATCAAAAAACCGGGCCACGGCCCGGCGCAGATTGTCATAAAAGGGTAGACCCATCACGGGATGGCTTATATCTAGAGGGCATACTGCCCATACCCTTTCGAACAGTCTGACGAGACCGGCCGAGCTTAACAGAACTATTTTACAAGCATGCGCCCGCAATGTCAATACATGCGGCTGCGCGCCGCATAATAATGCGCGCGGTCAGTCGTCCGAAGCGGCCGATCCGCCGTCATCGACGTCCACCGGTGCCGCGTTCGGGTCGCCGATCAGCTTCGCGCGGACGATGCTGTCGATCTCCGCGAACACCGCCGGATTTTCTTTCAGGTAGACGCGCACGTTATCACGGCCCTGGCCGATACGCTGATCGCCGTAGCTGAACCACGCGCCGCTCTTGTGGATGACGTCCATGATGACCGCCCGGTCAAGGAGGCTGCCTTCTTTTGAGATGCCCTCGCCGAACAAAATGTCGCATTCCGCGATGCGGAACGGCGGCGCGACCTTGTTCTTGACGACCTTGATCTTTGTCCGGTTGCCGAGCACCGTGTTGCCGTTCTTCAGCGCTTCGCCCTTGCGCACGTCGAGCCGGACCGACGCGTAGAACTTCAGCGCGCGGCCGCCGGTCGTCGTTTCCGGGTTGCCGTACATGACGCCGATTTTCTCGCGCAGTTGGTTGATGAAGACGACGGTGCAATTGGTCTTGTGCACGATGCCCGCGAGCTTGCGCAGCGCCTGCGACATCAGCCGCGCGTGCACGCCGACGAACGACTCGCCCATCTCGCCGTCGATTTCGGCCTTTGGCACCAGCGCCGCGACCGAGTCGACGACGATGAAGTCGATCGCGCCGGAACGGACCAGCGCTTCGCAGATTTCCAGCGCCTGCTCGCCGGTATCGGGCTGCGACACGTACAGGTTGTCAATGTCGACGCCGAGCTTCTTGGCGTACACCGGGTCGAGCGCGTGTTCCGCGTCGATGAACGCCGCCATGCCGTCGCGCTTTTGCGCCTCCGCGACAATGTGCAGCGTCAGCGTTGTTTTGCCGGACGATTCCGGGCCGTACACCTCGATGATGCGCCCGCGCGGGATGCCGCCGACGCCGAGCGCGATGTCAAGGTCCAGACAGCCGGTCGGGATCACCTCAACATCGATCACCGTACGCTCGCCGAGCTTCATGATCGCGCCTTTTCCGAAGGATTTTTCAATGTTGCCAAGCGCCATGTCCAGCGCCTTTTTCTTTTCCTCGGTCGTGCCGCCGAGGTTGATGGTTTTCGACTTGGTTTCCTTTGCCATGGGGTACCCTCATTTCATATATGTAATGGATATAGAATGCGGTAAGAACGAAGGAACGCCAAAGGGCTCCG
>JAVBOQ010000071.1:0-5912 GCA_031550455.1 Eubacteriales bacterium
CCATCCGCGCGATCGGGTCGATCGGCGCGTCCATCAGAACATGCCGCCCATGCCGCCGCCAAAGCGGCCCATTTCACGCTCGCGCGTGTCCTCGCCGAGCTTTAACGCCTCGTTGACGGCCGCGAGTACCATGTCCTGCAACAGCTCGACGTCGTCCGGGTCGACGGCCTTCGGGTCGATGGTGAGCTCAAGCAGTTCGCGCTTGCCCGACACCTTCGCCCGGACCACGCCGCCGCCCGCGCTCGCTTCGTAAGTGCGCAGATCCAACTCTTCCTGCATCTGCATCATCTGCTGCTGCATTTTCTGCGCCTGCTTCATCAACTGCTGCATGTTGCCGCCGCCGGGCATGCCTGGGAATCCGCCGCGTGCCATAAGAAACCTCCTTGGGGATACTCAATGTCCCGGTTATGCTTTAAGCTCCGAGGTGCAGTGCGGGCACCGCGTCGCGCGGGCGTCGATCTCGTCAAAACAGTACGGGCAGCGGCGCGGTTCTGGCTTCGGGGCCTCGGCCTTCTTGTGCGCGAACACGCCGATCAGCCGGACAAACAGGAACACGCACAGCGCGATGAGCAGGAAATCGATCACGTTGGTCAGGAACGCGCCGTAATTCAGCGTGCCCGCTCCGTCCGCGTTCGCGGCCTCAATGGTTTGGTATGTTTTTCCGTTCAATGAAATGAACAGCCCGCTGAAGTTCAGCCCACCGGTCAGGAGACTGATCAACGGCATAAATAGGTCCGCGACAAGGGAGGAAACAATTTTTCCGAACGCACCGCCGATCATGACGCCGACCGCGAGATCGATGACATTGCCGCGCGTGATGAACGCCTTAAAGTCGCTCAGGAATTTTTTGGGCCGCATCGTCCTTCCTCCTCAGTTTCTCATATCCGGTCGGGATGAATTGTACTCCATTCCAACGTTGATTTCAAGTATGGATAAAATCTCGCATAATGTTTGTGAAACTGCTTTTTTCGACAAGATTCGCAGGAGTTATGCAATTCGCGTCGAATACGGGGAAGGTGCATTATCAAGGAGGACGTAGCATGGACTATGAGGCGATGGGCAGGTGCATTCGCAGTTACCGCAAACAAAAGCGAATGACGCAGGCGGATCTGGCTGAACTGATCGGAATTTCAACTTCGTTTATGGGACACATTGAGCGCGGGTCCCGGATCGCGAGCCTGGAAACGCTGGTGAAGCTCTCCGCAACACTGGGTGTCTCCCTGGACGCCTTGGTAATGGGCGTGCGATCCGAAACGTTTGTCGCGCCCGGCGGCAATCAAAAAACGCGCATGCTCAACGACGTTCTCCGCGTGTTGAGCGAGCATTCCAACGAGTGGCTTCACGACGAATAAAAACCGCATTTCCCGCAATCACAAAAGATACGGCGTTTTGAGTACGTATAAAATCACAGAGCCGCCCCCGCGGCTCTTTTTTGTTTGTTTCACCGGCCTTCGGCCGGAACAACCGGGTTTTCTGGTTTTCATGCCCGATGCGCCGCATCTGGTAACGGTCGCGATGCCGAACCGTGTCATCCCCCTCCTTCCTGTTTCGCGGCCTTCTTTTTTCGCCGAAGCAGGAAAAAAACGGTCGTAACCGCCATGCCGACCACCGGCATTACCCACAAAAACCCGTCGAGGCGCAGCGCCACGCCGCTTGCGTACAGGTAATACCCGGCAAGGATCAGCGCGGTGTTCCACACGATGATGCCCATCGTGGAATACAGCACGAACGAGCCAAACCGCTGGCGCGAGAGCCCGGCTGCGAACGACACCCAGGTGCGGAACACCGGGATGACGCGCGCGACCATCACCGACAGCCCGCCGAAATCCGCCTGCCACGCGTCCACGCCGTCAAGGGCCGAAAGCGCGCGCGGCATGCGCCGGAACAGCCGCTCCACAAGCGGGCGGCCTCCCCACGCGCCGACGCAGTAGCACCCGGTCGATCCGACCAGACCCGCCAGCACGCTGGTCGCGACGATCAGCGGAAGCGGCATTCCGGTCGCCGCGGCAAGCATGCCGGACAGCGGCAGAACAACCTCGCTGGGCAGCGGGAGGCAGGCGTACTCCATGGCGACCACGGCAAACACGCCCGGCAGCCCATACCGGGAAAGCGCTTGCACCGCCCATTCCAGGTTCATTGGCAGCACCTCCGCCGCTACCCTATGCGGCGCGTAGCCCAGGCATACGAAAAAATTCTTATTTGTATCATATGTGATTGACTTTTGATTACATGATGCTATACAATGAAGATGTCAATTATTATGAAACATTACGAGGGATGGTATAGTTCATGATTCAAATCAAACGATACCAGCTTCGCTTTATTCTGATCATCGTCTTAACGATCGCGATGCTTCTGATGGCATTTGGCTTCATTGTGTACAACATGGCCACTGTCGTTCTCAAGGAGCAGTTGTTATCCACCGCGGGCAGCGTCGCCGTTTCCGCCGGGGAACTGATCGAAGTCGAAATTGACGAATACGAAGCTTATGCGCGGCAGCCGGATGCTGACAGTTCATTTTTCATCGGCATGCGGAACGCGTTCACCGTCATCCAAAGGGCGAGCGGCGTGATGCAAATCCGCTCGCTGCGGCTTCTGGAAGACGGATCGACGCAATGTCTGCTGTCCAGCGAGGACGCCTCGCTTGTGCCCGAAACGTACGCCGTGGAAGGACCGGCGCCGGACGCTTTCCTGGTCTCCGCGTTTGCGTCCGATAATCTGACGCATGCCGAAAGGGAGGTGGGCGGCGTATACGGCGCGATTCTTACAGTGACCGCGCCGATCGTGCATCCGACCACCGGCGCGCGCGTGGGCATTGTCGCAGTCGACATCTCGATCCAGTATCAGAACCAATCGCTCCGCTTCCTGATGCTGGCCGTTGTATCCGTTCTGATCTGCGTGCTGCTGCTGATCTGCTTCTGCTATGTGATGCCGATCACCACCGGAACCATCCGCTCCGTTTCCCTCGACGGTTTGACACAGGCCGGCAACAAACGGTTCTTTGATACGAGGCTGCGCCGGATTGTGTCGATGACGCGGTCTTCCGGCGACCCGCTGTATGTGCTCCGCATCGACATTGACCGGTTCCACTCGATCATCGAGCAGTCCGGCCGGTCGATGGCCGATCGCGTGCTGATTGAGTTTGCCGCCCTCACGCAAAAACAGTTGCGCGCGGGCGACCTGTTCGCGCGGTACGGAGACGAGTCGTTCATCGCGGCGCTTCCCGGCGCGACGCAGCGCGCGGCGCTTCGGGCCGCGGCGCGCATACATGATGCATTGGCTGAAACAACCTTTGGCGAGGATGAAAACGGCGAAGGCGTATCGCTGACCGTCAGCATCGGCGTCGCGCCGTATTGGAAAGGCCAGCGCTGGCAGCAACTGATCGCCTGCGCCGAAAAAGCGCTCGCGGAAGCGAAGGCGAAAGGCGACAACCTGTGCGTGATCGGTGAGGAGGTCTGCTAAAGCGGACGGCGAACGCCAAGGGGCCTCGCCCCTTGTAAGGGTTCAATACTCAAATTTCAATCCGCCCAAAGCAAAAACCGCATTGCCCCCCAATGCGGCTTTTCTTTGGTTCTTTCTTTTCCCCCGAAAAGAAAGAACACGTCCCCTCGTCCCCTTCACCCCCTCATCCCCCTACATCTCCACCTCTTCCAACCGCTCCTTTTCCACGCGGACGCAGCGCGTACACAGCACGAGCGGCGACGACCGGTGTGAAATCACGATGCAGGTGCTGAGCCAAGGCAACCGGCGCAGATTGCTGATGATGGTTTCCTCCGTGCCCATGTCCAGCGAAGACGTCGCCTCGTCCAGGATCAAAACAGGCCTCATGCGGAGCAGCGCGCGCGCGATGGCGATGCGCTGGGCTTCGCCTTCCGACAGGGTTCCGCCGCGCTCCGTGATCACGGTATCCAGCCCGTCCGGCAGATGAAACACAAATTTCGCGTCCGCACAGGCCAGCGCGTCCAGCATCTGGTCGTCCGTCGCGCTTTGGTTTCCCATCCGCAGGTTATGCCGCAACGTGCCGGACACCAGCGTGTTGCCCTGCGAGACATACGCGAAAGCTGCGCGGCTGGCCGCGGTGATTGGTTGCTGTCCGCCGTCCGCGTTGTACAGCGTCATTTCACCCTGCGTCGGTTTGATCAGCCCGAGCAGCAGGCGTACCAGCGTGGTCTTGCCCGCGCCGCTCTCACCGACCACCGCGACCCTCTCACCGGGCCGGATGTCCAGCGACACGTCGCGCAGGACATGCTCGTCCTGGTACGCGAAGCTTAGGTTGCTGAGCCGGATACCGAGCGGGCCCGGCGGCGGCGCAGCCGCCGTGTCCTCCTGTTCGATGTCGTCCATGTCCATGACGCGCCTCGCGGAAGTCAGCAGCGAAATGCTCCTGGGAATCCAGGCCTGAAAGCTCATGATCTGCGCCTGAATCTGCGAGGTCAGGGACATGAACATGCTCAGCAAACCGTACGTGATGTCGCCGCTTGACAGCCTGTAAATGCCCCAGCAAAACGCCAGCAGGTATCCGGCCGTGAAAATGCCGCTCGTGCTGAGCCGGATCACGGCGGAAAGCCTGCCGTTCTCGCGCAGCGTCGCGAGCCGCTGTTCACGAATCGTCACAAGCTGCTCCGTATTGACCTGTTCCTGCTCAAACGCCTTCAGCACGGCGATGCCGGAAAGGCTTTCCTGTATATGTGAGCGCATACGCGCCTCGTTTTCCCGCAGGCGCGCCTGCAAAGCGCTGATTTTCCTTCGGAAGAAGACGCTCAACAAAAGGCCGACCGGGCCGAGCAGCATGGCCGCGATCGCCAGCATCGGCTCGTAGCTGTACAGCAGGGAAAACGAGCTGACAATGCTCACCAGCACCGTGACAAGGTTGGGCAGGATCTCCGAAACGCCGCTCGCGATGTTGTCGATGTCGCCGCCCAACCGGGAGGTCAGGTCGCCGGTATGATACGCCGACAACTGCTTCCAGTAGCCGCGGAGCACGCTTTGGTAGACGGAGACGCGAATGCCGAACCCGAACCGCTCGGTGACCAGCGTCGAAAAGTATGTCTTCCAGACGCCAAACCCGAGCGACGCCATGTGCAGCAGCACCAGCGCGGCAAACATCAGCGGGTCGAGCGCGCGCGTCCCGCCCGTGACGTGGTCGATGATGCTCTTGTGCGCAACCGTGGTGAGCAGCCCGACGGCGGTCAGCAGCAGGTTCACAAAGAGGATCGCGGCGATGCGTTTCCAATGCGGCCGCGCCTGCCCGAGGATCCAGCGCATCTGCCGCCGGAAATCAATCTGCCTGTCCCGAAAGAAATTCATGCAGCCTTCCTACTCCGGCCTACGCGTCGTCGTCGGTCAGCAACCCTTTGGCGTGCAGCAGACGGAGAAACGCCTCAAGGTCGGCCTCCGCGACATCGCGGCTCACATCGTACTCCTCCAATATGGATTGCAGCAGCGCTTCCCGCGTGGTCGGGTTCTGCAATTTTGTCCAGATGAACTCCGACACATCGTTGAGCATCACCGTGCCGCCGAACTGCCGGATCGTCTCGCCGACAGGCATCGCGATGAGCTCACCGTCGATGTTGCGCACCACAAAGCTTCCTTTTATCTTGAGCATGCGTCCACCTCGTTCTTTTTGACGTTTGATAGCGGAAGCCACCAAAGAAGCTGCCGCGATGGCAAGGGCGCCGGGACTTCGTCCCCTGGCGTTCCTTGATTCCAACCGCGACAGCCCAGTTCACCAGCTTGTTGTATACTCCGGCGCCCATGCCCGCGTTTGAAAGGCGGCCCGGCTCATCCGCGAAACAGCTTCCGCGCCACATACCGCGGCAGGTGGGCCAGCCGAAACGCCCAAATCCGGGCGGGTTGCGCCGCCATCCACATTTTCGCGAGCGCCCGCCAGAACGGGCGGTTCGGGTCGATCT
>JAVBOQ010000291.1:0-8906 GCA_031550455.1 Eubacteriales bacterium
GCCGCGCCTGGCGCGCCTGGCGCGGGACGGCCATACTGGCCCGCCACACCCGGCGCGGGACGGCCGTATTGGCCCGGAACGCCGCCTTGCGCGGGCCTTGCGAATTGGTTTTGAACGCCGGCCGCGGGTTGCGGCGGGCGCGGTATCGGCTGCTGTTGCGCCACCGGCCGCTGCGGCTGCATCGGCACCGGCCTTTGCGGCTGAACCGCCGGCCTGCCCGGCTGCTGTGCGGCGGGCGCTTGTCTCGCCGCGGGCGACGGCTGTTCCGTGCCTTGGGCGGAAAAATCCGGCGCTGGGGGCGCTTCCGGCTCTTTGACAGCAACTTCCGGAACGGGCGTCGCAACCGGAGCAGTCCCTTCGACCGGTTTCGGGGCAGGTTCGGCCGGTGAGGCTGCCGGCGCTTCCGGCTCCTCATCTTCCATCATGACCCACGCGGTGCTCTGCTGCTCCAATGCCAGACGCTGCTGCTCAAGGCGCGCCGCTTCACGGCGTTCCTCTTCGATTTGTACGAACTTCTGCTCCATACGCCGAAGCGACGCTACGGTTTCGCTCGCGCTGCGGCTGATGCGAAGTACGTCCTCGAGCACCTTGCTCGCGCCAAGCGACAGTTCCTTGGTTGCTTCCTGTACCTTGAGTTTGGGCATTCGTTAAACGCACCCCCGCATGAATTATGGCGTCGCCGCTATTGTGAGCAGCGCTTCCACCTTGTCCGCCAGCGTTCCCTTTTCCATTGCCGCGACCATCCGCTCAGGCTTTCCGATCGCCTGACCGAGCAGGTCGGCGCGCACCTCGCGCAGCGGGATCGCCTTTGCCGCGCACATCGCCCGGTACTTGCCGCGCGTGTTTTCCGACGCGCCCGCGTCGAGCAGAACCAGCCGCGCGCGCCCTGCGCGCACCGCGCGCTCCACGGTGTCGTCCCCGCTTTTGACCTGCCCCGCGCGCATTGCGAGCCCGAGCAGGTTCAGCGCAGCGCGCTCATCCATCCGCGTTCAGCGCCGCGTTCAGCGCCGCGTTCAGCGCCTCGAACACCGCCTGTTCAATCGGGTGTTCCAGCGCCCTTTCCAGCTGCCGCGTCTTGACCGCGCGCGCGAGGCAAGCCGCGTCCTGGCAAACATACGCGCCCCTGCCCGGCATCTTGCCGGTGCGGTCCAGCGCGATCTCGTCCTGCGGCGTCTTGACGACACGCAAAAGCTCGCGCTTCGGCTTCATTTCGCGGCATCCGACGCACATCCGCATCGGTATCTTACGCGGCTTCACGCCTCGGGTTCCTCATAAGGTTCGTCAGGCTCCGAAATCAGCATTTCTTCGGCCTGGGACTGGCTCTTGATGTCGATCTTCCAGCCGGTCAGCTTCGCCGCGAGCCGCGCGTTTTGACCTTCCTTGCCGATCGCCAGCGAGAGCTGGTTGTCGGGCACGATGACGCGGCACGCCTTTTGGTCATCCGCCGTAAAGACGCTCAGCACGCGCGCCGGGTTTAACGCATTGGCGATGAATTCCGCCGGATCGGGCGACCACTTGATGATGTCGACTTTCTCATTTTTGAGTTCCGCGACGACGCGCTCGACGCGCATGCCGCGCGGCCCGACGCAGCTTCCGACCGGGTCGATCATCGGGTCGACGGAATACACGGCCATCTTGGTGCGGGAACCGGCCTCGCGCGCGATCGACTTGATCTGCACGACGCCGGACTGTATCTCGATCGATTCGAGCTCGAACAGCCGCTTCACAAGCCCCGGATGTGTCCTTGAAACGAGCACCTGCGGTCCCTTCGACGTGCGCTGCACCTCCAGCACGTACACCTTGATGCGGTCGTTGACGCTCAGTTCCTCGCCGGCCATCTGGCCCTGCGGCTCGATGACGCCTTCGGTGCGGCCCAGTTCCACGAATATATTCTTGCCTTCCACGCGCTGCACGATCGCGGTCAGGATCTCGTTTTCTTTTTCGATGTACTCGTCGTAGATGATGCCGCGCTCGGCCTCGCGGATGCGCTGCATGATGACCTGTTTCGCGGTCTGCGCCGCGACGCGGCCGAAATTGCCCGGCGTCACCTCGACCTTAACGATGTCGCCTACGTCAAAGCTCGGCTGAATCGCCCGCGCCTCCTCCAGCGAAATCTCGATCGAGTCGTCCTCTACGTTTTCGGAGACGGTTTTGCGCGCGAAGACCTGCACCAGCCCGTTGGCGCGGTCGATGCTGACATCCACGTTCTGCGCGTTCGCCGTTCCCTTTTTGAAATTTTTGCGATACGCCGATTTGAGCGCTTCCTCGATCGCGCCGAAGAGAATTTCCTTGTTAATCCCCTTTTCTTTCGCGAGGAAACCGACCGCATCGATCACATCTTTGTTCATCCCTTGTTTTCTCCCCCATCTTCTTCATCAAAAACAACCACGGGCTTGACCAGAGCGGCGTCTTTCCGCAAGATCACGCGCTCGCCGGCCGGCGTGCCGATCCGAAGCGCGGTTTCGTCGTGTGTAAGGAGCGTGCCCGCGAACTGTTTCGCGCCGTCCAGCGGCCTGAACAGCCGGACTTCGACCTGTGTGCCGAGCGCGCGCGCAAAATCCTGATCCGTTTTTAACGGTCTGTCCACGCCGGGCGACGATACCTCGAGAAAATCGTATTCGACAGGCTCAAGTTTCGGCTGTACCGCGCGGTGGAACCGCTCGCAGTCATCCAGTGTGAATCCGCCTTCTTTGTCAAGATAAATGCGCAAATAACGGCCGGGACCTTCCTTGACCAGCTCAACGTCAACCAACTCAAAACCCATGTCAGCCGCCAGGCGGCGGCATATCGGAAAAACAAAGGTGTGGATGTCCCTTTGCGGCATACGTTCTCCTTCTGGATCGGTGGTTCGCGGCGTCCTCTCAACAGAAAAGAGCGGGAAGTCCCACTCTCTGCAATCCAATAAGCCAAAGCGCGCGGCAAACCTACGACGGATAGTATACCACGCAATAATAAAGAAAACAAGGCCTAAAACATAGAAACTTGGCTGGTTTCGGACAAATCCTTCAGGACGCCGAGGGCCTTGAGCTGGTCCAGAACCGCGCCGGAAACCCTTGAACGGATTTTCAAGTCTTCTATTGACAGAAACGGCCCCGTTTCGCGCGCGGCGACGATCGCCTGCGCGGCGGCCAGCCCGAGTCCGGGAATTGCCGTGAACGGCGGCAGGATGCCGGCTTCCGTGACCAGAAACTCCTCCGCGGCGGACCGGTACAGGTCGACCGATGCCAGCCGTATGCCGCGCGCGACCATCTCCATCGCGATTTCCACCAGGATGATCTGATCCTTTTCGGCGGCGGTCAGGGTTTTCAGCCGCACGTCATAATCGTCCAGCGCGTCGCGCAGCGCGGCGGCGTCGCGGCGCATCAGGTTGATGTCAAACGCGTCCGCCCGCACGGTGACGTACGACGCGTAATACGCCGCGGGATGATACACCTTGAACCACGCGATGCGCAGCGCCATCGTCACATAGGCGACCGCGTGCCCCTTGGGGAACATGTACTGAATCTTCTTGCATGAGTCGATGAACCACTCCGGCGTGTCGGCGTTGCGCATCGCCTGCTCCATCTCGGGCGTCAAACCCTTGCCCTTTCTGACGGATTCCATCGCCGTGAACGCCATCTTCGGCTCGACGCCGCGCAGCATCAGCGCGTTCATGATGTCGTCCCGGGTGCAGATGCACTCGGACAGCGTCGCCGTGCCGTTCGCGATCAGCGTTTCCGCGTTGCCGAGCCACACGTCGGTGCCGTGCGAAAGCCCGGAAATGCGCACCAGTTCTTCCATTGTTTTGGGCTTTGTCGCGTCCAGCATCCCGCGGACAAACCGCGTGCCGAACTCCGGAATGCCGAGCGTGCCGGTCGTGCAGCGGATCGCCTCTTTCGTGACGCCGAGCGCGTCCGGGCTCGTGAACAGCGACATGACCTTCTCGTCGTGGATCGGGATCTCCCGCGCGCTTTCGCCGGTCAGCCGCTCGAGCATGTTGATCATCGTCGGATCGTCGTGTCCAAGGATGTCCAGCTTGACCAGCACGTCGTGCATGGAGCTGAAGTCGTAGTGCGTCGTGACGATCTGGCTTTCGTTGTCGTCCGCCGGGCGCTGTATCGCCGTGAACTGGTAGATCTCGTAGTCCTTCGGCAGCACGACGATCCCGCCCGGATGCTGGCCCGTCGTCCGCTTCACACCGACGCACCCGAGGGCAAGCCGCCTGCATTCCGCCTCGGTCGCGGTTTTTCCGGTCTTTTCGAGGTATTTCTTGACAAAGCCGTACGCGGTCTTGTCCGCCAGCGTGCCGATGGTTCCGGCGCGGAACACGTTGGCGGAGCCGAACAGTTCCTCGACGTACTTGTGCGCCTGCGGCTGATACACGCCGGAAAAATTCAGGTCGATGTCTGGCACCTTGTCGCCCTTGAACCCGAGAAACACCTCAAACGGAATGTCGTACCCAAGGCGCAGGCAGTCCGCGCCGCATTCGGGGCAGACGCGCGCGGGCAGGTCGGTGCCCATGCTGGCGATTTCATGCCGCTCGTCGAACCACGACCAGTGGCAGGCCGGGCACAGATAGTGCGGCGGCAACGGGTTGACCTCGGTGATGCCGCACATCGTCGCGACAAAGGACGACCCGACCGATCCGCGCGACCCGACCAGATACCCGTCGGACAGCGATTTTGAAACGAGCTTTTTCGCGATGGAGTACAGCGTCGCAAACCCGTAGCCGATGATGGCGTCCAGCTCTTTTTTAAGCCGCGCGACGACGAGCGGCGGCGGTGGGTCGCCGTACAGGCGCTTCGCCTCGCCGTCTGCGGATTCGCGGATATCGTCCGCCGCGTCGTCCCAGAAGGGCTGGAACGTTTCCAGTCCCTCGGGGTGCTGCGGAAACAGCCGCACCTCGCCGATCCTGTCGGCGATTTTGTTCGGGTTGTCGACGACGACCTCCCGCGCCTTGTCCGCGCCGAGGTAATCGAACTCCGAAAGCATCTCCTCGGTCGTCTTTAAGTACAGCGGCGCCTGCTCGTCGGCGTCGTCAAAATTCTTCGACGCGAGCAGCACGGAGCGGAACACCGCGTCCTCCGGGCGGAGGTAATGCACGTCGCCGGTCGCGACGACCGGAATGCCGTTGCGCTCGCCGAGGGCGACGATCCGTTTGTTGATGTCGCGCAGCGCGTCCTCGTCCTTTACGCTGCCCTCGCGGATCAAAAAATCATTGTTCGCGACCGGCTGGATTTCCAGATAGTCGTAGAACCGCGCGATCTGCGACAGCGTCTTGTCGTCCTGCCCGGAAAGAATCGCCTTGTACAGCTCTCCTTTGACACACGCGCCGCCGACAATGAGCCCTTCGCGCCATTTTTGCAAAAGCGCGCGCGGGATGCGCGGCTGCCGGTTGAAATAGCGCAGGTGCGCCTCGGACACGAGCCGGTTCAAGTTGGTCATGCCGGTCTGCGACTTTGCCAGCAGGATCACGTGCATCGCGTCGCCGATGCCGTCGCCGGAAAACGCGCCGTTCAACGCGTCCAGCGTGTCAAAGCCCTTCGCGCGCGCGCTTTGCAGCATCTTCGCGAGCACCAGCGCGGTCGCGCGCGCGTCGTGTACCGCGCGGTGCGCGTTCGTCAGGCTGACGCCGAGGTGGCGGCAAACCGTCCCGAGCCGGTGGCTGTTGAGCGCCGGATACGCGCGCCGCGCGAATGAAAGCGTGTCGATCACCGGCCCGGACCAGCTTTTGCCCGCGCGGGAAAGCTCCGCGCGCAGGAACGATACGTCGAACGGCGCGTTGTGCGCGGCGATCGCGGCGTCCCCGATGAAATCCAGCAACCGCTGGGCGACGTCCTCAAACTTTTGCGCGCCGCGCAGCATGTCCTGCGTGATGCCGGTGATGTCTGTGATCTTCGCGGGCAGCGGGACGCCCGGGTCGACCATCAGCGACAGCTCGTCCTCGACCGCGTCGCCGACAAGCCGCACCGCGCCGATCTCAATGACGCGGCACGTCGCGGCGGACAGGCCGGTCGTCTCAAAGTCCAGCACCACGATCGGTTGGTCAAAGGGCCGGGCGTCCGGCTGGGCCACGATCATGGCCTCGTCGAACAGATAGCCTTCCATGCCGGGGATCAGCTTGATCTTGTGCTTCCTGGCCGCCGCGAACGCTTCCGGGAACGCCTGGACGACGCCGTGGTCGGTGACGGCGATCGCCGTGTGTCCCCATTCCGCGGCCTGCCGGATCAGCGCTTCGGCGGAACTGACGGCGTCCATGTTGCTCATCTGCGTGTGCAGGTGCAGCTCCACGCGTTTTTTGCCCGCGCCGTCCGCCCGTTTGGGTTCGGCGGAAGCGCTGATCGCCTTGAGCATCAACGCGGGCTCGCGCAGGAACGCGTCGTATTGACAGTCGCCGTGCACCGTCAGCCAGCAACCTGCGCGGACCCTGGCCGTCACCGCGTCCACGCGGGCGATGTCCTCGGCGGACGGCGGCGCGTCCGGCTCCTTGGCGTCCGGATCGTTCTTCTTGCGGAAACGGTAGCGCAGAAACAGCTTGCAGGTGATCGTGCCGGTGTAGTCGGTCAGCGCGAACGTCAAGAGCCGCATTTCGCCGCCCTTTAGCTCCTTGGTTTCGACGGACACGACCTCGCCGCAGAGCGCGACCGTACCGCTGTCCTCGCGGATTTCTCCGATTGGCAGCGGCTTTTCCTTAATCTCCGCGCCGTAAATGCGCGGGCTTGTTTTCTTGTCCTGCGCGGCCTTTTTCTCCTGCGTCGCCCGCTCGGCCTCCTGCAGCGCCAGCGCTTCCCTCGCCTTTTCCTCCAGCAGCCGGAGCCGTTCGCGCTGCGCCTGCTCGTCCTCCTCGCTGATGAAGACCGCCTCGACCGCCATGCGGAACACGTCGAGCATCATCTGCGTCAGCCGAGGCGCGAGTTCCGCGTGCTGCACATACCGCAGCGCGCCTTCCGACGATACCGCGACGACCAGCCGGTCCTTTTCCAGCGACCAGCGCGCGTCCTTGAGCCAGGGCCCGACGCCGGGCGACGACCGCGACAGGAAATCAATGATGAACGGCGTAAACGGCGCGATGTCGCGCCGCACGTCGTCCGCACGCGCCGGGCTGCAGATGCGCAGCGACAGCTTCATGCCGGGAAACGCCTTTTGCATCGCGCCGCGCAGCGTCATGTATTCTTTCGTCTCCACAAGCTGGTCGGACAGGAGGCAGATCAAAAGCCGCGTTCCGTTGCGGTCGACCAGCGTCTTTTCCAGCGTCAGGCACGGCGCGAGCGCGGAAAGCTCGTCCGGGATCAGCGACTTCCACCGCGACAGCGGATCACTTTGGTTCATGTTCACGCTTTCCATTCCGTATTTCACCGAGCGCGCGGAGCAGCGCCTCCCGAAGATCGCCGTCGACCTTCTTCGGCGGTTCGCCGCGCAGGAACAGCACGCCGCCGCCCGGCCCGCCGGCGATGCCGACGTCGGCCTCCTTCGCCTCGCCCGGCCCGTTGACGACGCAGCCCATCACCGCGACCCGGATGCTCTCCCGCCAACCGCGCGTTTCCGCCTCGACGGCGCGCGCGATCCCTTCGACGTCGACGCAGGTGCGGCCGCAGGTCGGGCAGGCGATCACCTCGACGCCGGGACAAAGATCCAGCGCGCGCAGGATCGACCGCGCGGCTTCAACCTCTGGCACGGGATCGCCCGACAGCGACACGCGCACCGTGTCGCCGAAGCCGTCATGAAGCAGCGCGCCGATGCCTATCGCGGACTTGATCGTGCCCTGCCCGGGCAGCCCGGCCTCGGTCACGCCCAAGTGGATCGGATAGTCGCACGCGCGCGCCAGCATCCGGTTCGCCTCGATCGTGCCGCGCACGGACGACCCTTTGATCGAAATCACGATGTCAAAAAAACCGGCGTTTTCCAGCATTTTCGCGTGGGTCAGCGCGCTTTCCAGCATCGCGCCGGGCGTCGGCCCGCCGTGCTTTTTCAGAAGCTGCTTTTCGACCGACCCGGAATTGACGCCGATGCGGATCGGCACGCCGTGCGCCTTCGCGCAGTCGGCGACGCGGCGGACGTTTGCCTCGCCGCCGATGTTGCCCGGGTTCAGCCGGAGCTTCTGCACGCCGTTTTCGACGGCTTGAATCGCCAGCGTGTGGTCAAAATGAATGTCCGCGACCAACGGAACCGGCGACTCGTCGCAAAGTTTCCGCATTGCCTCGGCGCACGCGGCGTCGTAGACCGATACCCGGACGATGTCGCAACCGGCCTCCGCCAGCGAGCAAATCTGCCGAAGCGTCGCTGTGACATCCCGCGTGTCGGTGTTCGTCATCGACTGGATCGAAACCGGTACGCCGCCGCCGATGGGCACGCGCCCGCACAGCACGCCGCGCGTCATTTGAAAAGCCTCACGATGTCGTTGAACATCACCATCACCGTCAGCCCGACCATCAGCGCGAACCCGATCAAAAGCACGGTGCCCTCCTTGTGCGGGTCGAGCCGCTTGCCGCGAATCTTTTCGATCGCGAGGAAAATCAGCTTGCTGCCGTCCAGCCCCGGCACCGGCAGCAGGTTAAACAGCGCCAGGTTGACGCTGATGATCGCCGCGAGGTTCAGGTAATTGAACACGCCGCCAGCTTCGGTCTGCTGCTTGATCATCGTCACGGTGCCGATCGGGCCGGACAGTTGATCCGCGCCTTCGCCTTTGAAGATCAAATCGCGAAGCGTGCGGAAGATCAGCTTTGTCATGTCGAATGTCTGCGCGAACGTGCTTTCGAGCGACACGCCAAGGGAGAACCGCTTCGGCGCGGCGCCGTATTCGATGCCGATCATCGCGCGGTTTTGCGCTTCGACCCATTGCGGCCTGACCGGGATGGTCAGCGACTGGCCCGCGCGCTCAACGGTGAACACGATCTCCGGGTATCCCTCCGGGTCGCCCGCCGTGGCTT
>JAVBOQ010000119.1:0-6303 GCA_031550455.1 Eubacteriales bacterium
AGCGCTTCCGGCGTGATCACGTCCGGGCAGGGCGCGTTGGACTGGTTGCCGATGTAGGTATTGCCCTCCTCGGCGATCAGCGCGTACTTGCTAGCCCAGTCGCAGCGGTTCGCGTCGGCCGGCAGGTAGCGCACCGTCTCGCCGGCGACGTCGATGTCGACGATCGCCTCGGCGCTGCGGGCGGCGGTCGGGCAGGCGGTCAGGCAGCGCTTGCAGCCGGCGCAGGCTGCGGCCTCGCCGCCCGTCGCGGCGTCGGGCGCAAGCTCCGCGTCGGTGACGATCGCGATGAACCGCTGGTGGATGCCGTACGCGGCCGTTTCGACCGCGCCGTTGTACGCCATTTTGCCAAGGCCCGCGGCGACCGCCTCGAGCGCGTTGCAGGTCGCGTCGTGAAACAGCCCGCGCGGGCTGCCGACATAGGATCCCGCGCCGGTCAGGTTATAGTCCATCTGCGCCCTGTACCCGAGCGAATGCAGCATCCGCGCGATGGAGAACCCGACGTGGCCGATCAACCGGTTCACCTCGTACTGCGAGAACACGTACGGCCCGACAGCCTCCGCCGGCGGTTTGCCGACGCGCTCCGCGCCGGTCTCCGGGTAGTGGATGCCGAGCACAATCACCGACTTCGCGCCGGGTACGACGTCCGTCGCGCCGAAAATCGCGCGCTTCTCTTCGATGACGACCGGGTCGTAGGGCATAAAGCGCGTGTTTTTGTCGGTCGCGATCAGCAGCGTTTCGTCCTTCCGGATGGCCCGGAGCTGATCCGCAAGCGCGTCGATCGTCTTTGCGGACGCCACACCGAACAGGTCCGCGCCGCGCTTCATCGACAGCTCGCGTAGCGTCGCCTTCAGATCCTTTGGCTTTTCGATGCGGCTCAAGTCGGTGTACGCCTTATCAATGAAGGGCGCGCTGGTGAAAATCAGCGTCGTCTCGACGCGGAACCCGTTTTCGGATTGGACGCCGCAGAGCGCGCGGAAAGGCGCGTGGTCGGCGCGCACCTTGGGCAGCGCCGAATACCCGAGCGTTTCCAGTTCGCGGCACGAATCCAATTCCGCGAAGTTCAGCGCCAATTGCGTGATGCGGTCAAAGTCACGCATCAGATCCTTGCGGGCGCGGGAGGCCGCGTCCTGCTCAGGGTAGCGCGCGGTGAACAGCACCGCCGACACGCCGTCGGGCATTTCGGACGCGATGTCGATGTTCGCGGCCTTCAGCGACGCTTCCGAGATGAAATGCACGCTGTCGAGATCCCAGGTTTCCGCGTGGGTCAGCACCTTGTCGTACACGTTGCGGTGCACCGGCTGCCCGGTGGGCGCGGTGTGGCGCTTGCGCCGCGCCGAGATTTTCGCGTACGATGTGTCCCACTGGCGCAGGTGTTTCGGCAGGCAAACCTTCAGGCACACGCCGAACTCGCCGCCGCGCAGCCCGTGCGCCTCGATGTTCTTCAAAAGCACCGCCTCGTCGACGACGTCCGGAATCGGCAAATCAAGGTCGATGTCAAAATGCTCGCCCCAGGCGCAGCGCCACAGGTTCTTGTTGCAGAATTTATGGTCCTTGCCCTCGACGCAGACGTTTTTGACGCCGTTGGTTTCCTTCCGGTACGCGTCCGTCGGGCAGTGCTTGATGCACTCGCCGCACATGTCGCAGAGCTTTTCGCCGCTGTACAGCGGCGTCGGCGTCAGTTCCGCCTCGGTGATGATCGAAATGAACCGGTTGCGCGCGCCGTATTCCGGCGAGATGCAAAGGCCGTTCCAGCCGAGTTCGCCGAGCCCCGCGCAGACCGCGCTGTAGATGTGGCTCATGTCGGGCGCGAAGATCGCGTCCATTTCCTTGTAGCCGCGATAGCGCCAAATGTTTGAGGAGGCGATCGGCACCGTCTTGTACCCCATGTCGTCCAGCATCCGGCCGATTTTGAACGACAGCACGTCAAGCTTTTCATTCATCGTGTACTGGATGCGGTACGGCCCCATGTCCTGCGAGTGTTTTTCGCCGTCCAGCTCGATCGCCGCGTCCGGGTGGTGAATCGCGCAGACGACGACCGATTTCGCCGTTGGCAGGATCCCTTTCGGGCTCATCTTGATCGGCGCGTTTTCGTAGCGTTCGATGTTCGCGACGCCGACCAGATCCGCGCCGAGCGCGTAGGCGTACCGCTTGACGGCAAGCGTCAGTTTGTTGTCCATATCGGTGTTCCTCCCCTTCTGAACCGGTCGCTTCGTATTGCATACATATCGATCATGTACACAAAATTGTAACACAGCCCCGGCGCGCGCTCAACCGGACGGAACCACCGATGCGCCGGACAAAACACACCGGTTTTTCATCCGGCGCGGCGCGTGGCGCGAAGATCGGTTGTTTTGTCCCGCCGTTCCGCTCGATTGTCAGGTTGTCAACGCAAAACCGCCTTGTTACAATGGAATAAACAGCATGCGGAGGGAGGATGCGCCGGTGACAAAGGGCCTCGCCAACCAGCCCGGCGCGAAAGCGCGCCAGCGCGCGGCGCGGCGCAGCCTCGCGTGGCAGTACAGAGATCTGTACCTGCTCATCGCGGTTCCGCTCGCGTCGCTGATCGTTTTTCAGTACCTGCCGATGTTCGGCATCGTGCTGGCTTTTCAAAACTACAAGCTGTTCGACGGTATCCTTGGCAGCCAGTGGGTCGGATTGGCGCACTTTCAGCGGATGCTGTCCGATCCGAAGTTCTTCCAGATTTTTTCGAACACGGTGATCATCAACCTGCTGAAGTTCGTCTTTCAGTTCCCGATCCCGATCCTTCTGGCGCTGATGCTCAACGAAGTCCGCGTCGCGCTGCTCAAGCGCGGCGTGCAGACGCTGATCTACCTGCCGCACTTTCTGTCCTGGGTCGTCGTGTCGGGCATTTTCTATGATATTCTGGGCCGCGGCGGGCTCGTCAACGCGGCGCTGGGCCTGCTTGGCCTGCCGCCTGAAAATTTTCTCGCGAACTCGAAGTATTTCAGGGGTCTGCTGGTGATGACGACCGCCTGGAAGGAGTCCGGCTGGAGCACGATCGTCTACCTGTCGGCGATGACCGCGATCGACCCGAACCTGTACGAGGCCGCCAGCGTCGACGGCGCGGGCAGGCTGCGGCAGGCGCTGTCCATCACGCTGCCCGGCATCGTCACAACGATCGCGTTCATCGTCATCCTGCGGGCGTCGGCGATCGTCGGGTCGGACACCGAACAGGTGCTCATGTTCTATAAGCCGATCGTCTACAGCGTCGGCGACGTCATCGGCACCTATGTCTACCGGGAGGGCGTGATCAACTCGAAGTTCAGCTACACGACCGCTGTCGGGCTGTTCAGCTCGGTCGTCGGCATGGCGATGCTGCTCATTTCAAACAGAATTTCGCGCAGGTATACGGGCAAGGGGATTTGGTGAGGGGACGGGGAACGCCAGGAGGCTCCGCCTCCCGGACCTCCGCCAAAGGGATTTCATCCCTTTGGAATCCCATCCTATGGATGGGGCCATAGCATCCTTTATACCAATGGAAAATCTTAACACATCCAAAGCGGCGAGAGATTTTTTCATCCGGCTAGGAGCCGGAACGAGGCGTAGCAGCGCTACGCCGAGTGGAGAGCGACAACGCCGTATGGAAAAAGATCCGACGCGACGATGCGGTAAGGTTTGGAATTGGTATTACATCCTCGAAAGGAGGCTTCACGCCATGAAGCGCACGAGAGCCGAGCGCGTCTTTTCGCATTGTAACCACGCCGCGCTGGTGCTGCTCGCGCTGGCGTGCCTTTTGCCGTATGTGACGCTGCTGGCCAAGTCGCTCAGCGCGGAATCGTTCGTCGTCTCCGGCAAGGTATCGTTCTGGCCGCTCGGGTTCAACGTCAAGGCGTACCACGCGCTGATCGCCAGTCAGTATTTCCAGACCGCGTTTTTGAACAGCGTGTTCGTCACCGTGGCCGGCACGGCGGTGCACGTGTTTTTCACGCTGTGCGTCGGGTATGTCAGCTCAAAGGAGCGCGTGCCTTTTTCGCGGACGCTGACGCGCCTGTATGTGATCACAATGCTGTTTTCGGGCGGCATGATTCCGACGTTCATCGTCGTTCGGATGATGGGGCTGATGAACAATCTGCTGGTGATGATCCTGCCGGGCATGGTGTCGACATTCAACATGATCATGGCCAGAAACTATTTTTACACCGTGCCGGACAGCCTGGAGGAGTCCGCGAAGCTCGACGGCGCGACCAACCTGCGCGTGTTCTTCTCGATCATGCTGCCGATGGCGATCCCGTCAATCGCGACGATCGCGATCTTTTCCGCAGTGGGCCTGTGGAACAACTACATGACGCCGCTGGTGTACCTGACCAAGTCCAGCGTCAAGATGCTGTCCGTGTACTTAAAGGACATCGTCACCGCCAGCGAGATGGCCTCCGTCGAAACGCCCGAGACGATGGACAGGGTCGCCAGCGAGTCGTTCCGCGCGGCCGCGATTTTCCTCTCGACGGCACCGATCCTGCTGGTGTATCCGTTCCTGCAACGGTATTTCATTGTCGGCATATCGCTTGGAGCGATCAAGGAATAGAACCGACCCAACGACGAAAGGAGCCTGACCATGAGAAAAATGCTCGTTGCCCTGCTCGCGCTGGCGATGGTCGCCGGCTGCATCCCCGCCGCGGCGTCCGCCGAGGCAACCCTGAACAAGGACGCGCCGATCGTCATGTGGCTGCCCGGGAACGGCGGCGTTTCCGGCCTGGAGGCCGGCGCCACCGAGAACAACAACCAGTTCATCAACGCGATCCGTGAAAAGACCGGGTACAAAAACCTGACCGTCGAAATCATGCCGGTCGACCAGCCGGGGAACGCGATGAGCCTGCGGCTCGCCTCCGGCGACTATCCGGACGTCATCTACGTCAACTCGCTGCGCGACTTCTTCCTGCGCTACCAGACAGAAGGGCTGTGGGCGCCGGTGGACGACGCCGTCGCGGCGTACGGCCCCGCGATCGCGGACATTGTCACGCCCGAGGTTTGGGCGACGATGACCGGCGAAGACGGCAAGCGCTACGGCATCCCGATGCCGATGCACACCCGCGTTGAAGGCAAGTACCTGTCCAACGCGATGCAGTACCGCAACGACTGGCTCGAAGCGCTGGGGCTTCAACCGCCGACCGACGCGGATTCGTTCCGCGAGGTGCTCCGCGCGGTCAAGGCGGCGGACCCCGCGGGCGACGGCGCGACGATCCCGTACTCGCCGGTGCTCGACAAGTTCTCCGACGTCAACAAGATGCCGACGCTCAAGGCGATGTTCGGCATGTGGCAGCCGTACGCGATCATCGACGGCGAGTTCAAGAACACGACGCGGCTGTACCTCAAGGACTTCCTGACCTTCGTCAGCGGACTGTACGCGGAAGGCCTGATCGATCCTGAGTTCCTGTATCAGACCAATGACATCCGCCTCGAAAAAATGATCGCCGGCAAGGCGTTCCTGATCGACGGCGACGTGTGGACGAAGAAGATCCGCCAGACATGGGCCGCGAACGGCACCGAATGGGACACCGCCTATTACCCGCAGCAGGCGAACATCGACGGCACAAAGGGCGTCGCCCAGCCGTTCCCGGTGTCGAACATGTACATGTTCCCCAAGACGACCAAGTACATGAACGAAGTGATCGACCTGATCAACACGTTCCTGAGCGACACCGAGCTTGAAAGGTTCGTCAACTTCGGCATCGAGGGCACGCACTATTCGGTCGGCGAGAACAACGCGCTGGTGCCGATCGAACCCGCGTACACCCAGATCATCTACAAGCTGTACTACCGGCTGTGGTTCAAGCCGGACGTGTGGTGGAACAACGCGGTGCTCGGCGATTTCCATCCGGAAATCTATAAGTTCATCGACGCGGTCGGCGACGGATACCAGAATGTCAACGTCTTCGGCTATATGCCGACATCCGAGGCGTCGCTGAACTACAAGACCGCGTGCGACGACATCCTCGACGAGTATGTCTCCAAAATCATCATCGGCGACCTGCCGGTCGACGCGGTCGACGAGATGTTCACGCAGATGGACGCGGCGGGCTATACCGAGATTGAAGCCGCCGCCAAGGCCTGGTACGAGTCCACCGGCGCTGCGCTCGCGGAGACGTTGAAGTAAGGGGAGACGTAGGGAACGCCAGGAGGCTCCGCCTCCTGGACCTCCGCCAAAGGGGTTAAACCCCTTTGGAAACCCTGCTTGGGGTTGGCGGGTATGCGTTGAATCGCTCACCGACCCAAGACGGGGTTTCCAAAGGGACACTGTCCCTGTGGTGGGGTCCAGGGGCGAAGCCCCTGGCGTTCCTTCGGTCT
>JAVBOQ010000224.1:0-7911 GCA_031550455.1 Eubacteriales bacterium
CCAGATACGCGCCGTAGCCGATCACGGCCAGCGCGACCGCCATCAGCACATAAAACCGAAACGCGATGCGTACTTTTCTTCTTCTGGGCGCCATGGATCCTCCTTGGAATGCAACGCTATGTCAGGCCATTTTCGCGCGCAGCGCAGACAGCGCGCGCCGCTCCAGGCGGGAAATCTGCATCTGTGACACGCCCAATTCCCGGGCGATGTCCCGCTGGCTGCGTTGGCGCAGGAATCTTTCTTCGATGACAAACCTGCTTGTCCCTTCAAGCTGCGACAAAAGCCTCGTGACCGCGTCGCGCGACTCGATCCGGTCGTACGCGGCCTCCTCCTCGCCGAGCAGCCCTTCGAGCGTCAGCCCGTCCTCGGACAGCGTCGCCTCGAAGGAAACCGCCTGCGTGGCGCGCTGCATTTCGAGCGCGTCCAGCACGTCGTCCGGCGAAATACCGATCACCCCGGCCAATTCCTCGGCGGTCGCCTCGCGGCCGAAGCGCTGCCAGAACGCCTCGCGCTCGCGGGCAAGGCGCGGCAGAAGCTCGCCGCCGCGCCGCGGCAGGCGCACCACGCGGCCCTTGTCGCGAATGAAGTTGCGCACCTCGCCGGCCAGCGTCGGCATCGCGAACGTCGTGAACTGAAGCCCCATGCCGCAATCAAAGCGCTCCAGCGC
The DNA here is from genome assembly GCA_031550455.1 of Eubacteriales bacterium. Lineage (GTDB taxonomy): Bacteria > Bacillota > Clostridia > Christensenellales > Aristaeellaceae > Avichristensenella. The sequence continues at coordinate 668 of JAVBOQ010000224.1, forward strand.
GTGCAAAAGCGCGATGGACGCAACCTGAATCAGGTCCTCCGTCTCGACGCCGCGCCCGGCGAACCGCCGGGCCACCGCCTGCGCGAGGTACAGGTACGCCTCCGCAAGCTCGTTTCGAAGCCCGGGATCGCGGGTCTTACAGTATGCTTCGAGCAATTCGCGCGTTTCCATACTTGACAGTACCTATAGCTTTACGCGGACGATCAGTTCAATGGCGCGCACCTGATCACAATCCAGCTTGAGGCATACTTGCGTAGCCAGCGTCGAGAGGATGCCGCGCGCGATTTCAGGATCATGCGGCGGCGCGCTCGGCGGGCTGTCGCAGTCCCCCACCGCGGAAAACCGCATATGGACGTTGGCGCAATCGGATTGCGCCTCGATGTCGATCGCCTGCACGGGCGCCGGCTGGTTCATCAGGCAAAAGCACGCTTCGTCGGACAACGTGCGGACGTCGTCAAGCGTATCCACGTCAGCGCCGCACTGGTTGACATAGCCTGTCAGCGCCATGCGCGCCACCAGCATCATGCTCTGTTTTGCCGGGATGCGCAAGCGCATTGTGTCGGTCATGCGGCGCTCCACCTCCTTGGGATGGAGACATTATAACATTGAAACGCAAAGATGAAAAGGAGGGGCGATAGGAAACGCAATGCGGCAAGGTTTGGAATTGGTATAAGTCCAGAAACGAAGATGGTTGACGACACCGTGCAGGCTAGGAAATACTATACTGACGGCGGCAACGCATACCTGGGCGTAGACTTTTTGGCAGGGTCCAGGGGCGGAGCCCCTGGCGTCCCTCTCCCTCACATTCTACCGCTTCGACATCTCCTCATACGCTTCATTGTAATACAGCACGCTGTCCACCGGCGTGTTGGCCGGGATATGGTTGCCAACGGCCAGGAAGAAGCCCGGATACTTCTTGCCGATGTCCATGCAGCGCCTGACCTCCGCGCGGATGTCGTCTTTCGTTCCGGTCAGCAGCACGCGGGTGTCCGCGTTGCCGATGAACGCGTGCGTCTTGCCGTACTTCTCGGCAACGTAGCGCATGTCGGTCAAAGGCTCCATGACGAACCCGTGCACGCCGGCCGCGGCCACGTCGTCGATGAACGCCGTATAATCGCCGTCCGAGGTGTAGACGACCTTCTTGCCGCTGTCGAGCAGCGGGCGGAACAGCTTTTTGTAGTTCGGGAAGATGTACTTCCTGTACCAATCGGGGTGGATGAACGCACCGCTTGACCAGACGATGTCGTCATGCACCATGACGACGGGCACATCGCTTTGCGCGAGCGCGGCGAAGTACTGCCCGATCCATTCGGCGTACCGGTTCGTGATTTCGCCGAACCGCGCGGGATCCGTTCCGGCCGCTTCCAGCAGCATTTCCCAGCCGAAAATTTCGATCAGGCCCGACATGCAGGTAATATAGATCCCGGTCATGTTGACCGCGTCCGGAAACCTTTCACACTGCCTGCGGTAGGCCGCCTCATACCGCCTCGCCTGCGCCGCCGGGTTGATCGCACCGTACTTTTCGAGCGGGTCGAACCGCAGCGCGTCGTCGACCGTCGCGAACGGGCAGCCGGTATCCGTGTTAAAGTCAACGCCGCCGGCAGCGTATACCGCGTGGCCCATCTTCGTGCGGAAGTCGCCCAGCGCGTCGCAGTGCGTCAGAATGCTCCAGACAAAGTCGTAGTTGTACGCCTTGACCAGCGCTTCCTGGGCAGCCTCGCGCGCCTCCTGCGGGCTGCTTTCGTTAACGTTGATGCCGAGCGCGCGCCGGATCAGCGGCCAGTGCGATTCAAGCGAGTATTCCGTCCTCGGAACACGGGGCGGCATCTGCAAAGACAGCGCGGCCATTCCATCGTGGTAGGACATATGATTCCCTCCCTGCCATCAATTGATCATACGATTCGATGCGCGGCGCGCCATTCCTTCCATAAAATTGCCGCTTTTGACGTACAAAAAGCGTAACGCAAAAAAAATGAAGCAAAAGCGCGATTTCGGGGTTGACAACCTGCCGCCGCCTTTGCTACAATCGCGAAAATATAGATAAAGGAGCGTTGCTATGCTGCAGCCTGTTGTAAGGGAAGGATTGACGTTTGACGACGTGCTGTTGGTCCCGCGAAAGAGCGACGTCGTGCCAAAGGATGTGGACCTGTCCGTGCAGTTGATGCCGCGCATCCGGCTGAACCTGCCGATGATGAGCGCGGCGATGGACACGGTGACCGACGCGCGGCTGGCGATCGCGATGGCGCGCGAAGGCGGGGTCGGCATCATCCACAAGAACATGCCGATCGAAGAGCAGGCGGCGCAGGTGGACAAGGTCAAGCGCAGCGAGCACGGCGTCATCACCGATCCCTTCTCGCTGTCGCCCGAACACCGCATCGCGGACGCGCTGGCGCTGATGTCGAGGTACCGCATTTCCGGCGTTCCGATTACTTGGCAGGGCAAACTGGTCGGCATCCTGACCAACCGGGACCTGCGCTTTGAAACAGACCCGCAGAAGTTCATCAAGGACGCGATGACGTCCGAGAACCTGATCACCGCGCCGGTCGGCACCGACCTGGAAGGCGCGAAGCAAATCCTCGCGAAGCACCGTATTGAGAAGCTACCGATCGTCGACGATAATTTTATGCTCCGCGGCCTGATCACCATCAAAGACATTGAAAAAGCGGTCAAATACCCAAACAGCGCCAAGGACGAAAACGGGCGGCTGCTGTGCGGCGCGGCTGTCGGCATCGCGAAGGACACGATGCAGCGCGTGCAGGCGCTGATCGCCTCGAAGGTCGACGTGATCGCCATCGACACGGCGCACGGGCATTCTTCCGGCGTGCTGCGCATGGTTGAGGCGATCAAGACCGCGTACCCGGACATGCCGGTCATCGGCGGCAACATCGCCACGGCGGAGGCGGCGCGCGACTTAATCAGCGCGGGCGCGAACTGCGTCAAGGTCGGCATCGGCCCGGGATCCATCTGCACGACGCGCGTCGTCGCGGGCATCGGCGTGCCGCAGATCACCGCGATCGCCGACTGCGCCGAAGAGGCCGCGAAGCACGGCGTACACGTCATCGCGGACGGCGGCATCAAGTATTCCGGCGACATCGTCAAGGCCCTCGCGGCGGGCGCGCGGGCAGTCATGCTCGGCAGCCTCCTCGCCGGCACCGACGAAAGCCCCGGCGCGATGGAGATCTACCAGGGCCGCTCGTTCAAGGTCTACCGCGGCATGGGCTCGATCGGCGCGATGGCCGAGGGCAGCCGCGACCGCTATTTCCAGGAAGACGCGAAAAAGCTTGTGCCGGAAGGCGTCGAGGGCCGCGTGCCGTACAAGGGACCGCTGTCCGAAACGATCTTCCAGCTCGCGGGCGGCCTGCGCTCCGGCATGGGCTACTGCGGCACGCCGACGATCGAAGCGCTGTGCACCGAGGCGCAGTTCATGAAAATCACCGGCGCGGGCCTGACGGAAAGCCACCCGCACGACATCTACATCACGAAGGAAGCGCCGAACTACTCGCGGCAGACGGGGGAGTAAATGGACGCGTTTGAGGCGATCAACGGCCGCCGGAGCATCCGGCGGTTCTCGGACAGGCCGGTGCCGCGCGAGATGATCGAGACGATTCTTCAGGCCGGGATCGAAGCGCCGTCCGCGAAAAACGCGCAGCCGTGGCGGTTTGTCGTCGTCGAAAACGAGGCGAAAACCGGCATGGTCGACGCGATGCGGGCGGGCATCGAAGCCTTTGACGGCGACCCGGCGATGACCAAATGGCCGCAGATCACCATGCGCGTGATGCGCGCCGCGCCTGCGACGATCTTCGTGCTCAACCCGTTTTCAAGGGGCATGACGCCGCCTGAAGACTTGATGGGCATGGTCGGCACGTTGGCGCTGACCCAGTCGGTCGGCGCGGCGGTGCAGAACATGTGCCTGGCCGCGCACGCGCTCGGCCTCGGCACGCTGTGGATCTGCGATATATTCTTCGCCTATAAAGAGCTCGGCGCATGGCTTTCGACCGACGAGCAGATTGTCTGCGCGCTGTCGGTCGGCTACGCGAACGAAGCGCCGGACAGGCGGCCGAGGAAGGCGCTGGCGGACGTGGTGACGTGGAGAGGATAGAGGAACGCGGGGAGGAGAATTCCGATGCGATTTGATCCGACATACGTTCCCTACGCTTCGACGCGGTATCCCATCTATGCGCGAAACGGCATGGTCGCGGCTTCGTCGCCGCAGGCCGCAGCCGCGGGGCTTGACGCGCTTCGCCGCGGCGGCAACGCGGTTGACGCGGCCGTCGCGACCGCAGCCGCGCTGACCGTTGTCGAGCCGACGTCGAACGGCATCGGCAGCGACGCCTTCGCGCTGGTTTGGATTGAAAAGGACCAAAGGCTGTACGGCCTCAACGCGAGCGGTTGGTCCGCCCGAGACATTTCGATCGAAAAAGTGCTGGCAAAGGACGCGAAAGACGGCAAGATGCCCGCCTTTGGCTGGACGCCGGTGACGGTGCCCGGCGCGCCGAAGGCCTGGGCCGCGCTGTCGAAGCGGTTCGGGCGGCTGACGCTGGCGGAAGCGCTTTTGCCGGCGGTCGCGTATGCCAGGGACGGCTATCCGTGCGCGCCGAACCTCGCGCGGGCGTGGGGCGGTGCGTTCCGCAGGTATGCGTCGGCCTGTTCCGGGCCGGAATTTGCCGAGTGGCGCCGAACGTTCGCGCCAGACGGCGTCCCGCCCGGGCCGGGCGACATGATCACGCTGCCGGATCACGCGCGGACGCTGGAGGCGATCGCCGAGACGGACGCGGAGGCGTTTTACCGGGGCGAACTGCGCGATAAAATCATCGCGGACAGCCGCGCCTTCGGCGGGTTTTTCTGTGAAGCGGACTTTTCGGAATATGACGTGCAATGGGTCGACCCGCTGTCGGTGCGCTACCGGGGATACGATGTCTGTGAGATCCCGCCGAACGGGCAGGGCATCGTCGCGCTGATGGCGCTGAACATCCTCAAGGAGTTTGATTTTCCACAGCGCGAGTGCGCCGACACGTTCCACAGGCAATGGGAAGCGATGAAGATCGCGTTCGCGGACGGGCTGCGCCATGTGACCGATCCGGCGCACATGCGCTTTGATTGCCATGACCTTGTCGCGCCCGCCTACGGCGCGGCCCGCGCGACCGAGATCACCGACCGCGCCGGCGCGCCGGTCGCAAAGACGCCTCCGCGCGGCGGCACGGTGTATTTCTGCGCCGCGGACGGCGAGGGCAACATGATTTCGTTTATCCTGAGCAACTACATGGGCTTCGGATCCGGCGTTGTCGTCCGCGAAACCGGCATCAGTCTGCAAAACCGCGGCCATGACTTTTCGTTAAACCCGGCGGACGCCAACTGCCTCGCGCCGCGCAAGAAAACATACCACACGATCATTCCGGGGTTCCTGATGCGGGACGGAAAGGCCGTCGGCCCGTTCGGCGTCATGGGCGGCTATATGCAACCGCAGGGACACCTGCAGGTCGTCATGAACCTGATCGATTTTCATATGAATCCGCAGCAGGCGCTCGACGCGCCTCGCTGGCAGTGGCTGCGCGACAACCGGTTTCTGGTCGAAAACACGTTCAATATGGAAATCGCGAAGCGGCTCGCGGCGCGGGGCCACACGGTGGACGTCGCGCTGGACAGCGCGACGTTCGGGCGGGGTCAGATCATTGTGAAGGCTGAAAACGGCGCGCTGATCGGCGGCACGGAGAGAAGAACGGACAGCAACATCGCGTGCTGGTGAAGCCGCCCGTTCAGTACCGCCCGTGCGTCAGGCACGTTTCGATGACCCGCATGTAGTTGCGCGCCGCGTGCGGCGGAAGATCCTCGACGATCGGCGACGCGGAGATCGCGACGATGATCGGGCCTTTTTGGCTTTCCCGGATCAGATCCATGGTCTTTTCGGCGATCTCGTCCTCGGTGAAGCCGTGGAACAGGTCGCTGTATTGGATGTTGCCGACGAATACGGTGTCGCGGCCGAGCGCGGCGCGCGCCTCCGGGATCGTCACGTCGCCCATCGGAGGCGGCTCGAGCGGGTGCAGCGCGTCCATGCCGATGTGCCGGAATCCGTCGAGCACCGTGCCCATCCGGCCGTGGCTGTGGATGATGCTCTTCTTGCCGTATTCGCGCACCAGATCGCAAAGCGCTTTGTACGGCGCCGCCGCGAAGTCATGAAAGAACGCGGGCGGCAGCATCGGCGGCAGGATGTACTCGCAGCCGTCGATCCAGTACAGGTCGCCGAGGCCGCGCTCGAGGAACAGCCTGTAATACGCGAGGCAGCGGCGGTTCAGCTCGTCGATGCACGCCTGCATTCGACTCTTTTCGGTGAAATTGACAAGCGCGTAGTCCGTTTCGCCGAACACATCGTGCGTGAACGTCAGCGGGCCGGGCTGCATGACGCAGGGAATGCCGCGGTCGCCGAGCGCCGCGACGTCCGCGTCGTAGCCGGACGTGTCCGGCGTGTCCAGTTTGAATGGAAACGAAAGAATCGTCTCCAGGTCGTCGATCGTCTCGCACAGCGGCGTGACGATTGTGCGCCCGTTTTCCCTGACGGTGTCGCGCGTGAACGACTTGTCCTTGTACCGGACGGTGAACCGCTTCCCGTCCCGCAGCTCTTCGACCGCGGGATGCGCGTTGAGAAACAGGCGATGCGGATATTGCAGCCGGTCAATGATGTCGGTCTGCTGGTACACCACACGGTTTAGCGCGGCGTAGGACGGGTGACTGAACACGTCGGCCGCCAGGTTCCATTTTTTGCCGGGAAACAGCATCCATACCGGGATGCGGTCGACCGGCCGGCCGTTGAGGATCCTTGTCAGCCTCTCTTTTCCGGTCATGGTCGGCTCCTTGTCGCAGGGGAAGGGGCGGTTGTGGTAGGAACGGAGGGACGCCAAAGGGCTCTGCCCTTTGGAATCCCTCTTCCGAGCCGAAGATCCTTTGGCAGGGTCTGGGACGGAGTCCCAGAGTCCCCCCTTTCCTTTCCTACCGCGATCCCTTCGCCGTGGCGTTACTGTCCCGTGTACCAGGCGTTGTACGCGTCGACGACCTTGTCCGCGCCCTTCGCCTTCATTTCCTCGACGAACTTGTCAAACTCGTCAAGGCTGCGCGCGCCGGCGATGAACTTCGTCGCCTCCTGCGCCGCGTATTCATTGACGATCTTCACGTCCTGCGAGACGGTATCAAACGCGGGCGCGAAGGCCAGCGGGTTGAGCTCCAGGAATTCGCCGGCCCGCGCGAACACGTTG
>JAVBOQ010000034.1:0-6502 GCA_031550455.1 Eubacteriales bacterium
GCATCCAAAGCGGCGAGAGATTTTTTCATCCGGCTAGGAGCCGGAACGAGGCGTAGCAGCGCTACGCCGAGTGGAGAGCGACAACGCCGTATGGAAAAAGATCCGCCGCGACGATGCGGTAAGGTTTGGAATTGGTATAAGCCGGGGTTGCGCGTGGGAGGAACGCTGGGACGCTGTCCCAGACCCTGCCAAAGGACCTTCGGCCCTTTGGAATCCCTTCTTTTCGCCTCACGGCGGGTGGAAAAAAGCTCCCTCCCTTGCCGCAAGGCAAAGAAGGGAGTTAGGCGGGCCGAAGGCCATTGGGCGGATGTCTGGGACGCTGTTCCAGCGTTCTTGCTTGAAGCGGTATTTTCATGCCGATCCCCGCATCCGCCGCGACGATGCGGGTACTTTTACGGCTCAATCCCTTCCAGAATCCTGTTCATGTTCGCGATCATTTCGGTGTCCCGCAGGCGGAACTTGATTTCAACGCGCCGGGAGGCAGCCTTGTCCTCACCGCCGTAGGCGTCGTAGATCAGGTGCGTTTCCGACCGGCCGCCCGCGAAGATCATCGACCGGAGCTGCTCGCGTTCCGTCGTGGACAGTCCCGGGAAGCCCGCGCTGGTGCAGAAGCTGACGACCGCGTTGGCGCGTCGCTGCGACAGGTCGAGGTTGTGCTCGTAGGTGCCGTCGCTGTCGGTGTGGCCTTCGATGATGATCTCCGCGACAAACTCCGCGTTTTCCGGGCTCATCAGCGTGCGGAAGTAGACCGGCAGAATCTGTGTCAGCAACGCGCGGCCGTCCTCCTTGAGCACGGCGCGGTCGATGTCGAAGAACACGGTCGAGTCCATCGTGATCGAGCCGGTGTACGCGTCGACCGCGACGTTTAAGCCCTGACGCGAGAACGCGTCGCGCAACTGCTCGATGATGCGCGAGCGCACGCCGACCAGCTCGTCGAGTTGTTTCGCCTGCGTCTCCAGTTGTTCCTTCTGGGCGGTCAGCAGCGTTTCCAGGTCGGTGACGCGCAGCTTTTCGAGCAGCAGTTCGGCGTCGCTGGCCGAGAGCCGGATTTCACGGTCGGACAGATCCTTCGCTTGCGCGTCCAACTGCGCGCGCGCGGCCGCGATCTCGTCCTGCGACAGCGCGAGCAGCCGCTCCTGTTCCTCAATCTGCTTTTGCTGAAGGATCAGTTGCGCCAGCGACTGTTCCAGTTGCGCTTTGCTCATCTCGTGGGCAGTGTTCTTGTCGGCCAGCTCCAGCGCCTGCTCCGCCTGCTGCGTGCGGGTGGCGTCGAGCACAATTTGCAGCGTGGCCAGCTCGTTTTCCCTTTGTGTCAGCTTTGTCTCGGCCTCGTTTAGTTGCTGCGCCTGCAGCGTCAGCCGCGTTTCCTTGTCGGCCAACTCCGCTTCTTTCGCCTTTTGCAGCGTCACATACCGATTGAATGACAGAAACAAAAGCAGCACGAACATCAGCAGCAGCGCCGCCATCATGTCCGAGTAGGACATCCAATAATTGGAATTTTCATGGCGCGGCTTGCCGCGGCTGGCTTTCTTTGCCAGCACGTCAGCTCACCTCCCGGTCGGATGTGGCGACGTTCGCCGCGCGCGTCAGCGCGGTTTCGAGCGAGACCATCGTCTCCTGAATATCGGACAGCGTCCCGTGGATCTGACGCGTCAGGTTCTGCATATTTTCGTCAAACAGGCTGAGCGCGTTGGCGAGGCCGAGTTCGATCGACTCGACAAAGCTCTTGTACGCGCCGCGCAGCAGGTCGGAGCTCTCGCGCATTTCCTTTGTGACCATTTCCAGAGATTCGTTCTGCGCCGCGGTGCGCTCCTCCAGGCCGACGACGAACTTGTCGGTCCAGACGGTGTAGTCCTGGAAGCTCGCCTGCAGCTTTGCCTGATATTCCTGCAGCGCGGAAAGGTAGCGCGCCTGACGCGTCGAGGACTGGTTGATCTCCGCCAGCAGATCGACCGTTTCTGCCTGCGTCTCCTCGAGTTTCTGGCGCGAACCTTCCATTTGGGTGATGTACTCGGCGAACTTCTGGATCACCTGCTGCGACACACCCTGCACTTCGACGACGTTCTGCGTCAACTGGCCGATCGAGTTGACGGCCAGACGCAGATCCTCCTGCGCTTTGAACTGGCCGTCCGCGGTCTGTTCCAGCGCGTCTTTGAGGCGCTTGACCTGCCCGTCGAGCGCGGTGTTCATCCGGTCGATGAACCGGGCGACAATGTAGTCCAGGCCGTCGACCTGCGCGCGCGTCGCCGCGTTTAGGAAATCCTCCATCGAGCGCTGCACCGGCGACATCGCGGAGGTGATCGCGTGGTTGATCTCGCCGGCCATCCGGACGCTCATGTCTTCGGCGAACTGGCTCATCGCGCCGGCCTGCTTGCGCTGATAGGTCAGAAGCTGCGTGTTCTGGTCGGCGGGCTGCGGCATCGCGTAGGCGTAGAACGCGGACAGGAAGGCGTCCATCGCCACCTGCGCGCGGCCCACCGCGAGCCGGTTGATGAAGTTAAACAGCAGCGAGCAGATCAGGCCGACGATCGACGTCATGAACGCCAACGAAATGCCCTCGGTCAGTTGCGTGTACGATTCGATGTTCATGACATCCAGGCCGGTCAGGCCCATGTAGAGTCCCACAAACGTGCCCAGGATGCCGAGCGACGTGCATACGCCGGGAATAAAGTCCGCCAGCGCCGCTCGGCCCGGCAGGAAGATGATCGCGTTCTCCTCGACAAAGTCCGCGACGTCACACGGCTGACCGTGTTCACCGGCGACGCTCGCGCTGTGCAGGAACGCACGCCAGGGGCCGCGCAACGGTTTGCCTAAAAAGTCCTGGTCGCTCCAGACCGGGCGGGCCAGCTTCGCCTTCGCGCCCTCCTGGAGCAGGCGGGCGGCATGGCGAAGCGCCGCCGCGCTTCTGTAAACAGGGCGGCTGCAGCGGAACACGCCGATGAGAAACACCAGAACTGTCAGTCCATAGATCAGCCCGTCCGGGAAGAGGTGGTTCAAAAACGCAACAAATGGACTCACATTTTCACCTTCCGAATCGCATGATGAATCGCCGGGGAGAACTTTAACAACTAGACGGATACACGGGTTATATTCTTCCAAACGCCGCGATTTCCTTTTCTGATAGCATACATTTTCAAAGTTGGCAGAAAATCCCTTCCCCAACATATTGCATCTTTCGACAGTTTCCTGTATAATAAGCATGTCCGCATAATATATATGATTATTTGGACCGATCATCCTGCGCGTATGATCAAAGAATGAAACGAGTTCCAAAGGAGGACCATCATGAGCAGAAAAAAGGCGTTGGATCCATCGATCATTGAGAACATTTCACAAAATATCTTTAACGTTATGCCACTGCTGCGCAAGCGGCTGCTGCATATGGACGTCATTCAGAACGAACACGGGATCCCGCTGTCGCATGTGCAGGTGCTCAGCATGCTCAATGAATCCGGTTCAATGTCTGTTTCGGAGATCTCGCATCGCCTTGGCATTGCCAAGCCGAACATTACGCCATTGGTGGACCGCCTGATCGAGGATCAGCTCGTCGACCGGATCCGCGACACCCAGGACCGCCGTGTTGTGAACGTCGTCATCCTGGAAAACGGCAAGCAAAAGCTGGCCGCGATCCGCTCGACCATCGGCGAGCAGGTGCAGGACTGGGCGCAGAACATCTCGGCCGCGGATTTCCGCGAACTGTCCGACGCGCTGCAGAGCCTGACCCGTATCCTCACGCAGATCCAGAAGGCTTGACGGATACGGAACGCTGTATCCCGTCTTCCGGAGGGCAGGCCGTGAACAAGCAAACGGGGCCTCGTCGAGGCCCCGTTTATGCTTTATACTTTTGCGGGATCAGGGAGTCGGAGACGGCGTCGGCGTCTTGGGCGGCGTTCCGATCGGGAATGACTTGGCCGGCGACCAGACCCATGGCGTCCCGTTCGCGCCGATGAAATACACGCCGCTCGGATCCACATAATAGTAGACAGTTTTGCCCTCGGCGTTTTTGGTGGAGAACGGCTTCGGCACCGGGTTATGGCGGTAGGTACACTTTTTGTCGTCATGCCGGCACGCGCCGACGCCGCACCCCGGGCACTTTGTATGGTCTACTTTGTTACACATGTACTTGCGGCAACTGGTGCAAATTCTCGGGTGACCGGGTTCTTCCTGGCAGGCGTAATGGCCGCAGGGGAGCTTGCGGTGGTCGCCCTGCGCGAGAGGCGATCCGCACTGCGGGCAGTCGCCCTGCAGGGACTGCTGCGCGGGCTGTTGCGCTTGCGGCGTGCTTGGCATCTGCAGCGTGACATAGTCGCTGGCGCGCTGCGTGACCGCGACGCGGCCCTTGCCGAGGTTTAACTCGACTTCACCGAAGGCGGTTTGGATGCGCACGACGACCTCGCCGTTGACCGCGCCAAGCGAGATCGGCTTGCTGACGTTTGCCATTGGGATATCGTGGTCGCCCGAGATAAAGTGGCCGTCGACGACGTCGATTTGAATGTCATCCGCGGCGGTGGCGACCAATCCACACAGCATCAAAACGATCAATACAGCGCATGCCGTTAATTTTTGAAACCTCATCTGGACCTCCTGCGCACTCTATGTTCCCATTATATGAGATTGAAGCCGAATGTCAAGGAGAGTGCAGATTTGTAATAAAAATGACATCAAAAATACCTATAACTGAAACTATTTACTGAAAATTTCCAAAATGACCAAAATCTGTTCACAATTTAAAGGCGCAATCTTTTGATTTTACTTCGTCCTGGCGCATAGAATGCACTTATAGGCAGTATTCACCGCCACGGGTCGCCCGGCAGCGCGCGGCGAAAAAAAGATGGTTGGAAACGAAACGGAATGTGGTATCATGGTGACATTACGCGAAAGAGGGTGGAAACATGCTGGAATTGCCCGAAAGCCTGGTCATCTCAGGGCAGGTCAGCGCGGCGCTTCGCGGAAAGCGCGTCACGACGGCCCGCGCGAACGAGTCCCCGCACAAGTTCGCGTGGTTTTTCGGCGACCCGGAGGGTTACCCGGCGCTGCTCAAAGGCCGCCGGATCGGCGGCGCGAAGCAGGCGGGCGGACAGATCGAAATCGCTGCGGAAGGCGCGACAATCCTGATCGGCGAGGGCGCGGCGCCAAGGCTGTACGCGCCGGGAACGCCGCCGCCGGCAAAGCGCCAACTCTACATTGAGTTCGACGACGGCTCTGCGCTGGTCTGCACGGTGCAGATGTACGGCGGCCTGTTCGCTTACCCGGACGGCATGAACGAGAACCCGTATTATCTGGTAACACAGCAAAAGCCGTCGCCGTACACCGAGGCGTTTGACGCGGCGTACTTTGAGCGGCTGTTCTCGGAGGCGAAGCCGTCGCTGAGCGCGAAGGCGTTCCTGGCGACCGAGCAGCGGATACCCGGCCTTGGCAACGGCGTGCTGCAGGACATCCTGTTCCTTTCGGGCATCCACCCGGCGCGGGCAATCCGCACGCTGCCGGACGGCGCGGCCGAAACGCTGTTTCACACGGTCAAGGGCACGCTGCGGACGATGGCCGGCGCGGGCGGCCGCGACACCGAAAAGGACCTGTTCGGCGCGCCGGGCGGGTACAAGACGCTGCTGTCCAGCAAAACATGGGCCTTTCCGTGCCCGCGCTGCGGCGGCGCGATCACGCGCAAAGCGTACCTGGGCGGCAATGTCTATTTCTGCGCCGCCTGCCAACCGGTGGCGTGAGGCGCAAAACACAAAGGGAAAGAGGAAGCGCGGTTGACTATTGAGATGATTAAGGCAAACGGCGCGGACATCGCGCGGATACGCGGAGAGGGCGCGATGATTACGGATACGCAAAGCGCGCTGGATCTGATCGCCACGGTCTGTTTCGAATCCGGCTCCACGCGGATCGTTCTCGACAAGGCGGGCATTGGCGAGGACTTTTTCCGGCTCGCGACCGGGTTCGCCGGTGAAATCACGCAGAAGTTCGTCAACTACGGCTGCAAGCTGGCAATCGTCGGCGACTTTTCGGCCTACACAAGCCCGGCGCTGAAGGCGTTCATGCTCGAAAGCAACCGCGGCGGCCATCTGTTTTTTGTGGAAACGGAAGAAGAAGCGGCGGAGAAACTGACGAGGGCATGACGGATGTGACACGGGTACAGGCGACGGTTTTTTTCTCGGATCGCCGGTTGAAACGGCTCGGCTTTGGGAGGCGCACTGCCGCAGATGGGAAACATATAAAATGAACCGTCGCCACGCGACGGTTCATTTTGTTGGAGGCGCCATCCAGATTCGAACTGGAGAATAAAGGTTTTGCAGACCTTCGCCTTACCACTTGGCTATGGCGCCAAAAAACTGGGGAGGCATTCCGCCTCCCCGGTGCTCCGTTTGGAGCGGTAGACGGGATTCGGACCCGCGACATCCACCTTGGCAAGGTGGCACTCTACCACTGAGCTACTACCGCATGTTCCTGGTGCCTTGGGGCGGAATCGAACCACCGACACGTAGATTTTCAGTCTACTGCT
>JAVBOQ010000007.1:0-26664 GCA_031550455.1 Eubacteriales bacterium
CCCCCTGGATCCCCGCTGACGGGCCAGTGGCCCTTCAGAATCCCTTCTTCGGGCTGGATATCAAAAGCCCGCCCGCCGCGAGGCGAAAATGACGGGCTTCCAAAGAGCCGAAGGCCCTTTGGCAGGATCCGGGACAGCGTCCCGGCCTCCTCCCCTACCGCGACACCCCTTTTTTCATTCCGCTTTTACGGAGGACGCGCGATGTCAATGCGCCTGAAAAACCTGTTTTCGTCCGTCTGGCCCCGCTACCTGATTTCGTACGCGGGCGTGCTCGCGCTGTTATTTTCCGGGGTTGCGCTGTACATGAACCAAAGCTACGCCGCGACCGTGCGCGAAAACATCATCGACAGCAACATCAACAAGCTCGCGAGCGTCCGCGCGCAGACTGAGGCGTATTTTCAGACGATGATCGGCATCGCCAACCAGATCAGCCTGTCTCCGGACATGCAGCCGTTCAGGCTTCTTGACGACCCGGTGCAGGCTTTCCGTATGCGCGACCAGCTTCTGCCCTACACGCTGACAATCGGCTTCACCAACCACCTGTTTTTGATGTTCGAGCAGGACGATTACCTGTATTCGTCGGCGACATCGGTTCCGCTCAGCCTGTTTTTGAACCAACTGATGCGCTTTGAAAGGCTGTCGCCGGAGACACTGCGCGGCCACCTGAAAAACCCGGCCACGCTGCGCATCGTACCGGCGCAAAAGGTGCAAAGCGCGCTGCTCGACGGCGACAGCGCGCGCATCGTCACAGTGATCGTGTCGCTCGGCGTCGGGCAGTCGCAGAAGACCGGCTGCCTGATTTTCATGATCAAGGAAAGCCAGTTCCAGCAGCTTTTCGCGGATGAGATCGAGGAACCGCGCGCAAGTTTTATCTTCATGGGAGACGAAACGCTGGCGATGGCAAACGGGCTCGGCATCCCGGAAGACGTCGCGCGCGCGGCGGCCCGGAACGCGGCGGATTTCGGCGCGGCGGACTTACAGGCGGGCGGCGTCAAGCATCTTCTGATCGCGCAGCACGGCACGCGCCCGGCTCTGACTTATGTCACCGTCATTCCGGAAGAAACCGTCCGGCGCGGCACGCTGCGCGCGCGGATGGGCTTCTTTTTGTTTCTGTTTGCGCTCAGCTTCGTCGCGCTTTTGCTGACCGCCGTGCTGTCACGCCGCCACGCTAAGCCGATCCGCGCGCTGCGCAGTTTTTTCGGGCCGGGCGAGCCCGCGGAGAACGAACTGACCGCGATCCGAAGCGGCATCGAAGCGCTTGTCGGCCGCAACGAGGCGCTGCACACGCGGCTTGACCAAAGCCTGCCGGCGCAAAAGAGCGATTTCGTCGTCAGTTTCGTCAAAGGGCGCTACGGTGCGCGGGAAAGCGCGGTCGCGGCGGCCACTGCGGCCGGCATGGCGATCGACAGGCAGTTCTTTCTCGTGGCGCTGGTGACGGCGCGCCGGACGGAAACCGAACCGCTGTCCATTGAGCTGCTGATGGCGCGCGGTGGCGACGGCGTCTTTGGGTATGGCGCGGAGCTGGTTGTCCGGGAGCAGCTGCTGTTCGCGCTGTTCGCGGACAGCGCGGCGGCGCTCGAAGCGTGGGCGGAACGCGTCCTGGCGTCGCCGGGCGGCGCGCGCAACGCGTGCGTCACGGTCGCGGTCAGCAGCCCGGCGTCCGACTTTGAAAAGGCCGGCGCGGCATATCTCGAGGCCAGCGCGGCATATGACAACCGGTTCGTGATGGGCGTCGACCGCGTGCTGCGCTTCCTGGACATTTCGGGCGCGGCCAAAGGCGTCGTGCCGTTCACGCGTGTGTATCTGGACGGCTTTCGCAAAGCGATGCGCGCAGGCGATCCGCGCGCGCTGAACGAGCGGATCGACGAGCTGTTCCGCTACCTGGGCAATAGCGGGATGTCGCTGTTCGCGTTTCGGATCGCGTATAACAGCGTCATCGACGCGCTGCTATCCGAAGACATCGGCGGCGCGGACGCGGCGCTTGACGCGATGCGGGTCTACGACGTGTTTTCACTGTCCGACTGCCGGTCGATCGCCGATCTGGACGGAATCCTGCGCAAACTGTGCGGCGACATCCTCGCGCGGCGCACGGAGGCCGAAGAAACCCACCCGGTCATCGCGGAGGCGCTCGCCTGCATGCGCGCGCGTTTTGACGACCCGAACCTGAGCCTGCGGGCGATCGCGGAGACGCTCGGCATCAGCGCGGGCAGGCTGTCGATTGATTTTAAGGAAAGGATGGGCATGAGCCCTTCTGATTATTTGGCGCTGCTGCGGATGGAAAAGGCGAAGGACCTGCTCAGCGGCAGCGACATGCCGATCAAGGACGTCGGCGCGGCAGTCGGATACTATGACACTTCCGCGTTCATCCGAAGGTTCAAGCAACATTTGGCGGAAACGCCCGCGCAGTATCGGCAGCGCGCGCGGGGCGCGGCGGAGTAAGGGAGGGACGGAAGGGACGCCAAAGGGCTCCGCCCTTTGGAATCCTGCTTCCGGGCCATTGGCCCTTAAGAACCCCTTCTGTAGGTGTGTGTGAAACGAAAGGCCCGCCCGCCGTGAGGCGAAAAGGCAGGGTTTCCAAAGGGGCTTAGCCCCTTTGGCAGGGTCTGGGACGGAGTCCCAGCGTTTCTCTCCCCCGCTCACGCCCCGGCAGCATCCGCCTGCGCCAGATGGCGCGCTGTCTTACGGTACAGTTCCGCCACGTTAATCGGCTTGGCGATATGGTCGTTCATGCCGGCCTTCAGGCAGCGGTCCACATCCTCCGCGAACGCGTTCGCGGTCATCGCGAGGATCGGAACCGCCCGCGCGCGCGGCGTATCAAGCGCGCGGATTTTTTCCGTGGCGGCGTACCCGTCCAGCACCGGCATCTGAATGTCCATGAAAATCAGCGCGTATCGGTCAGGATTTTTTTGAAACATTTGACAGGCGATTTCGCCGTTTTCCGCGCATTCCGCTGCCGCGCCTTTTTCCTCAAGCAGCGTGCGCAGCACTTCCAGGTTCATCTCCACATCGTCGGCCAAAAGCAGCGTCGCGCCGCTGAAATCGACATCAAGAATCCCGTCCGGCTCGGTTTCCTCCGCCATGCCTTCCATCGGGTCAACCGCCGCGATAAACGTGAAGATGAACGCGCTGCCCCGGCCCTCCTCGCTCTCGACACGGATGCCGCCGCCCATCAGTTCCACGATGCGCCTCGAAATCGCAAGCCCGAGCCCGGTGCCGCCAAAGCGGCGGGAAATGCCGCTGTCCGCCTGCTGGAATGCCTGAAACAACTGGCGCTGCCGCGTCTCGTCAATGCCGATGCCGGTGTCCGTGACGGCCACCTCGATCCGCGCGCCCGTCTGTTCCGTCGAAAGCAGGCGTACCCGCGCGCCGATCGCGCCGCCCTTGGGCGTGAACTTGACGGCGTTTGACAGCAGGTTGTTGATCACCTGCGCCAGCCTGAGCGCGTCGCCGATCAGCGCGTCCGGCACGTCGTCGCCGACCTCGAGCGTCAGCGTGATTCCCTTTTCGTCCGCGCGGTCTTTGAAAATATCCGCAACGCCGCGCAGCATCTTTCGGAACCGGAACGGCTCGTCGCACAGGACGAGCTTGTTCGCCTCGATCTTGGACATGTCCAGAATGTCGTTGAGCAACCGAAGCAGGTGTTTCGACGCGGTCTCGATCCGGTCGATGCAGGCGTCCATCTTTTCTGGCGTGTCGGCGGTGCGGGCGATGGCCGCCATACCGATCACCGCGTTTAGCGGCGTCCGGATTTCATGGCTCATGTTGGCCAAAAACTCGCTCTTTGCCTGGGACGCGGACTCCGCCAGGTTCTTCAGCGCGACCAGCCGTTCGTTCTGGGCGTTGATTTCGCGGATCATTCGGCGATACCCGCTGACGTCCGTCATCGTAACCGCGAACCCCGCGACCCTGCCCCGCTGCTTGAACACGCTGCGGATGACCGAAAAAGTGCGCTCGCCGCCGTTGGACTGCCGGACGGTGAACTCCGCGCTGTTGAGGTCGCACTCTTCGAAGCGCAACAATTCAAACAGCGCCTCCGGTTTTTTATCGACAACGATCGAAGAGAGGCATCTGAGCGCTTCCGCAAACTCGGTTCTGTTCGTTTTGACGCTGATGCCTGGAAAAGCGTGGATGAACGCCGGATTGACGTCGGTGACGATGCCCGCGCCGTCCACGACCATCAGCGCGTCGCCAAGGGACGCGAACATGCTCGCGGCCGCGCTGCCTTTGATGTTGAACAGGCGAAACCGGGCGGAGAAGATCGCGAACACCAGAAACATCAGAAAGTAACCGAAAGGCGTGTGATCAAACCTGGGCGGATTGGGATCGAACGTCCGGACGAGGTTCATCACCACCGCCAGCGCGGAAGAGAGTCCAAGCCAGATGTAACCCGGCTTTTTGCGGAGGTTCCGCGCGACATAGAACAGCATGCTGGCAAACGCAAGCCCGAGCGTCGTGTAGGATATCACCGAATGCACCCAGAACAGGACGCCGAATTGCGGGTTTATGCCATCGAATCCGGTGATGAACAGCCCGTGGATCGGGTTCGTGAGCAACATCAGCAGGTCGACGGCGCACAGCCAGTATAAAAACAGCGCCACCGGCCGTGAATCCGCATACTTCGACCCGCGAAACCGCATAAAGAAAATGAAAAACATGTACGGCATCGCGCACATGAAGACCATTTGGATGAAAAACAGCGCGGGGACGGCTTCCGGCTGCGCGATGATCATGATGCCGCTCAGCAGCGTCCGGCCGGATACGGTGACGCCGACCATGGCAAAACTTACCACAAGCCCGCCTCGGTTTCCGCCGACCCAAAGCGTCAATACTGTGTATAGTATATAACAAAATACAGAGATTGTGGATACAAAATAGATGACCTCTGGTATCACGGCATGTTCACCGCACGCTTTCGTATAATCTGTTGGTAAAGCAAATTATAGCAAAAAGAAGCGACGGACGCAAGAAACGTTTTGGGGCGGGTTTGATACTACATATGTTTTATCCTCCCCCTTCAAGCCACTCGGTGTACAACGCCTCAATTCGCTGTTCGAGTTGGTTCTTTTTCTCGTGCAGTTCTTTCATTCTGGAAAAAATTGCGTTTGACAAATCGACCTCAATTTCTGCGTCAACTTTTCCGAGCTCCGATTCAGCTTCGCTGATCAGCGTTTCGATTGAAACTGGCTTTTGGGGAATAATCCTGGCGCACGATGCCGGTTGCCGCGACTTTTGTGATTTCTTTTTCACCGCGGCATCTTCTGCGCCCGCATGCTTGCGGGTCGCTTCGAGGTATTCGCCGAACCCGCAGTCATATGGTGTAACGGCGCCGTTATCCATACGCCAGATTTGGGTTGCGAACTTATGCAGGAAGTACCGGTCATGCGAGACAAAGAGCATCGTGCCGTCAAAATCGGCAAGGGCGTTTTCGATCCATTCCCTTGAGGCGATGTCAAGATGGTTCGTGGGTTCATCGAGCAGCAGGAATTTGACGTTGTCCTGCATCATCAAACACAGCTTCAGCCTGCTTTTTTCTCCCCCCGAAAGATAGCCGACTTTTTTTACCACATCCTCGGCCCCGAAATGAAACCCGGCAAGAATGCTTCGTGCTTTTCCATCGGACAAGCCGAGCCCCAAACACAGGGTATCCAAAACAGTGGCGTCTTTGTTCTCAAACTCGATGATCTGGGGCATGTAGGCAGACTTTGTAGTGACGCCGGTTTTGATTTCGCCGCTGTCGCACGGTTCTTCCTGCGTTATCATTTTCAGGAGCGTGCTTTTTCCGCAACCATTTGCGCCGACAAGCGCGATACGGTTGTTTCTGAATATTTTCAGGTTCAGATTCGTCAAAATGACCTTTGTCCCATAGGCTTTCCGCACGGAATCAAAACGCACGATTTCTTTTGAGGCATGTCCGCCGCTGTCGAATCCCGAAGTCAGCTTGTTTGATGTGGCCGGCCTTTCCACTTTGTCCATGTGATCGATCCGCGACAGGATCGCGTGGTGTTTTGTGGTAAACCGATTCTGCTCAACGAACCATTTTGCCCTGTCTTCGATTCGCTTGATTTCTTTCTGCTGGCGTTCGTATTGCTCCGACTGAAAAACAAACCTGCGCTGTTTCTCTTCGATGTAATACGCGTAATTGCCGGAATAGAAATTTGCTTTGCCGTTCTCGATTTCAATGATCCGGGTGACCACGCGATCAAGAAACACTCTGTCGTGCGATATGACGACAACCGTCCCCTGAAAATCACGCAAGAACTTTTCAAGCCACTCAAGCGAAGCCAGATCGAGATGGTTTGTCGGCTCGTCAAGCAGAAGGACGTCGCACTCCCGCAGCAGGATCCGGGCCAAATTTATCCGTGTTTTTTCGCCGCCGCTTAATTGAGCAAACCGGCTTTCGCGCAGCCTGTCATGAATGTTCATGCCGCCGCAGACCTTATCCAGCTTCACTTCAATATCGTATCCGCCGAGCCGCTCATATTTTTCCATGAGCCGCCCATACCTGGCCAGGACCGAAGGCGTGGCGTCTCCCTCGATTTTTTTCATCTCCGCAAAAATGTCCGTCACTTCTTGAAAGGACGAACGCAGCACCGCGTCGACCGTGTCGCCTTCTCCGAATGCGGGAATCTGCGCGAGCAGTTCGATTCTCTTGCCCGTCGCTTTTGAAATGTTCCCGCTGTCATAAGGTTCTTCCCCGGTCATGATTTTGAACAGCGTTGTTTTTCCAGAGCCGTTTTTGCCAAGCAGACCGATTTTTTCCCCACTGTTGATTTCGAAATCGATTCCTTTTATCACATGGTTTGAGCCGTAGTACTTGTTCAGATCATGAACCGCGATATCAATCATTGCAAGAACTCCTTTACATTTGGCCATAAAAAATACCCTGCGCAGACGTTTTGTCTGCCAGGGCGTCCAACATAAAGGCGCGGCGCTATGCCGCTATTTTATGTGGTGACAGGCATTCAAAACAATCTTTTCTCGCAAAAAGGGCAGACTTCTCCCCTGAATTGGCAAAACCAGCCGCAAGCTGATGGTTCGCGCTTGCCAAAAGGGCATAACGATCCCCTCTATCGGTCAGATTGAATGTGAAACGGCGCACCGCATCACTGCCTGGATAGAACGCTTCAGTCCGTAATTGCGCCAAAAAAGATTTGCTCATGCTTATCACCACCTTTCGTCCTAGATTGTGCTATAGTATACGCCATTTTTAGGCTTTCGTCAAATTCAAATCTATTGTTCGCCAGGCTGGTCTTTGCGGTCGCCATCGCGGCCGGTTTCAAGCGGCTTCACCTCGCACACGCGCAGCGCGCGGCCGTCGACCGTAAAGCGCACGTCTTGGCGGCCGAACGGGACGCCATAAACCCTGCCCGGATCCCGCTGGTACGGCGGCCGCGGATCCTGCGCGAGCACCGCGATCAGCGCGCCGCGCGACGCTTCCGGGATCAGCGCGAGCAGTGCCTCCGGGAAACGCACCTCCAGCAGACGGTCGCGGGCCGGGTCCGAAAACCCGCCGGACGCTTCCGGATGACTGTCCGTATACGCGATGTACGGTTTGATATCGTACACCGGCGTTCCGTCGATCAGATCCACGCCGGACACGCGAAGCACCGGCCCAAGCGCCGGATCCGCGTCGATCCCGTCCAGCCGGACCGACGACAGCCCGATCGGGTTCGGGCGGAACGGCGATCTGGTCGCGAAAACGCCGACGCGCCGGTTGCCGCCGAGACGAGGCGGCCTGACGGTCGCGGAAAAACCGTCGCGGACGGCCTCTGAAAACTGCCAGATCAGCCAGATATGCGAATACCCTTCCAGGCCGCGCACGCAATCCGGGTTTCGGAACGCCTGCGTGAACACGACGCGGCCCGTCAGCCCGGCGACCAGCCCGCTTTGGCGCGGCACGCCGAACTTCGTCGGTAAATCCGTATGAACATGCGCGATGATTTTCAAATTTGCTCCTCGTATTACCAATTCCAGTTAGGGAGTGCACGATAGATCGCGAGAGATTTTGCCGCATGGCAAGGAGACGGAAGGAAGCGTAGCCGGAAGCTACGCCTACTTTCGTGCGACGCAGCCATGCGACAAAAGATCCGCGAGATACGGGCAATCCGTAGCTGGAATTGGTATAAACCGCGCGGGTCAGCGCCGGGTGAGCATCGCCCGCGCGTGCGCCTTCGCCGTTTCGCCCTCGCCGAGCATCCTGGCGATGGCCTCGACGCGCGCGTCAAACCCAAGCGCCTTCACATCCGTGCGCGTGTGGCCGTCCGCTTCCCGCTTTTCGACCAGATACTGCGCGTCGGCCATCGCGGCGATCTGCGGCAGATGCGTCACGCAAATCACTTGCCGGCCTTTCGACGCCGCCAGCATCTTTTCGGCCACAATCTGCCCCATCCGGCCGCTGATGCCGGTGTCGATTTCGTCGAACACCAGCACCGGTATGCCCTCGTTTTCTGCCTCCGCGCACTTGAACGCGAGCATGATCCGCGAAAGCTCGCCGCCCGACGCGACCTTCGACAACGGCCTCAGCGGCTCGCCGACGTTCGCCGACAGCAGAAACTCCACCGCGTCGCGGCCGTCCGGGCCGAGCGCGGCCCCCGGCGCGAACGAAACCGCGAACCGCGCGCCCTGCATGCCAAGCTCCGCAAGGTGCGACAGCACGCGCGCCTCGCAGTCTCTGGCAATCGTCCGGCGCGCCTCGCTCAGGGCGTCCGCCGCCGCGTCGACCGCCTCGCGCGCTTTCTTTTCTTCCTTCAGCAGCGCGTCCCGGCGCGCGTCCGAGTGCTCGCTTTCGTCCAGTTGCGCCCGCACGCTTTCGCGAAAGGCGATCATGTCCCGCGTCGTCGCGCCGTATTTGCGCTTGAGCCGGCTTAACTGATCCAGCCGTGTCTCGATGCCGTCCAGCCGCGCAGGGTCGGTTTCCGCCTGTTCGCGAAGATCGTCCAGATCGCCCGCGACGCCTTCGACCGCGTACACGGCCTCCTGCAACTGCTCCCGCAGGCGCTCGTACGCATCCGCGTACCGGGCGAACTGCGACAGCGCCTGCAGCGCCACGCGCAGCGCGTCGAGCGCGCAGGGCATGTCGTCGCCTTCGCCGCCGGTCAGGTACGCGTACGCGCGTTCCATGCCGTCGCGGATTTTTTCGGCGTTGCGCAGCAGCGTCCGCTGCCGGTCCAGCTCGTCCTCTTCGCCTTCGACCAACGCCGCGCCGTCCAGCTCGTCCAGTTGAAAGCGCAGCATGTCCTCACGCCGGGCGCGTTCCAGCGCGCCGGTTTCCTCGGCGGAAAGCGCCTTTTTGACCGCTGTCCAACGCTCAAACAGCGCCCGGACGCCGCGCGCGCTTTCCTTGTGCGCCGCGCCGCCAAGCGCGTCCAGAAACGAAAGGTGCTCCCCGGGATCCAAAAGGCTCTGGTGCGCGTGCTGCCCGTGCAGGTCGACCAGCAGCGACGTCACCTGCCGAAGCTGCGCGAGCGGAACGGAAACACCCTGAACCCTCGAAACGCTGCGGCCCGACTGCTGAATTTCCCGTCCGATCGTCAGAAACCCGTCCTCGGCCTGAATGTCCATCGAGGCAAGCGCCGCCTCCACGCGCGCCATGCCGCGCACGTCGAACACCGCCTCCACCTGACCGCGCGCCGCGCCTTCCGCGATGCGGTCCCTGTCCGCGCGGCCGCCGAGGGCAAAGTCAAGCGATCCGACAACAATCGACTTGCCCGCGCCTGTTTCGCCGGTCAGCACATTCAGACCCGGCGCAAACGACACGTCAAGCCGATCAATCAGCGCGATATTTCGAATTGAAAGCTGTGTCATCACAGCCGCATCATTCCCCTGAACCTGTCGGCGGTCGCGGGCGCGATTTTCGCGTCACGGACGATGACCAGCACCGTATTGTCGCCCGCCAGCGTCCCGACTGTTTCCTGCCAGTGCATCGTGTCCACCATTTCGGCCGCGACGTGCGAGCTGCCCGGCAGCGTCTTGATGACGATCAGGTTTTCCGCGTAATCGACCGACAGCACCGTCTCCGCGAACACGCGGCGCAGCCGTTCCGCAAGCCCCTGTTCTGCCTTGTCCGCGGCGGCGTAGCGGTACGCGCCCTGCTCGGTTAGCACCTTGAACAGCCGCAGCTCCTTGATATCGCGGGAAACAGTCGCCTGCGTGACGGAAAATCCACGCTCCAGGAGCACGCGGGCCAGTTCCTCCTGCGTGTCGACAGCCTGTCTTTCGATGATTTCCAGTATTGCCCGATGGCGTTGCAGCTTCACGTTCCATCCTCCTTTCCTGCATCCTATGTTATTCGTTCATATATTCATTGGCCGGTCTCTCATTCAAGCGGCAATGTTTCGACGCCCCATTTGGTCAGCTTGTTCCGAAGCAGTTCAAAAAACCGCTCCTGCGTAAACCGGATAAACGGCAGCGTGCGGTCGGAACGCCTGACGTTCAGCGTCGCTCTTTCATGCAGAATTCTGCATTGCGCGCCGTCCACCGACAGCAGCATGCCGCCGTCCTCGATGCGCGGCGTCAGCTCGATGCGGACGCGCGCGCCGGACGATATGACCAGCGGCCGGTTCGTCAGCGAGTGCGGGCAAATCGGCGTCACGACGAAGCAATCCATGCCGGGCGCGATGATCGGGCCGCCCGCGGACAGTGAATAGGCGGTCGAGCCGGTTGGGCTGGCGACAATCGCGCCGTCGCCCGCGAACCTGGACGCCAGCACGCCGTCAATGTAGGTATCGGCATGGACGACGCGGGTAAAACTGCCGCGCGACACCACGACGTCGTTGAGCGCCGTGTATACCGTCGGGTCGTCCTGCAGCCGGGCGTGCAGCAGCATTCGCGGCTCCAGCCGGAAATCTCCTTCAGCAAGGCGCGCGATGGCTTCGCCGATCGCGCTCGGCATGCATTCCGTGAGGAAGCCGAGCGTCCCGATGTTGACGCCGAGCACCGGCAGCATATGGTCGGTCATATAACTGAGCGCGTGCAGAATCGTTCCGTCGCCGCCAAGCACCAGGAGCGCGTCCGCATCGCGGACAATATCATGCATGGGCGTGCCGCTCTCGGCAAGCAGAGAAACGCCGACCCGGGTACAGGCGGCCGTGATCTCAGGGATGAGCCCGACGCCGTCCGCCTTGCGGGCATTGACGAGGAGGCCAAGTGTCTGTATTTTCATCGCTCGCTCCACAGGAAGAGTATACCATAAGATGCATGAAGTTGCAATTCCTATCCAAACGCTTTATGGGCCGCCTGCACAACGGACGCAAGGGAAGTCGCCGGGAACGGCTCCGGCACGGCGGTTTCCGGCAAGAGATCCAGCAAAAATTCAATGTTCCCTTCCGGGCCTGTGACCGGAGAATAATCCGCGCCCACAGCGACCCAGCCGATGTCCCGCGCGAACGAAACGACATCCGAAAGCACCCTTTGGTGCATCGCGGGATCGCGCACGACGCCCTTTTTGCCGACGGATTCACGCCCCGCCTCAAACTGCGGCTTGACCAGCGTGACGATCCGCGCGGGCGGAACCAGAATCCGCACGAGCGCCGGCAGGATCAGCCGAACCGATATGAACGACACGTCCATCACCGCGAGCGACGGCGGCACCGGAAAGTCATCCGGCGTCAAATGGCGCGCGTTCGTGCGCTCCATGACCGTAACGCGCGGATCCTGCCGCAGCCGCCAGTCGAGCTGACCGTAGCCCACATCGACCGCGTAGACCCGTTTCGCGCCGTTTCGCAGCAGCACGTCGGTGAACCCGCCGGTCGACGCGCCGACGTCCATCGCGACCGTGTCCCGGACGGGTACGCAGAACGCGCCGATCGCCTTTTCGAGCTTCAGCCCGCCGCGGCTGACATACGGGTGCGGCGCGCCGCGCACCGTCAGCGCGTCCGCCTCCGTCACCGCGACGGAAGGCTTGTCGAGCCGAACCTCTTCGCGGTAGACAAGGCCCGCCAGGATCATCGCCTGCGCGCGTTCGCGGCTCTCCGCGAGGCCGCGCCGCACCAGCGCCATGTCAAGCCGCTCCTTATCCGCCATGCAGCGCCTCCAAAATCCTCTCTCCGACCCGCGCCGCGTCAAGCCCGCACGCGCGCCGCAGCCCCTCGACAGAATGATTGCCCGGCGCGACGCCTTCGACGCCGAGGATCAGGACGCGCGCGCCGGGACTGCCGCAAAAAAACGCCGCGACGGCCTCGCCGAGCCCGCCGTGCGTCTGCTGCTCCTCGACGACCGCGACCAGGCGGGCAGCCGAGCGGATCGCGCCAAGCGCCTGTGCATCCATCGGCTGAATCGACGACGCGCTCCACACGTCGCAGCGAACGCCGGAAAGGCGCGCAGTAGCGTCCAGCGCGACCCGCACCGACGCGCCGTACCCGATCAGCGCGACGTCCGTGCCGCCGCCCTCGCATGCCTTGACGCGGCGCCACGCGCCGACGAGGCCCGCGTCGCCGCCGAGCCGTTCCGGCAGCGATTTGGGGCAGCGGATCGCGAGCGGACCGGGATGGCCCGCCGAGTGCGCGACCATTTCCGCCAGTTCGCGCGCGTCGCACGGCGCGAGCACAGTCAGGTTCGGCATCGCGCGGAGCATCGACAATTCATACACGCCCTGGTGCGTCGCGCCGTCGCCCGACACGAACCCGGCGTGGTCTATCAGCAGCGTGACCGGAAGGTTTTGCATGCAGACATCGTGCAAAAGCTGATCCAACGCGCGCTGCAGAAACGACGCGTACACGGCGAAGTACGGCCGGAGCCCGCCGAGCGCCATGCCGGCGGCCAGCGTCACCGCGTGCCCTTCCGCGATGCCGACGTCGAAGAACCTGTCCGGATACGCCTCGGCAAACGCCGACAGGCCCGTGCCGTGCGCCATCGCGGCGGTGACCGCGACGATTTCCGGGCGTTCCGCCGCCATTTTCAAAAGCTGCCCGCCCGACACGGCCGCGCAGGACACTTCCGCGCCGCCGGACGGGACCGCCTTTCCGTTGTCCACAAAGAACGGCGCGACGCCGTGGAAATGCTCGGGCTTGCGCTCCGCCAGCGCGTACCCTTTGCCCTTTTGCGTCACGGCGTGCACGACGACCGGCCGGTTCATCGCCCGCGCGTCGCGCAGCACCGCTTCGAGCACGGCGACGTCGTGACCGTCGACCGGACCCAGGTACGCGAACCCGAGCGCCTCGAAAAACTCGCCCGGCACCAGCAGCAGCTTGAGCGTCCGCTTGATCTTGTCGATGCCCGAAACCAGCGGCCTGCCGACGAGCGGCACGCGCGACAGGCCGCTCTTGACCGTACGCTTCGCCCGGAGCCAGCCCGGGCTGCCGCGCATCCGCGTCAGGTAGTGCGACAGCGCGCCGACATTCCGCGCGATCGACATGTTGTTGTCGTTGAGCAGCACGACCAACTGCGTCGGGCGGCTGCCCGCGTCGTTGAGCGCTTCATAGCACAGCCCGCCGGTTAGCGCGCCGTCGCCGACCACCGCGGCGACCGCGTGGGATTCGCACCGCGCGTCGCGCGCGCGGGCAAGGCCGAGCGCCGCCGAGATCGCGGTCGACGCGTGGCCGGTCTCGAACACGTCGTAGGCGCTCTCGTCGCGCTTGGGAAAGCCGGACAGGCCGCCTTCCGCGCGGAGCGACGAAAAGCCCGCCTTCCGTCCGGTGATCATTTTATGCGTGTAGCACTGGTGGCCAACGTCAAAGATCACCTTGTCGACCGGCGTGTCAAAAGCGCGGTGCAGCGCGAGCGTCAGTTCGACCGCGCCGAGGTTGGACGCGAGATGCCCGCCGTTTTTCGCGACGGAATCGATCAGCGCCTGCCGAATCTCGGAGGCAAGCGCGCGCGTCTCCTGTACGGACAGCAGCCGCGTGTCTGCGGGCGAAAGAATCTTTTCCAGCATGCCGTGAGTATACCATAGCCCGCGGCCTGGCGCAAACTGACATTGCAAAAAGATTATGTTTTGTTGTATACTGGCAGCATCCTTCACCGAGAGGTGTCACCGATGAAACGTATCCTTTGGCTGCTGCCGCTGCCCGCCGCGCTGTTGATCCGGTGGATCGTGTCCGGCCGGCCGGACTTGGTGGAACGGATTTTTTCAACGAATGTCTGGCCGACGGTCGCCGCGCCGGTCGGTTCGTTCATGTCGCTGATCCCTTTTTCGGTGATCGAAATATTGCTTGTCCTGTATTTGGGTTTTGTGCTATACTCATTTTTCAAAAAGCGATTTTTTCGCGTGCTGGTCACGGCATGCATGATCGCGGCGGTCTTTGTCGCGGGGTTCGGCCTGAACTACCTGCGCCAGCCGCTGGAAATCACGCTCGGCCTGACGGTGCGAAACGCGGAAGCGTCGGAACTCGCAGCGCTTTGCGACCGGCTGACGGACGACGCGAACCTGCTGTACCGGCAGCCGCCGGACGACATGAAGCGGGACTATACCGGCGCGATGAATGCGGCGGCAGACCAGTGGCCGATCCCGAAGGGCAGCTATGGCGGGCCGAAAGCTGCGTTCATCAGCCCGGTGATGTCGCGGCTGATGTTCGCGGGCGTAACCTCGCCCTGGACGCTTGAGCCGCTCGTCAACGGCGGCATCCCGCGCGCGTCGTATCCATATGTCGCGCTGCACGAGATGGCGCACGTGCGCGGCTTTGCCCGCGAGGAGGACGCGAACCTGATCGCGTACCTGGCCTGCGCGGCGTCCGGCGACGCGTATATCCGGTATTCGGGCGCGCTCAGCGCGCTGATGTCCTGCCTCGACGCGCTCAAAGACGCCGACGCGGGGCTGTACGCCGTCTGTTACGCGCGGCTCACGGACGGCCCGAAGGCCGACATCGCGGCGCACCGGGCGTACTGGACGCCGTTCGCCGAGGAGAAAACGGCGGATGTCGGCGCGTTTTTCAACAACGCGTACCTGTCGACCGTCGGCAACGGTGACCAGAGCGCTCGATCCTACGGGCGGGTCGTCGACCTGCTGCTGGCGCTGGAACGAACGAAAGGAACCTGACGGCGGATGAACGATCGGCACATCCAGAGGCTTGCGCTCGGCGGCGTACTCGCGGCGCTGATTCTTTTATTGACGTATTTCATCAAGATTCCGGTGCCCGCGACCGGCGGGTATGTGCATCCCGGCGACGGCGCGATCTTTCTCGCGGCGGCGCTGCTCGGCCCTTACGGCGGGCTGATCGGCGGCGTCGGTTCCGCGCTTTCGGATCTGCTGGGCGGCTATTTTGTATATGTGCTGCCGACGTTTTGCATCAAAGCGCTGATGGGCTGTCTGGCCGGGTTCTTCGCGCGGCCCGGCGCGCACCTGCGCAACGCGCTGGCGTTCGCCGCGGGCTCCCTCGTCATGGTCGCCGGTTACCTGCTGTTCGAAGGCTTCTGGTTCGGGTGGGCCGCGGCCCTCGCCTCGGTCGGGCCGAACGCTGCGCAGGGCGCGGCGGGCGTGGCGCTTGGCATGGCGCTGACCGTGGTGGTGGGGAAAAAGAAACGGGTGTAAAAGAGCCATTAGCCCTTAAGAACCCCAGCTTGGGGCTGGAATTTGACAAATCAGTTCATGCGGACGCCGCGTCCTCTCCCCTATTTCGTCAACCCGATCACCGTGTGCGGCGCCGCGCCGCTGAGCAAATCGGACAGCCTGTGCCGTGCGTGGCCGATGTGCACCGTCGTGCCGGCCGACGCGGGCTGCATGATGTATTCCAGCTTAGCGTACGCGCCGTTCGCGCCGGCGCGGCTCGCGCCGTGGCAATGCGCCTGCAGCGCGCGGATCTTCTCAAAAAGCGCCTCGGGCGTGTCCGCAAACACATCCCGCACCAGCGTCGACGGATCCTTCGGGTCGAGGTAGATGCCCTCGGTGCTCGTTAAGATGACCAGCGTCCGCGCGCGCACAAGGCCCGCGATGACCGCCGCGGTCTCGTCGTTGTCGACACATTCGAACACGCCCTGCCCGCTTCCGCGCAGTTGCGACAGCTCCATTTTTCGGTTCTCCTCGCCGGACACCGGGTCGTTGTAGTTGACGATCGGCACGGCGCCCTGCTCGGCTGCGCGCAGCAGCAAGCGCCGGATGTGCTCGCGCTTTTCGGGGTCGTTAAAGTGCTGGTGCTCAACGAGCACCTGCCGCATGCCGATTTCAGGCCGTAAAAATTGACGGTAGCTGGCCATCAGGATCGCCTGTCCCTGGGCCGCGTAGTCCGCCTTGGCTTCCTCGCCGGGCGGCAGCGCAGCGCCCGCGCGCTTGATATGGTCGAGTCTGCCGATCTCCGTCGCGCCGGATGTAACCCAGATCATGCCCGGACGCAGCTCCGAAGAAATGCGCGAGAGCGTGTTGTAATTGATGTCAAAGTCTTCCGGCCGGATCAGCGCCATGGAGCCGATTTTGCCGACCAGTTCAATCTCTTTGTGCATGGTGTAAACCAAACCTTCCGTATGGTGTTCCGGTATTGTACCACGGTCGCTTGCGCCATTGCAAGATTATGCTATACTATCCTCACGGTAAACGCATAAACTGAGGTTTATACGGTTGCCTGACACTATCCCTATAGTATAGAAAAAGGTGTTGCGTATTGCAAAAGCGGGTAGACATCGGCAAAGCGTCCGCGTATTCCGTCGTCATCAACGGCATACAGATCGCCGCGATACTGGCGATCCTGCTGACGGTGCTGCTGACCGATCTTGAAAAGACAAATATCATCTACGTCGACTTCGCCATATGCATCGCGGCCGCGCTGATCACATGGGGAGCGGTCGTCGACATCCTGCAGGCGCTGACAGCGCGCCGCGTCAACTCGCAGGCGCAGATGCTCGAGGAGGCCTACGGGCAGCTTGAATCGCTGAACAAAACGCTGCGCGCGCAGCGGCATGATTTTATGAGCCACCTGCAGGTTGTCGGCAGCCTTGTCGAAATGGGCGAATACAAGGAGGCGGGCGAGTACATCGACCGCGTTTACGGCGACATCCAGTCGGTGGCGGGGATTCTGGCGACCGCGAACCCGGCAGTCAACGCGCTTTTGAAGGTCAAGCTGGCGGAAGGCCAGCGGCGCGGCATCGTGATCGAGACGCACATCCAGTCCAAGTGGGAAGCGCTGCGCGTCCCCGGCTGGGAGATGTGCCGGGTGCTTGGGAACCTGATTGACAACGCGCTTGACGCGCTTGCCGGCACGGAAGAGGCGCGCGTGCGCATCACGCTGTCGGAGACGCCGTCGCAGCATCTTTTCTCGGTCGAAAACAACGGCCCGCAGGTTCCGGAGGCGATCCGCGCGAAGATTTTCCTGTCCGGCTTTACCACCAAGGGCGGCGAACGCGGCATGGGCTTATCGATCGTCAGCGGCATCGTCCGGGAATACGGCGGCGGTATTGAACTGATGAGCGACGAAAAACGCACCGCCTTTTCCGGCTGGATTCCAAAGCGCGCGCTATGATCTGAGCAGATATGCGCATGATTTCCCGACGATGTTCATCATTGCGCTCGGCGCGCTGACGATCGGCGCACTGTCCAATTCCAACACGGAACAGAACAGCGCTGTCGGTACAGAAAGGAAAAAAATCGCATGGGTCGGATCATTCAGGCCGGCGTCATCGGCTGCGGCGGCATCAGCGCGACGCACCTCCGCGCATTAATGGGTATCGAAGGCGTTCGGGTCGCCGCGTTTTGCGATACGGCGCGCGACAGGGCGGAGCGCCGCGCGGCGGAATACGGCGGCGGAGACGTCTATGAGGACTACCGCGACGTGCTCGCGCGCGACGACATCGACGCGGTGCACGTGCTCACGCCGCACCATCTGCACGGCGAAATGTGCCTGGCCGCGCTGGCGCGCGGCAAATACACGCTGTGCGAAAAGCCGATGGCCATACGTCTCGACGAAGCCCGCGCGATGCGGGCTGCGGATACGGATCACCGCCTCGGCGTGATCTTCCAGAACCGGTACAACGCGTCGGCCACAGCCGCGAAAAAGCTGCTGGACAGCGGCGAAATGGGCAAAATTATCGCGGCCCGCGCGACGGTCGCGTGGCTGCGCGACGCCGCGTACTACGCGGGCGCCGACTGGCGCGGCAAATGGGCGACGGAGGGTGGAGGCTCGCTGATCAACCAGTCCATCCACACCGTGGATCTGCTGTACTACCTCTGCGGCCCGTTCGCGCGCGTCAAGGGCAAGATCTCCACCGACCTTCTGCAAGGCGTCATCGAGGTCGAGGACAACTGCCACGCGGTGATCCAGTTTACCGGCGGCTTCGTCGGCCTGCTGCACACGAGCAACAACTTCGGGTTTTCGGATATGCCGGAAATCCTGATTTACTGCGAAAACGGCCTGCTGACGCTGCACGGCGAAACGCTGACGCTGACGCGGGACGGCGCGGTCACCGTGCTGTCGGATGCTCGCGCGCGGG
The DNA here is from genome assembly GCA_031550455.1 of Eubacteriales bacterium. Taxonomy (GTDB): domain Bacteria; phylum Bacillota; class Clostridia; order Christensenellales; family Aristaeellaceae; genus Avichristensenella. The sequence continues at coordinate 18,349 of JAVBOQ010000007.1, forward strand.
ACAACGGCGCAAAAGCCGTCTACGGCAACAGCCATGCGATACAGATCGCGGAATTTTATAAAAGTATACGGAACAAAGCGCCCATCTGGATCGACGGCAACGAAGGGTATCCGGCGATCTGGGCGGTGCTCGGCGTCTACGAGTCGTCAAGGACGGATCAGTGGGTGGAGTTTGAGTGAAAAACGGGTATAAGGAAAGGGTGCTGGGACTCCGTCCCAGACCCTGCCAAAGGGGCTAAGCCCCTTTGGAAACCCTGCTTCGCCTGACGGCGGGCTGTTTTTGTGCTCCTAACCTGAAGTCGGGATTCCATATGGGCCTATCACGGCCTCTCTTGCCCGCCGCCCGGCATGAATACCGAGATCTGCTCCTCTGTGATTCCGATATCGAGCAGCTTTGCCTTGACCTCCTCCGTGACGGTTCCACCGGCCTCACGGAGGATCGCGAGCCCCTGCGTCATCAGTTCCCGGCTCGGCATGACCGACGCGCCCGGCCGCCAGTCCCTTACCCTGCTGTTTGTTTCCGATGACGGGTTTCCGCCGCCTGACATGACCCCCAGCTCTTTCATGTTGATCGCGGAAGCGTCGACCAGCAACGAAGCGTTCTGTTCCTGCGCCTCGGCAGTTGACGGAATGACGCCGTCGAGCTGCCCCGAAATGCTCTCCGCGCGCAGCGTGACCAGGGTTTTGAGCGTCGCGACCGCTGTTTTGTACTGGTCATATTTGTAAAACGCGGACACATCCGTCTCCACATACCCGCCAATCATCGCGTCCAACGCGTCGATGATCGCGTCGCTGTGTACAAGGTACTCGTCGACGATATGCCGGAGATACCGATGGTATTTCTCCCGGTACGCGTCATTTTCGAGCAGCTTCGCCAACAGCGGGCGTGATTCCATCGTGACGCCGCTGACCGGCGTGTCGATCGGAAAATTGACTGTTTCGGTCGCCGTCAGGGCCCTGAACCCGCCGAAAGCAAGGTTGTAATCCCATGGCAGCATGGTCAGCACGCCGTTGTACTCGCACAGATAATAGTTCTGCGCCATGTTGCTGACATAGCTGTCCAGATTCACGACAACCGTATGCGCCGCGAAATAGCGCAGAATCTGGTCAACGTTGAAATGCGACTCGATGTCCCGGCCCTCGGACAGCGCTTTTAACGCCACCATGACCTTCAACTTGTCCTTATCCTTGATGTTGGAAACGGCGTTGTCAAAAATCGCGGAGTAGCTTTCCGGGTCGTCGCCGACATAGGCGAGCGCGCCGCCGTTTTTGCCGGCACCCATGCCGCCCGCGCCTTCTTCCTGTCCGTCCGCCGCCGTATCCGGCGGCCGCATGTCCGGCGATTTTCTGTCGCCGGGTGTCAGCCAGCCTCCGGCCCTCCCGAGCTCCTTCTCCTCCTCCATCTTAACGTTGTACAGTTCACCGCCGTCGTCTCCGTAATACCGGGTCAGGAACTCGTCGCCGTACTTTTCGACCGCGAGGTAAAAGCCCCATGGTTCGCCGTTGACGGTGATCGCCGCGAAAGCAAACAGCGGGCAGTTCACACCGGCTGCGCGCATGATGTCGTAGGAAAGGTACTCTTTCATGTACGAAATGTCGGCCATCATGTTGTTGAGCACGAAATTCGTCAGCCCGAAGCAGCTCTGCCCCTCGACATACTTGTCAAAGTTCAGCCGGAAACTGAACCGCTTGTTGTCCGTGCGCGCGATCATTGTCAGGCTTGAGTTGCCCTTCGGGCGGATGCCGACGTCGGTATAGGTCTCGCCGTTGACCGTCACGTCGCAATGGATGTACGGCTCGTCGATCGCGTTTTCCAGCATCCCGGCCCAGGCGTCCGGGTCGGCGACAATGTCGATCGTGATGACGCCCGCGCCGAACAGCTCCGTCTCATACGGCGCTTCCGCCGCGCCGGATGTCACGGTGCAGCCGGTCAGCGACGCCAGGGATAACACGGCGAGCAGCGCGCAAAGCAGCCGCCGTCTGACAAATCCTCCGTTCACTTTCCGCCTCCTCTGCCGCCAAATCCGCCGGAAACACGCCCGACGCTCGCGGACGCCTCGGTCAGCGTCACCGCGCCGAGGGACGCGCCGTTCACCGTCACGGTGTACGTGCCGCCCGAAACGAGCGCCGGCGCGCTGAAAAGCGTCAGGCTCGCGCTTTTGACCGCCGCAAAGCGGATCACGTCGTTGCCGTTTTCGTCCGTGACGGCGACGGTCGCGTTCGCGGCGATCGGCTCACCGATCCAAATGGCGTGTTGCGCGGACTGCTCGCTGACGCGCGCGCCCATGTTGCCGCCGGTGGCGATCACAAATCCGCCGTTGACGACGAACGCGCCGCTCATCTCGTCCGTGTCCACCGGGCCGTTCGCGTTGTCGCCCGAAAAGACGGTGATCTCGCCGCCGTTGATCGTCATGCCGCCGTTGGAATCCAGCCCGTCGCCGTCGCATTCAATGTGCAGCGTCCCGCCGTTCAAGACCGCGTCCTGTCCGGCGTTGATGCCGTCGTCGCGGCACTGGATGTCGATCTCGCCGCCGTTGATGGTCAGCACCGTTTTCGCCTCGATGCCCTCCTCCGCGCCGCGAACCGTGATCGCGCCGCCGTCGACGGTCAGCGTCGCCTCGCTCTCCATGCCGTCGCTCGACGCGGTGATAGAAAGCGAGCCGCCGGCGACCGTGATGTCGTCATTCGCGTGCAGGCCGTCTGTCTTGGCAGTCACCGTGATTTGGCCGTTTTCGATGATGATGTCGTCGTCGCTCGCGATGCCGTGCTTGTAGTTGCCGGTGACGATCAGTTCGCCTCCGCCCTTGATTTCCAGCGTATCGTTCGAAAACAGCGCGGCTTTCGCGTCGGCCGCGTAGCTTTCGCCGTCCGTGAGCCTGTTCACCGTGCCTTCGGTGAGCGTGATAAACGACTTCTTCGACTGCTGGAAGAAGATCGCCGGTCCGTCCGGGCAGGTGATATCGCAGCCGGAGAGCCTGAGTTTGACCTTATCGTCGGTTTCGACCAGGATCTGGCCCGCCTTGAGCGTGCCTGTGACGGTGAAGTCGCCGCCCTTTGTGATGATCACCGTGCCGCCGATGATCGAAAGGCCGTCGCCATCGCATACGATCGTGTCGCCAAGCGCGATGCTGCCCACGTTGCGCCAGTCGTTGTCCGTTTCCTCCGCCATGCCCGCGTGAGCGGTCAGCAGCAGCGCCAACAGCGCGATGGCCGAAAGCCGGGTGATTCGCCTTTTCATGCGCTTTCTCCTTTTATGGTTCGGCAATCCCTGATTGCGCGAGAACGCGCTCACCGAGCAGGTATTTGATTTCGTACCGGTTGAATATTTCGGTCGCCATGGTCGCGCTCCTTCCGTTCATTGTAGCGCGATCAGCATACCCCGTCAATCTGTCCGCGGCTTGTTTCTCAAGTGATCACGCCGTGAAGATATTCGATGTGCAGCGTATTTCACCTCTTCAGCCATGCTTTGAGCGTGATTTGGATACGGATACGGTGTACTATGCTAGGCCCGGTTCGGCCAATGGAGTATCCCAACCAGCACAAAACGCGGATGCTTAGCCAAGTTGTCGAACATCCCGTTGAGATATCCTTTTGTTGTTGAAGGTTATGTTTCACACTCTAATCCTACAACAAAAAACGCGCTTAGTCGATGTAACTTCGCGCGCTTTTATGAGATCGGGAGGCTATCGCCACAACACCCAGGGCATCAATAACCCCTGTTTTGGGGTGGTAATGGAACGAAGAGGGTTCGGCCTGAAACGCTGCGGCATTTCTGGGCGGCCTTGCGGCAACACCGCACAAAGCGCGTCGCTGGCATCACGAGACATTTTCGTGATGATCAAGGAGCCTGTAGGAAGCCGTAGCAACTCCCTTTGGCGTTCACTAGTTCCCCGTTGGCGTCCCCCCTTTTCACGCCCCGTCCTACTCCGGGAACCGCTCCCGCGCAAGGTTGTTGAGCCGCCCATACTCGCTGTGGTAATCCTTGTACGACATCAGGTCAAATTCGCGCTTGACGCGCTCCATCGGCCATTCGTCGTCGTTCGACTCGACCGTGAATATGTTCTCCTGCGAATGGCTGCGGATCGTGATCCTGTCGCCGAGCGCGGCGCGCAGTTTCGCCGGGCGGTCGGTCTGCCGGTCGCTATGGAATATCTCCATGCCAAGGTTGACCGTCGCCATCGCGACGCCGTCCCAGCGCGAGCTCACTTCGATCGTGCGGCCCGTCGGGTCAATGATTTTCGCGTGGTCGCTCCAGACGGAGGAGGCGACAAAGTACATGTTATGCGCGGCGTAGGTGTTCAGCAGGTTGCCGCCGTCGTACGCAGCGTTCCACAGCACCAGCTCGCAGCCCTTTTCGGCCAGCTCCGCCCACGGCTGCCGCCAGCCGATGTCAAAGCAGGTCATCAGGCCGATCCGGCCGATGTCGGTGTCGAAAACCGGCAGCGCGCAGCCCGGAATGCCGTCCTGTTCCAGCGCGCGAAACGTGAGATATCGCTTGCGGTAACGGCCGATCAACCGCCCATCGCGGCCGATCAGATACGCGGTGTTGTAGCGCTTGCCCGGGTACTTCTCGCTCGGTTCCTCCAGGCAGCAGGCGATCAAAGCGCGCTGCGCCCTGGCGCGGTCGCAAAGCGCCGCGAGCATGCGCGCGTTATTTTCCGCAAAGCGCGGGTTGTTCCGGTCGCCCTTGATGATCAGGATCTCTTCCGGCAGGCAGATCAGGTCGGCCCGGCAGCCGGACAGCCCGTCCACCAGCGATAGCGTGTGGTCAATCAGCGCCTCCTGGGTCATCTGTGGCAGCGTTTCGGCCCGGTAGGCAATCGTCGCGATTTTCGCCCGCGTTCCCATGGTTAGCACCACCTGTCCGGTAAAATGGCGATGAAAGATAAGGGACGCCAGGGGTTCCGCCCTGGCGTCCCTTGTTTACAAAACCCTTACATGCCCCACTTCAGCGGCGAGGCTTCATACGCGATGTTGAGGATCTCAATGTAGCGCTCCAGGCCGATGTCCTTCAGCCCGTTGACGAACTCGTTCCAATCGGCGTCCTTGGCGATGTCCAGTTCGCCGATCAGGAACGACGCCATCGTTTCCTTGGTGAAAGTGTTCAGGTCGACTTCGATGACGTTGTACTCGTCGATGTATTCGGTCGGGATCGTCACCTTCGGCACGACTTCCTTGCCAAACGGCACATAGAAGTTCTTCGTCACTTCGCTCATGTAGAACTGCATGTTGTCCGTGCTGTAGAGGTCGTCGCCGGTCAGGCCGAACACCTGGTCGTCGAGGTAGACGCCGCGCGTCTCGTAGAACATCAGATCGTTGTCCAGATGCAGGTTCTGCACTTCGTTGCCGTACGGAATCAGCAGGCTGAACACCGCCGGACGGCCGTCAAACGTCTTTTGCCCTTCCGCGGCCGCGACCCAGCTCGTGCCGAACTCGCCGTGGCGCAGGCGCATCGTGGAGTCGTACGAATACAGGAAGTCGCCCAGCTTGAACGCGGTTTCGGGATCCTTGCATGCGCTGGTGATGATCCAGCGGCCCTCGCGGACGTTTACATAGCGGTACCAGGGCGACGCGCGGAGGCCGGCCGGGCCTTCGAGCGGGCTCAGCGCCGAATACTGGTGGTACATGTCGCCGCCGGTCAGGCCGCCGTAGTTGCCGCTGCCCGTGACCGCGCCGGTGATCGCGTAGCCGTTGCCGCTCTCGCCGAGCGTCCGCGCGCCGGCCGCGTTGCCGCTGAGCGACCCTTCATAGATCAGGCCTTCTTTGTACAGCTTCGCGATGAACGCGAGGCCCTCGCGGAACGCCTCGGTCGGCAGCATGGAGTAAACCTTGCCCGCGTCGTCCACGGCGGTCTTCGCGCCGATCCCGTCGTAGAACACAAACGAGTTCATCAGGAACGTGTACAGGTCGCCGCCCCAGTTGTCGAACGTGTACAGCGGCACTTCGTCGTTCGGGTCGCCGTTGCCGTTGACGTCCTGATCCCGGACGCCGACGAGGTAGGCGTAGAATTCATCGATCGTCTGCGGCTTTTCCATGCCGAGCGCCTCGAGGAACTTGTCGTTGATGAACATCTTGCTGGAATAGTTGACATGGACGATGTCGCTGTAGGTCGGCAGCGCGTAGATGTGGCCGTCCGCCAGCTTGATCATGTCTTCGACGCCCGCCTGTTCCGCGAACATCTTCTTGGTGTTGTCGCCGAACTGCGCGATCAGGTCGTCCAGCGGGATGATCAGGCCGTCGTCCGCCCAAAGCTCCTGCCGGGTCTTCGCGGTCGTCAGGTTGCCGGAGCAGATCACGTCCGGAATCGACCCGGACATCATCACCGTGGAGATCTTCTCTTCCCAGCTCTCGGAGGGAACCTGAATCCAGGTCACGTCGATGCCGGTTTGCTCCTCGAGCCAGATGATGAACGCGTTGGTGTCGTAATCCTCGACGCGAGCGGACTTCGGCGTCATGACGGTCAGCGTCTTTTTCTCACCCTGCGCGCCGGCGGTGACACAGGCGCCCACGACCAGCGTGAGCAGCAGCAACATGGCCAGAACCTTTTTCACTGTTTATTCCTCCATTGTCTTTTATTGCGACCGGCAACCCGCCGGCGCTTTACCCTTTGATGGCGCCGATCATGACGCCCTTGATGAAGAACCGCTGGATGAACACATACACCACCAGCATCGGCGCGGACGAAACGACGATCACCGCGTACTTGATCAGTTCACTCGCGCCCTGGGCGTACATCTCGTACTCCATCGCGCCCGCCATATCGGAATCCATCGACCCGATGATCAGGATCTCCCGCAGGAAGATCTGCAGCGGGTAAAGGTTCTTGGAGTTTAGGTACAGCATCGCGTTGAAATAGCTGTTCCAGTGGCCGACCGCGTAGTACAGCGCGATCACCGCGATGATCGAGCCGGACAGCGGCAGCACGCAGGCGAACAGGTACTTGATGTCGCCACACCCGTCGATGGACGCGGCCTCGTACAGCTCGCGCGGGATGCCGGTATGAAAAAACGTGCGCATGATCACCATGTTCCACACCGACAGCGCGCCAGGGATCAGCATCGCCCAGACCGTGTCGATCATGCCGAGCTTATTGACGACGATGTAGCCGGGCACCATGCCGCCCGAAAACAGCATGGTAAACGCGAACAGCCCGGACAGCGCGTTCTTGCCCTTTAAGTCCGAGAACGACAGCGGATACGCGGCCAGCACCGTGACAATCAGGTTGATGCCCGTGCCCAGCACCGTGTAGAGGATCGTGTTCCGGTAACCGGTCAGCATGTTTTTGGACGAAAAAACGGATTTGTATGTTTCCAGTTGGAACTCCGCAGGCCAGATCCAAACCTTTCCGGTGATCGTCGCGGCGTACGAGCTGAACGACGTCGCGATGATGTTCAGCACCGGAAACAGGATGATGACCGTCGCGAACAGGAGAAACACATGGACGGCCACCCGGAAAGCCCGGTCGCCTCTGGTCAGCCGGATCGCGGAACGCTTCTTTTTCGCAAGGCTTGTCACACGGCGTCCCTCCTTACCACAGGCTGGTCTGGCTGACCCGCTTCGACACCGCGTTGACGACGACGACGAGCGAGAAATTGACGACCGAGTTGAACAGCCCGACCGCGGTGCCGTAGGAGATGTCCTGCTTTTTTAAGCCCATTTCGTAGACATAGGTCGAGATGATCTGCGAATACCGGATGTTGACCGGCTTTTGCATCAGGTACACTTTTTCAAAGCCCACCGACAGGATGCGGCCGCAGTTTAGGATCAGCAGGATGATCACCGTCGGCAGAATGCCGGGCATGTCGATGTGCCAGACACGCTGCAGCCGGGACGCGCCGTCGACAATGCCCGCCTCGTGCAGTTGCGGGTCGATGCTGTTGAGCGCGGCCAGGTAGACGATCGAGTTAAAGCCCATGTACTGCCAGATGCCGGAGAGCGTGTACACTGCACGGAACGAGCCCGCCTTGCCCATCAGGTCGGTCGGCGTGCCGCCCAGCAGCTTGGTCAGGTGGTTGAACATGCCGGTGCGCAGCTCAAACCACTGAAACAGCATCGATACCATAACGACCGTCGAGATGAAATACGGCGCGTAGGTGACGAGCTGCACAAACCGTTTGTACGCGCCGTTCCGGATGTCGTTTAAGCAGATCGCCAGCAGGATCGGGAACGGCATGCCCAGCACGATGCCGAGGATGCTCAGCGTCAGCGTGTTGGCCACCGTGCGCGAAAAATAGACGGAGCTGAAAAACCTTTCAAAGTTCGCGAACCCGACCCATTCGCTGCCGAACAGGCCTTTGCCGATGCGGAATTTCTGAAA
>JAVBOQ010000047.1:0-12629 GCA_031550455.1 Eubacteriales bacterium
GGAAGTCGGCGCGGGGTCAGACGTCGCGGCGGTGCGCGCGGCGCTTGGCGGCGATGTGTTCTTGAACGTCCGCTACAGCCCGGCGCGGTTGCTGACGGTCGAGCCGGAAGCGCTCTCGCATGAGGTTCTGGCACTGCTTGAAGCGGCAAAGCCCGAAGGCCGCCGCTCGCTCTCGTGCGTGGGGATTGACGCGTCGATGCCGGACGCGCAGGTCCGCCGGCTGTTCGCGGCGGCAGAGGAGGCGCTCCGTTGAAACAAAAAAAGCGTTGGCGCTGGCTTGCGCCGGTTGGCCTCACGGTCGTCGCGGTGCTCGTCGCGGCTGGATTCGCGCTTTTCGGCGGCGATCCGCCGCTGCCCGTCCAAGACAGCATCGCGAATGTGGGTGGTTCGTACTGGCTGCTTACTGACAAGGGTACGGACGCGCGGCCCAAGCCGTACCGGATCGCGACGTTCACGCCGCTCCGGGGCTTTTCGCACAACGAACAGGTCGGCAACCCGGTTACACCGACGGAGCCGCTGTACCAAATGGAACCCGATCAGCCGGAAAGCCCGCTGTACGCCTATGTCCTGCGCGGCACAAACCGGAAGACAGACGCGCTGTCGCGGGCCGGACATGACAACATCCGATCGCTCTACACGGATGTCGGCGCGCTGCAAACCCGCGCGTTTGCGGGGCGGGAGGGCTACTATTTCTTCGCGTCGGGCATGGAAGCGTTTCCGGCCGGGGAAGCGGCCTTTTTGCAGGATTTGTTCGTTTACCTACCCGCGTCCCGGGACAGCAGCGTCATGATCGACATATCCTTGCGGCTTGAAAACGCGTCGCAAATGCTGCCCGAGGCGGACCTGTTGCGCCTCGCCGACGAAATCGCGATGACGCTCACGTTTGACTGACGTGCAGGAATGCCTGCTTCGGTCTGTCTGGTCAATGGAATGGCATTCTCAACGATGGAGCGCATTTGCGCTCACGGCTTCTGCAATGACAGCAGCATGGTTTGCGCCAAATCAGGCATGGAAACCTGCATAGGAAAAAAGCCAACATGCCGAACGTCGCTATGCCAGTCAGCACGGACAAGAAGGCCAAGGAAATGATTGCTTGGGTTGTTCCCTGCGGGTCAGGCGTCTCCTGATACACAATATACCACTCGACAACGCCATCGGGCAATTCTTCTTTTTTCAGAACGACTTCCCCGCCTTCAAAATCCTTTACGTTAATGTCAAAGGATTCGACAGCCCCGATCCCTTGAATGTCAACGAGGTCGATCCGGTCGCCTTCCCACCCTTCATCAAGCGTCAGAAATATTGTCGTTCTGCCGGATGTCAAATCCGCATTGCCTGTGATGATCAGGAAGTCTTTCGCCGTATTGCTTTTCGCAGACATATTGATCGTACCGCCAGCCGAAACGTAGTTTCCGTCGATCGTGAGCGTCACATAATTCGGCCGGTTATAGTTGTTGAGCTCAATGTTACCTATTTGAATGAAATTGTCTGCGGTAATTGTGGCGTCTGCGAAAAACGCGGCGGAAGCATTGCCTTCGATCTTCCATAACTTCGCATCGTAGGTTTTGCCGCCCGCGAAGATCACCTTTGAGTAGTCAAAAATCTTGACTTCGCCAAGTCTCTTCGCGGTTTCAGCGCGTGCGCTTGCACTGTTTCCGATTGACCCGTGAAACAGACCGTGGTAGTTCATGAAATTGACGTTGACGTCCTGCTCTGCGTTTCCGGCAAGAATTGCGCCTGTAAAATGCTCGATAAACGGATTGTCGGCAATAATATGCTTCAAATTGATGTTTGAATATCCTTTCACAATTGCGCCGGCCTGACCTCCGCCGTAAATATTGCCGTTGATAAGGCCGCCCAGGATATCGACAGTGCTGTTTCCGTTCACGGTATTGGACTGGCCTTCCTTACTTTTTCCACCGCCGTAAACGTCGCCCAAAATGTATGCGTCGTTGCTGACGGTCACAAAAGTGTTGCCTTCCACGTTGTTGCCGTTCGCGTATCCGCCGCCGAACACGCTGCCGCCGTTGAGATCGGGTATCATTTCACCGATTTCTCCGCCTGCGACCGTGACATGCGTGTCGCCGGTGACAATGTTCGCGATGCCGCCGCCGCCTCCGGCGCCTGCGACATGGCCTAAGATTGTGCCTCCTGATATATTGACAAAGGTACTGCCTACCACAAGCCCGCCGGTATTTCCGCCGCCAAGCACATGCTGACGGATAACCGTCGGATTATCGCCCGGTGTATACGTCTCGGGATTGTACTTGCTGCCGCTGATGTTGACATGGGTATTGCCATACAGCACGCTGCCTATGCCCATAGGTCCGCCGTAGACCTCGCCCTGTCCGTCCGAATAGTTGTCAATACACGCGCCTACCAAGCCGCCGCTGATATCGACAATCGAATCACCGTTAACGGTTCCGGCCCCGCCGCCAATGATCCAGCCCCGTACCCAGCCCGAGTTCATCGTCAAATGGGTACCGCCGCCCACGATGCCGGTCTGGTTGCCGCCATACAGGTGATACATTCCATAACCGCTGGTCGCCGTTTTGAAATCAAAGTTGCTGTTGCCGTTGTACATCAGGTTTGTACCGCCGTTTACAGCGCCGGTTTTTGATCCGCCGTACATTTGCGCAAGATGGTCTGCCGTTCTGTCAAGTGTTATATTTGTATTGTAAATTTCGCCTGTGGCGCTGCCGCCAAAACCTTCCCCCAGGGATGGCCACGGGTGCATGCCCGGGCCAGTGCCTATGGTTGCGGTCTCCCCGTTGGCAAAACCCGGATCGACAGCCGCATAGCAAACAATGTTTGCCGACAGCACAAGAGCAGATAGAAACACGGTGCTAATGCGATAGATCGTTTTCTTTTTCATTTTGCCTCTCCTTTTGGGGAAAAGCCACGCCTAGCAGCGCTCGTCACAAACGCAGTGGCATCCGAGTAAACATTTGACCAACATAAATAACCCGATCACAGATATAAACAAGCTGGATGTCCCGAGAAAAACAAGCACCGTAAAACCAATAAATTCTGGCGTTACCGTTGTTGCCATTGACAGAACGGACAGAACTGTCAGCGCCAGGGACGAAAAAAGTGTTAACGGCAGATACTCGCACAAACAGCACCGATACCTTTGATGAACAGCGAGTATTGACAAAAGCACGGTAAATACCAGGCCTACAACGGCCGTCACCGGGAAGATTGCGTGAATCGCTTCCGCATAACCGAATGCAAACAGCACGGCCATTGCCGCTCCCAACAACACGCCAATGATGACCGGAATGCATTTGCAAAAAGTGGATTTACATTTACTAGACATGTCTCTACTTCCTTTTGAAGAATAGGGATATCGAAAGGCGCCCCGCAAGCCGTAACTTCTTTTGATTGTTATGTTGTTCTGTTGTATCATAAGGCCAACGCACCAGGCGCCTTCACTGTATCCTATGCGCAAACCGAACATCGGGTTACTCCGCCGCAAGGGTCACATCCCGGCTGGCATTACACAAGGAGCATAATGCGATGTTTGTTCATAATTGCCCAAGATTGCCCGTTTTTTATTCGGATAAGATTGACAAGAATTTCCGTTTGCAGTACATTGTTCATAATTCATTAAAGGGGTGACTTGAATGAAACGATTGGTTTCGGTGCTGCTGACAGCCGCGCTGTTCCTCTCCCTCGCCGGCAGTGCGCTGGCCGACTGGACGGACACGCCGTGGGCTGGCGGCAAGGATCTCCGTGAGTACACCGGCGAACATCCGGCCAAAGGGTTCCCGACAGGCGATCATCCCGCGCCGCATCTGATTCAAAAGAAGCCTGTCGTTATTCCGTTTGCCCGCTACACGGTTACAGAGGACGATTGCTGTATTTTTTGCGTGATCGCCGGTTGCGACTGCGAATGCGGCTTTTCGGACGAGGAGAGGGACTACCACAGCGTCAGTGGCAACTGGTCTGAGTTCCCCACAATTTATTTTAGTTCCGATGAAGGTGACGGTGATATCTGGTATCCGCATACGATCTACTATTGCGGGGTCGCGAACTGCTGGTGCATGGAACTCACGACGGAAGACGCGTACGACGCCGCGTATGCCGAGGCGCATGCTCATGTCGAGGCGGTGCTCCGGTTTCACTACGATGGTGTGCTACAGGAAGACGAGTTGCAGGCCGCGCTGGCCGACATCTTCGCGCAGATCTGGGCGCAGGTCACCGCCGGCTGACCGCCCCGCCGCTTCTTCGGATCGCGCGCCACGCCCGCTCATGTGAGCGGGCTTTCGTTTTGCCCCGCCGTGTTGCGATCCGCCCCGCGTTGTGCTATGCTCTGTCCGGCACAAAGGGAGGCGTCCTATGCGGCTGTTGTACGGTACCACGAACCCGGCGAAGCTGGCCGCGATGCGGCGCTGGCTTGCGCCGCTGTCCATTGAACTGATCGGTGTTCGCGATCTGCCGGGCGCGCTGCCGGAGCCTGACGAAACCGGCCATTCACCGCTGGAAAACGCACGGATCAAGGCCGCGTTCTATCGCGACCTGACCGGTATGACGACGCTTTCGGCCGATTCCGGCCTGTACATCGACGGACTTCCGGACGAGCTGCAGCCGGCCGACCATCCGCGCCGCATGAACGGCCGCCGGATGAACGACGACGAGATGACCGATTATTACGCGAGGCTCGCGGCGTCCCGGGGAGGCAGGATGGTCGCCCGGTACCGGAACGCGCTGGCGATCGCGTTCGCTGACGGCGGCGTCATCGACCGGTTCGACGACACGGTCGCGTCGGAGCCGTTCTACATCGTCGACACGCCGCACCCGCGCCGCACCGAGGGCTTCCCGCTCGACTCGCTGTCGGTGGAGATACAAAGCGGGTTATACTATAACGATTTGCAGCAATACCGAATGGACTGCGATCTCGTGCAGATCAACGGATACGCGGCGTTCGTCCGCGAAGGGCTTCGCATATGAGAAACTTCTGTTACGAAGAGGCGGTCGCGTACATCCACGCGACCTATGGACTCGGCAAAAAGAACGGGCTTGACAACATGCGGCGGTTGCTCGGGCTGCTCGGCAACCCGCAGGACCGGTATCCGACGGCGCACGTCGCCGGGACGAACGGCAAGGGCTCCGTCTGCGCCTTTTTGCAGTCCGGGCTGCGCCGCGCCGGATACCGCACGGGCCTTTACACGTCACCGTACCTGCAAAGGTACAATGAGCGCATCCGGATCGACGGCGTGCAGATCCCGGACGCCGCGCTGGCGCGGTGCATGAACCGCGTCGCGGAGGCGGTCGACGCGCTGCGCGCGGAAGGCGTGCTGCCGACCGAATTTGAGATCGGCACGGCGCTTGCGTTTCTGTATTTTGCGGAAGAAGCCGTCGATATCGCGGTGATCGAAGTAGGCCTGGGCGGCCGGCTCGACCCGACGAACGTGATCACGCCGCGTGTGACCGCGATCGCGTCGATCGGGCTGGATCACATGAGCGTGCTCGGCGACACGCCGGAGCTGATCGCCTATGAAAAGGCGTGCATCGCGAAGCCCGGCGTGCCGATGGCGCTGTCGGCGCAGGCGACACAGTCGGTGCGAGCCGTCATTCAGGCCCGTTGCGATGAAGTCGGCGCGCAGCTTTCGATCGCGGCGCCATACGAAAACGCGCCGCTCGGCCTGCACGGCGCGCATCAGGCGTACAACGCGGGCGTCGCGGCGGCCATGCTGCGTTTGCTCCGCGGCGAGGGCTTTCGCATCCCGGAGGAAGCGATCACGGAGGGCCTGCGGCGTACGCGCTGGCCGGGCCGCCTGGAATGGGCGGAAGGGACGCCGCCGCTTTTGATGGACGGCGCGCACAACCCGCAGGGCATCGCCGCGCTCGCGGCGTACACCGCCACGCTGCCCGTGCGGCGCACCGTGCTTTTGACCGGCGTGATGAAGGACAAGGACTGGCGCGCGATGGCCGGGTTGCTCGCGCCGCTCGCGGACGCGGTCGTCACGGTCGCGCCGGACAACAAGCGCGCGCTCGACGCGGAGACGCTCGCGGCCGCTTTCGCGGAGCAAGGCGTCGAAGCCGCGGTCGCGAGCTCCATGCGGGAGGCGCTCGAACAGGCGAAAGCGCTCGCGGGCCCGGAAGGCCGCGTTGTCGCGGCGGGATCCCTGTACCTGATCGGCGAACTGCGCACAATGGTCGCCGGGGATGATGACGCGCTGATGGGCTAACATACGGAAATGTGCCATGGTTGGACAGCAAAACGCCAAAGGAGAGGCCCATGATTCAGATACCGTCGCTTACCGAATCCGCCAGACGCCATCTGGCGTTCACACCGCTGCAGTACATGCTGGACGCCGTTGTTGAAAACCAGAGGCTGGCGTCCGTCTTTGTCGATGATGCGGATAGCCCGAAAACCTGCGTGCTGGTGTTCGGCCTGATGTTGTTCATTGGCGGCGCTTGCACGGACGGTTGCTTTGCGTTCGTCAACGGGACGCTGTTACAACCGTTCAGCGGACGTTACGCGCAGGTGCTGACCGGTGAAGCCGCGTGGCGGGACGCATTTTCGCGGCGCTTTGGCGACAAGTGCAGGCCGTCCGGGTATACGCTGCTGCGCCGGAATGGCGCTGTTTGCGAAGGCGTGCCGCCCGAAGAGATTGTGCGCGTCGAGCGGCCCGAACCGCTTGAAAACTACCAGATGATCGTCGACGAGGTGATCGGGACCGCCACCTACAACGACATGGATGACTTTTTCAGGCGCGGCGTCTGTTTCTCGCCGGTCATCGAGGGAAAAGTCTGCGGCTTCTGCACGAGCGAATTCCCAAGCCGCGGCGCGGTCGCGATCGGCATTGAAGTGCTGGAAGCGTTCCAGCGGCGCGGCTACGCGAAGGCGATGACCCGGGCGTTCCTCGGCGTCGCTGCGGGAAAAGGCCTGACCGTCTATTGGGATTGCTACGCGGGCAACACGGCCTCCAGGCAAACCGCGCTGTCCTGCGGGTTTGAAAAGGTTGCCGACTATGAAAAGCTGCTGTTGATTCTCGGGTCGAGTTGACATTTTAACCAGATTCCCCGATAATGCTATGGGAAAATCACTGTGTCGGGAGGCGAGGCCGGTTGGCGGTACGGATCGCGGAGGCGGACCCGCGGGGCATCGGCGCGCGGCACGGGCTGAAGTCCGGCGAGTCGATTGTTTCCATCAACGGCGAGCCGGTGCTCGATCCGATCGACTACCAGTTCCTGACCGCCGCCGCGCGCCTTGCGGTCGAGGTCGAAGGCGAAGGCGGCCTTCGCGCCGTGACGATCCAAAAGGCCGGGGACGCGCCGCTCGGGCTGACGCTCGCGACGTCGCTGACCGACCGCATCCGCACGTGCGCGAACCGTTGCGTTTTCTGCTTCGTCGACCAGATGCCCGAAGGCATGCGCGAATCGCTGTATGTCAAGGACGACGACTGGCGGCTGTCCTTGATGACCGGCAACTACATCACGCTGACGAACCTTTCGGACGCGGAGTTCGCCCGCGCGATCGCCCGGAAGGCAAGCCCGTTGTACCTGTCGGTACACGCGACCGACGGCGCGGTGCGCGCGCGCATGATGGGCAACCGCCGCGCTAAGGACATCGTGCCGAAAATGCGCGCGCTTCGGGACGCCGGGCTGTCGTTCCACTGCCAGATCGTGCTGTGCCCGGGCATGAACGACGGCGCGGCGCTCGACGACACGCTCGAAACGCTGTCCGGGCTGTACCCGGCCGCGCGGTCGGCCGCGCTGGTGCCCGTCGGGCTGACGCGGTTCCGCGACGGGCTCGCGGAACTGACGCCCTACACAAAAGAATCCGCCGCCGCGCTGCTGTCGCAGGCGCGCGCGTGGCAAGACAGATTGCGAAAAACCATCGGCACGCGGTTCGCGTTCCCGGCGGACGAGTTTTATTGTCTGGCCGGCGAGCCGATCCCGGACGACGGCGCGTACGAAACGTACCCGCAGGTGGAAAACGGCGTCGGGCTGTTGCGCGGGCTGCAGGTCGAGTTCTCGGCCGCGTACCGGCTGATGGATCCGGCGGACATCCGCCCGCGCCGCGTCGCCGTCGCGACCGGCGTTTCGGCCGCGCCGTTTTTGACCGCGCTGTTGCGCGATCATCCGCTGCCGGGCGTCGACGCGCGCGTGCTCGCGGTCGAAAACCGGTTTTTCGGCCATACGGTGACCGTTGCCGGGCTGATTACCGGCATGGACTTGCAGGACGCGTTGGCCGGCGTTTCGGCCGACGAATTTCTGATTCCGCGCTCGATGCTGCGAAGCGAGGGCGATCTGTTCCTCGACGGCGTGTCGCTTCAGTCGGTGCGGGACACGCTTCAAAAACCGGTGCGGGCCGTCCGATGCGACGGCGCGGATCTCCTGGACGCCTTGACCGGCGTTGATTTTTTCCCGGAGGATTGACATGGCGAAACCGCTCGTGGCCGTGGTCGGCCGCCCGAACGTCGGGAAATCTACTTTTTTTAACAAGGTCGCGGGGCAGCGCATCGCGATCGTCGAGGATACGCCGGGCGTGACGCGCGACCGCGTGTACGCCGACGTGGAATGGCGCGGAAAACAGTTCACGCTGATCGACACAGGCGGCATCGACCCGCGCTCCGAAGATCCGCTGCTGACGCAGATGCGTTATCAGGCGGGCATCGCGATGGACATGGCCGACGTGATCCTGTTCTTCGTCGACGGGCGCGACGGGATGACGCCGGACGACGAAGACGTCGCGAACCTGCTGCGCAAGGCGAACCGCCCGGTGCTGCTGGTCGTCAACAAGGCCGACACCCTCGCGATCATGGAAAACCGGTACGATTTCTTCGGGCTTGGCATCGGCGAGCCGATCGCGATATCGAGCGCGAACATGCTTGGCCTGGGCGACCTGCTCGACGAGATCCTGAACCTTTTGCCGAATGTGCCGGACGTGGACGAAGAGGCTGACCCGCCGATCCACATCGCGGTCGTCGGCAAGCCGAACGTCGGCAAGTCGACGCTGGTCAACCGCGTCCTCGGCCAGAATCGCGTGATGGTGTCCGACATCCCGGGCACGACGCGCGACGCGGTCGACGTGCCGTTCGAGCGCGACGGGCAAAAGTTCAACATCATCGACACCGCCGGCATCCGGCGCAAGCGCGCCATCGAGGACGCTTCGATCGAGCGGTACAGCGTCGTGCGCTCCTTTGAGGCGATCCGCCGCTGCGACGTCGCGCTGATCCTGATCGACGCGCGGGAAGGCGTCACAGAGCAGGACACGAAGATCGCCGGGTTCGTCCATGAGGAGGGCAAGGCGGCCGTCGTCATCGTCAACAAATGGGACGCCGTCGAAAAGGAAACCGGCACGTTTGAGACGATGCGCAAAGATGTCCTCGAGCAGCTCAAGTTCATGGACTACGCGCCGGTGCTGTTCATTTCCGCGCGCGAGGGCACCCGCGTGTCCAAAGTGCTGGATCTCGTGATGGAGGTCTATGAACAGCACGCGCGCAGAATCACGACCGGCGTGCTCAACGATGTGCTCGCGGACGCGCAGCTCGCGCAGCAGCCGCCGACCGTCGGCGGCAGGCGGCTGAAAATTTACTACGGCACACAGCAGGGTGTCAAACCGCCGACGTTTATCCTGTTCATCAACGACATGACGCTGATGCACTTCGCGTACGAACGATACCTCGAGAACCAGTTGCGCAAGGCGTTCGGCTTCGTCGGGACGCCTATCCGCCTGATCCTGCGGGAAAAGACCAAGGAGGCGTAAATGACTTTCTGGCAAGTGCTTGCCTGTGCGGCGGTCGGCTATCTGCTCGGAAACATTCAAACCGGCCTGATCATCGGAAAACTCACGGGAAACGTTGACCTGCGCAAGCACGGCAGCGGCGGCAGCGGCGCGACGAACGCGCTGCGCGTGCTCGGCCGGAAACAGGGCCTGATGACGCTGCTGGGCGACATGCTCAAAGGCGTGGTCGCGACATCGCTTTGCCTGTGGATCGGCGGCGGGCGGCTCGGCGGCATGGTCGGCGCGGCGTGCTGCGTCGCGGGCCATATCTGGCCGGCGTTCTATGCGTTCAAAGGCGGCAAAGGCGCGGCGACGTCCATCGGCGTGCTCGCGGTGCTGTTTCCGCTGTATACCCTGATCATGCTCGCCATCGGCGCGCTGGTCATCTGGCGCGCGAAAATGGTTTCCCTCGGCACGCTGTGCGCCGCCGTCGTGTTCGTCATCGAGGCCGCCGCCGACACGATCGCGCATGGCGATCCGTCGGTCATCGTGTTCGCGCTTTGCATGGCTGCGATGGTGTTCTTCGCGCACCGCGGGAACATCCGGCGGCTGCTGGACGGAAATGAAAACAAGCTGAAAGCTGAGATGTTTCAGAAGAAAACGTGAGGGACGGAGAAGGGGGCGAAAGGAACGCCGGGACGCTGTCCCAGACCCTGCCAAAGGGGTTAAACCCCTTTGGAAACCCTACTTCGCCTCACGGCGGGAGGGGAAGACATTCCGTATCGCGCGTCAAAGCGGCCGCGGCTTTTGCGGCGCTTTCGCGCCAGTCCTCTGTGCCGTCGATGTGAACGATGGGGCACGCGAGCGTTTCAGCCCACCGTTCGATGGCTGAAAGCGGCCGCGCGGCGACGAAATCAAGGAACCTTGCCTCCCGCTCATACATATCGCCGCCCGCTAGAACGCGCTTGCCGTGTTGCGCGTATGCGCGCTGGCGGACGCGTTCCATCCGCAATTCCAGCGGCGCCGCGATCCATACGGCAAGCTCGTAGTAGCGCGGGATCGTTTCGCCAAAGTCCCCGGTGACGGCGGTGAGCACAAACGAGCGATGCTTTTCAATGTCGGCGAGCATCAACTTCAGGCAATCTTCGCGCGGGCGCGCCTTGGCGTATGGAATCTCGGATTTTTCAAAACAATAATCTTCGATGTCCATATGTTTGTAGTTCAGCATGCGCGCCAGTTCACGCCCGAGCGTCGTTTTGCCGCTTCCGTTCGCGCCGAACACGATGATACCGCGCGGGTTGCGCATTTCGCCGGTTCCGCCCATCACTCGCAGGCCTTCTCAAATTCCCCGATCATTTCCTCAAACCAGTGAAGCGCCTCGCTGACCGGTCCCGGCGTCGCCATGTCCACGCCCGCGAGCTTCAGCGCCTCGATCGGCGGCAGCGAACTGCCGGCCGACAGGAACCGCCGGTATCCGTCCGCGGCCGGCTTGCCCTCTTTGAGGATCTTTTGCGCGATGCAGACGGCCGCCGAGAACCCGGTGGCGTAGGCGTACACATAGAACGCGCGGTAGAAGTGCGGGATGCGCATCCATTCGTATTGCGCGGGCTCGTCGATGACGCTGCTCGCGCCGTAGAACCGCCGGTACAGATCGAGATAGCGCGCGCACAGCGCTTCTTTGGTCAGCGCCTCGCCGCGCTCGCACATCGCGTGCGCCTCGCGCTCGAACGTCGCGAACAGCGTCTGGCGGAAAACCGTCGTTCTGAAATGCTCCAGCAGCGAGCCGATCAGCGACTGGCGCGCCGCGCGGTCTTTGCGCGTCGCCAGGAGATGACAGCTTAGCAGGATTTCGTTGACGGTTGACGCGACTTCGGCCGCGAACAGCGTATAATCCGCCTTTTCGGCAGGCTGCGCCTTGTTTGAGTAGTATGAATGCATCGCGTGGCCCAGTTCGTGCGCCAGCGTCGACGCGCTGTCAAAGCTGCCCTGGAAGTTCAACAGGATGTACGGATGCGTGTTGTACTCGCCCCACGAGTACGCACCGCTGTGCTTGCCCTCGTTTTCGTACACGTCGATCCAGCGCCCCTCCTTCGCCGCGCGAACCACCGACACGTAGTCGTCGCCGAGCGGCGCGAGCGCTTCCAGCACCAGCGCGTACGCCTCGTCGTACGTCAGCTTCATCTCAAAATCGCTCGACGTGTCGACATACAGATCCCAAAGGTGCAGCGCGTCAAGGCCAAGCAGCTTCCGCTTCAACGACAGGTAGCGGTTCAGCGCGGGCAGACGGCTGTCGACCGCCGTCAGCAGCGCGTCATAGACCGCAGACGGAATCTCATCGCCGAAAAGCGACGCCTCGATCGCGGACGGAAACCTGCGCGCCCGGGCGCGGAACACATTGTTTTTGACGCTTGACCCATACACCGCCGCGAACAGGTTGCCGTACGCGCCGTAGGTGCTCATCATGGTCTCGTAGGCGTCGCGGCGCACGCGGCCGTCGCGGTTTTGCAGGAACGAAAGCAGCCGCGCCTCGGAAAAGTCGACCAGCGCGCCGGTCTCGTCGGTGATCCTCGGGAAGGTCATGTCGGCCTCGGTCATCAGCGTGTAGATCGTCGAAAAGCTGTCGCCGACCTCCGCCGCGTCCGCGAGCAGCGCCTCCTGTTCCTTGCCAAGCGTGTGCGGGCGGCTGCGGAGCACGCTTTCGAGCGTGCGGTCGTAGTCCGCGAACGCGGGATCGGCCGCGAAGGAGGCGATCAGCGCCTCCGGCATCGACAAAAGCGCCGGGCGCAGGAACGCGGAGGCCGCGGACGCGCGCGTCGCGAGCGTCGCCACGCGGTCGGCCATCGCCTGCGCCTGCGTGACGCGGCTGTCCTCGTCGCGCCGCATCCGCGCGTAGGCGAACAGCTTCGTGATGTGGGTTTGCAACGCGGTCATCGCATGAAGCGTGGCGAGCACG
>JAVBOQ010000303.1:0-2597 GCA_031550455.1 Eubacteriales bacterium
GTCGGCATTCACACCGGCCGAAAACGAAGAGACGGTCGCGGTCGGCGAATATGCGCTGCCCGGTTTCCTGACGATGCCGGCAGACGGCGGGAAGCTGCCCGCCGTCGTGCTCGTCCACGGCTCCGGCCCAAACGACCGGAACGAGACGCTCGGCGAGACCGCCGTTTTCCGCGACATCGCGGAAGGGCTGGCGAAACAGGGCATCGCTGTGCTGCGCTATGACAAGCGCACGTACGGCATGAAGACCGGCATCGTGCCCTACACAAAGGAACTGCTGAAAAAGCTGACTTTTCAAGAAGAGACGATCGACGACGCGCTGGCCGCGGTCGCGCTGCTGAAGGCCGATCCGAGGATCGACCCGGAGCGCGTGTTCATCGTCGGCCACAGCCTCGGCGCGATGCTGGCGACCGAGATGCAGAGCCAGGGCGCGGGCGCGGCCGGGCTTGTGCTGATCGCCGGGACGGTGCGGCCGCTCGCGGACCTGCTCCGGGATCAACTGACGGCGCAGAACGCGATCGCATACGCGGACGACATCGCGACCGCACAGGCGCTTAAGGACATGACGGGCGAGCAGGCGGCAGAGGCGACGCTGCTCGGATCGGGCGCGTACGCGTACTGGGACGACATGCGGCGCGACCGCGAAGCGCTGGCGGCCGCATGCGACGCGCCGATGCTGATCCTGCAGGGCGAGGACGACATCCAGGTATACGCGGACGTTGACTTCGCGCTGTGGCGGCAGTTTCAGACGAACCATCCGGACAAGGATCTGACGTTGCAAATCTACACTGGCCTCGGCCATATGTTCACCGAAGGGACGCGGTTCTCCGCACCGGTGCTGGACGACATCGCCGCGTGGATCCTCGCGCGGTAATGACGACGCCGCGCAATGGCGCTTCGCCTAAAGGAGCTCTATGAGAAGAAGAAGGCGGTTTCCGCTGATATCGGCGGTGCTGGCGCTGATCATCGCGGCCGGCGTTGGGTATGTGTCGTTCATTGACGTTGACGCGCCGCAAAGAGCGCTCAACCAGATCGGCGACGCGCTCGCAACCTTTGGCGGCAGCCTGCAGCTTTTGTCTAACTCCGCCGCGGAGGGCGGCCTCACGTTCTCCACAGGCCCCGCGCAGGACGCGACGGTGCCGCAGCCGCAGACGGAGGCGTTCATTGAAAACGCACCGGTTCCGATCCTCGTCAACAAGGACAATCTGGTGTCTGATGATTACAGGCCCGGCACGCTGGTGATGATGCGCGACTACTGCGACAAAAGCGTTGTGACGATCAAGGGCAGCGAAATCGAAGGCGACCGGACGGCCGTGGACGCGCTGATGGTCATGCTGCGCGCGGCGATCGCGGAAGGCGTACATAACTGGCAGATCAGCGCAGGATTCCGCTCCGTCAAATACCAGCAGACCGTTTGGAACAACAAGGCGGCGGAGTACCGCAACCAGGGCCTCTCCTCGTCGCAGGCCCAGACCGCGACCGCGAAATACGTCGCGAAGCCCGGCGCGAGCGAGCATCACACCGGGCTTGCGTTCGACGTTACGGTGCCGGGCCAGAGCTTTCCTCTGACAGAGCAATGCAAATGGCTTGCTGAAAACTGCTGGGATTATGGGTTCATCATTCGTTACACCGAAGATAAAGAGGCGATCACCGGCATCAACGCCGAGCAGTGGCACATCCGCTATGTCGGCCAGCCGCACGCGCGGATCATGCGCGAAAAGAACTGGTGCCTGGAGGAGTATATCGCGTCGCTGACACCGTGAGGGGAGGGGAGGGGACACTGGGACGCCGTCCCAGACCCTGCCAAAGGGGCTAAGCCCCTTTGGAAACCCTTCCTTTTCGCCTCACGGCGGGCGGGTTCTATTGTATAACAGCCATAGGAGGGGATTCTTAAGGGCCAATGGCCCTTAAGCGGGATTCCAAAGGGCGGAGCCCTTTGGCGTCCCCCTGTCACAACCCAATCTCAAACACGCATTCCTGCCGCGCGCCGGCCTTGTAGAGGTCGTCCGTCTCCGGCAGGTCGACAATGCCGAGGAATCTGGCCCCGAGCCATTCGCAGGTGCGGTACGACGCGATGTTGTCCGGCCTGCATGTGATCAGGAGCTTGTCCATGCCGTGCGCCCGCGCCAACGGGAACAAAAGCCGACACGCCCTCGCGGCGTAATGATGGCCGCGATAGTTCGGGTACACGCCGTAGCCGATGTGCCCGCAGTACCGGATGCTCTCGTTATACCCGACGCGCAGCGAGATGTTGCCCATCTTTTCACGGGTCTGAAGGCTCAAAATGTCAAAAAAATAGACGGGAACCCGGTTGCGCGACGGATCCGCCGCGGCGGTGTCGGTCAGCGCGAGTTCGAGCTCGCCGTCGTGAGGCGCGCCGGGGTCGAGGAACCGGAAGGTGGTTGGCATAGAGCAAACTCCTGTGTGGGGATAGGGGAAAGGTACGCTGGGACGCCGTCCCAGACCCTGCCAAAGGGGCGAAGCCCCGTTGGAAACCCATACTTTTCGCCACACGGCGGGCGGGGTTCTATTGTATAAAAGCCATAGGAGGGGAGTCTTAAAGGCCCAAGGCCCGTAAGAGGGATTACAAAAGGCGGAGC
>JAVBOQ010000279.1:0-8743 GCA_031550455.1 Eubacteriales bacterium
GGTGCGGCCGTCCCGTCACGCTTCGCCCGCCCTGTCGCACGCCGCGAAGTGGCCCGGCGCGACTTCGCGCAGGGTCATGTCATTTGCCTTGCAGCCGTCCGACGCATATTTGCATCGGCCAAAGAAGCTGCATCCCGCCGGCAGGTTGATCGGGCTTGGCAGGTCGCCCGCGATGCGCACATGGTCGCGGCCGCGCTCGGTCTTCGGGTTCGGAATCGGAATCGCGGAAAGCAGGAACTGGGTGTACGGGTGCATCGGGTTTCTGTACAGCTCGCCGGATGACGCGATCTCGACGATTTTGCCAAGGTACATCACCGCCACGCGGTCGGAGATATACTTGACCATCGCAAGGTCGTGCGCCACGAACAGATACGTCAGGTTCAGCTTGGTTTTCAAGTCCTTGAACAAGTTAATGATCTGTGCCTGGATCGACACGTCCAGCGCGGAAATCGGCTCGTCGCAGACCAGGAAGCGCGGGTTGAGCGCGAGCGCCCTGGCAATGCCGACGCGCTGCCGCTGTCCGCCTGAAAATTCGTGCGGGAAGCGGCTTGCGTGCTCACGGCTCAGACCGACCATTTCCAGCAGGTCGTACACGCGCTCCCGCAGCGCTTGTTTTGATGTTTCGAGCCTGTGGATCACCAGCCCCTCGCCGACCAGCTCCGCGACGGTCATGCGCGGGTTCAGCGAGCTGTACGGGTCCTGGAAGATCATTTGCGCGCTCTGGGCATAGCGCCGCGCGCCTTCCGGGCCGAGCTTTGTCACGTCTTCGCCCGCGAACAGGATCTCGCCGCTGTCCGCTGGGATCAGCGCCTTGATCATCCGGCCGAGCGTCGTCTTGCCGCAGCCGGATTCTCCGACCAGACCGACGATCTCCCCTTCCGATATGTCGAACGACACGCCGGAAACGGCTTTGAGATGTCCCGCGCCCTTGATAAGGAACGACTTGGATACGTCTTTGATTTGCACTAGCTTTGTTTCGTTACGCATGCACGATCACCTGCCTGTCCACCGCTTCGCGCACGGCCCTCGCCTGCGGCATTGTCAGCCAGCAGTTCAGCGTCCGGTTCGGCCCGGGCGCAGTCTCCGCCGGATACATTTCGCGGCACACCCGCATGCAGTATTTGCACCTTGGCGCGAACGCACAGCCCCTCGGCGGGTCGATCATGTCCGGCGGCGCGCCGATGATGTGCTCCAGCGGCCGCTTGTCGTCGGAGTCAAGCCGGGGCACACTGCTGAGCAGCGCTCGGGTGTATGGGTGCATCGGGGATTCGTACAGGTCGTCCACCGGCGCGCTTTCGACGATGCGGCCGCCGTACATGACCAGCACGCGCGACGCGACGTTCGCCACGATCCCCAGGTCGTGCGTGATCAGGATCACGGACACGCCGAACTCGCGGTTTAGGTCCTTGATGATCTCAAGGATCTGTGACTGGATCGTCACGTCCAGCGCGGTTGTCGGCTCGTCCGCGATGAGCAGTTTCGGCCGGCACGCGATCGCGATGGCGATCATCGCGCGCTGCCGCATGCCGCCGGACAGCTCGTGCGGATATTGATTGAACCGCCGCTCCGGGTTCGGGATGCCGGTCAGCCGCAGCAGCTCGACCGCCCGGTCGTACGCGTCCGAAACCGCTATGGTTGAATGCTTGCGCATCACTTCGACGATCTGCCGGCCGACTTTCGCGGTCGGATTCAGGCTCGTCATCGGATCCTGGAACACATAGCCGACTTCCTTGCCCTTGACGCGGGTGAGCTGCTGGCGCTTCCATTTGGAGATGTCCACGCCGGACAGTTCAATCGCCTCCGCCGAGACGTTTGCCGGCGGCGACGGCAGCAGCCGCACGAGCGACTGCGTCATGACGCTCTTGCCCGAGCCGGACTCCCCGACAATCGCTATGATCTCACCCTTTTTCAAGTCGAACGAAACGCCGCGCACCGCCTGCACCGCGCCCGCGTGCGTGCTGAATGAAACGCGCAGGTCCTTCACACGCAGCAACACATCGTTTTGCATTTGCCGCCTCCTATCTGCGCAGTTTCGGGTCGAGTGCGTCGCGCATGCCGTCGCCGATCAGTTGCAGCGAAAGCATTGTCAGCGCGATGAACACGCACGGCCAGATCAACTGGTACGGGTACAGGGACATCAGCTTCATGCCCATCGCGACGAGCTGCCCCCAGGAGGTCATCGGCGACGAAATGCCGATGCCGATGAACGACAGGAACGCCTCCGAGAAGATCGCGCCGGGCACTGCGAACGTCATGTTGACCAGGATTACGCCGATTGCGTTTGGAATCATGTATTTGGTAATGATCCGGAACGTGCCCGCGCCAAGCGACCGCGCGCTCATCACGTAGTCCTCGTTTTTCATTTGCAGCACCTGGCCGCGCACGAGCCGCGCCATCGAAAGCCAGCCGGTCAGCGTCAGCGCGAGGATCATCGGCACAATGCCGGCGCCGGTGACGAGCATCAGAAGCGTCACCCAGACAAGGTACGGAATCGCGATCAGCACGTCGACCGTGCGCATGACGATCATGTCAAACTTCCCGCCGATGTAGCCGGACGCCGCGCCGATCAGCACGCCGACGACGCCCTGCAGCAGCGCCGCGACAAACCCGATGCCCAGCGACACGCGCCCGCCGATCCACACGCGCGCCCACATGTCGCGGCCCAGCGTGTCGGTGCCGAACGGATGCTCCGCACTCGGCGGGAAGTTCGGCTGATCCATGAAGGTCTCTTTGTAATCGTACGGCGAAAAAACCGGCGCGAACAGCGACAACAAGATCATCACCGCGAGCACGACCAGCCCGGCCATCGCGAACTTGTTCTTTTTCAGCCTGCGCCAGGTATCCTGCCAATAGGACAGCGACTTCCGCACGACGCGGTCGGCCGCCTGCGTATCGACGCCGAGATGCTCGAACGCGCCGTCCGGAAGCCTTTCATTCAAGGTCTGCATTCGCTTCCCTCACTTTCAGCGCTCGATGCGGATTCTCGGGTCGACAATGCCGTAGACGATGTCGACGACGAGGTTCATCAGGACCAGGAACGCGCCGTAGAAAACCGTCAGGCTGACGATCAGCGAGTAGTCCAGGTTGACGATCGACGTGACGAAATGCTTGCCGAGGCCCGGCACCGCGAAGATCTGCTCGACGACGAACGTGCCGGTCAGCACCGACGCGACCATCGGGCCCAGCAGCGTGATGATCGGAAGCAACGCGTTTCTGAGCATGTGCCGGAAGATGATCTGCCAGCGGCTCAGGCCCTTGGCGTCCGCCGTCTTGACATAGTCGGCGAAGATGACCTCCAGCATGCTGGCCCGGGTGTATTTCGCGATCGTCGCGATCATGCCGAGCGACAGCGCGACCGTCGGCAGCACCGTGTATGAAAACCCGTTGTAGG
The DNA here is from genome assembly GCA_031550455.1 of Eubacteriales bacterium. Classification (GTDB taxonomy): domain Bacteria; phylum Bacillota; class Clostridia; order Christensenellales; family Aristaeellaceae; genus Avichristensenella. Next base: position 3,392 of record JAVBOQ010000279.1, read on the forward strand.
TCGCGACGGGAAACCATTTCAGTTTGACGGCGAATACGAGCTGAATCAGCGCGCCGACGATGAAGCTCGGCACCGAGATGCCGACGACCGCCGTGACCATGCACAGCGAGTCGACGACGCCTCCGCGCCGGAGCGCCGCCACAATGCCAAGCAGGATACCGAGCACCGTGCCGACAAGCAGCGCGCGCAGCCCAAGGTCGACCGAGTACGGGAACGACGCGGCGATGATCGAGTTCACCGACCGGCCCGTCTGCGCGATCGAATAGCCCAGGTCGCCTTTGATGAGGTTCTCCATATAGCCCAGATACTGGGCGAAAACAGGCTTGTCCAGGTTGTAGTATTGATACAGCTTCTGCTTGGACTGCTCGGGCACCTTGCGGTTGGTGAACGGGCTGCCGGGCAGCATCTTCACCAGGACAAAGCTGACCGTGATCAGCACAAACAGCGTCAGCAGCGATATGAGGACCCGCCGGAAAATATAGCGAAGCACGGACGTCCCCCCTCACGAACGGCAACGGCAGGCGGGAACAGCGTCCCGCCCACCGCCTTCGGTTTCGTTTTTACTTGATGTCAGCCCAGCGGAAATCGAGGAACGGGGAGAACATAACCGGCTGGATGTTCTCGACGCGGGCGCTCCTGACCGCGGCCGCCGTGCGCATGTGCACCGGGATGATCGGCCCTTCGGTCAGCAGGACGATCTCGGCCTCTTTGTACAGCTCGGCGCGCTTGACCGGATCCTGCTCGGTACGCACCAGCGACATGTTTTCGTCGAACTTCGGCATCGGGATGCCGGACGCGTTGTTCGGGTGGCTGGAATGCCACATCGACAGGTAGGTATCCGGATCGTCCCAGTCGGGCGACCAGCCGGGCAGCATGAAGTCATACTCGCCGGAGGTCAGCACCTCATAGAACTGCGGCACCTGCATCTGCTCGACCGCGAACTTGACGCCGAGGTTGCGCAGCACCACGTCCTGGAAATACTCGCCGACGGTCTTATAGAAGTCGCCGTTGATGACGATGAACGAAAATTCCGGCATTTCCTCGACGGACTTGACGCCGACTTCGTCCATGGCCTTTTGCAGGTACTCCTTCGCCTTTTCGACGTTGGCGGTCTGCGGGTGGTAATCGGCGGTGTTCGGGAAGAACTCGCCCCACTTGACATCGCCGTACGCGGTGATCGACGGGTTGACGACGCCGGTGTACGGGATGTTGAACTGGAACAGCGCATTGTCAAGCGCGGTGCGGTCGATCGCGTTGGAGATCGCCATGATGAAATTGCGGTTCTGCATGAACTTGGCGGTCGTCTCGCTGGTGCCCTTGACGCTGAACTGGATCCACTCGGCCCCGCCGCTGTCGTACTGGAAGTAGCCCGGGTTGTCCTTGTAAAGCGGTGCGATGGTGCTGCCGAGGCCCATGTAGTCAATCTCGCCCGCGTCGAACATGTTCTTGATCGTGTTGTCGTCGTTGACAACCGTGAACGTGACGCCGTCCAGCTTGATTTCGTCCGCGCGCCAGTAGTCGGGGTTCTTCTTGAGGGTCATGATGTTCTCGGGGATCCATTCGGTGATGATGAACGGCCCGTTGAACGCGTATTTCTTCGGATCCATGCCGTAGTCCACACCCTGTTCCGCGACGAGGTCCGCGCGGCTCGGCAGGAACATGCTGTGGCCCAGCACCTGCAGGAAGTACGAAATCGGCGCGGAAAGCTTGATCTCCAGCGTCTTTTCGTCAATCGCCTTGACGCCCAGTTCCGAAACGTCCATCTCGCCACGGCCGACCGCCGCGATGTTCAGGATCGGGTCGGCGTACCAGAGCTGCTCGGTGCAGCGCGGGTCGGTCGCCAGGCGCACGAAGCTCTGATAGAAATCATCCGCGGTGACCGGCTTGCCGTCTGACCACTTTGCGTCGCGCAGGTGGAACGTGTAGGTCAGGCCGTCTTCGGAGATGTCCCAGGTCTCGGCCATGCCGGGAATCAGCTCGCCGAATCGGTTGGTGACGAGGCCTTCCAGCGCGGCGCACATGACGATCGTCACGCCGACGTTGCTGGAGACCTGCGGATCCATCGAGGTGATGCTCTCTTTTTGAATGAGCTTGAGGATTTTCTCCCCTTCGGCGGACGCGGAAACGCTCAGGAGCGAAATCAGCGTCAGGATGGCCAGCAGCGCTGCGAGGGTCTTTTTCATTCGGCACACTCCTTCTGTCGGTTGTTTTTGCGGTACCCTATGGAGCCGGGGCGTTTGTCGGCCAGACCTCCTTTCGGATAAAGTAACGGTTCCGCCTTCCAAAGGCTGAATTGGCCATTGACACAGGGCAATAAATGATCTACACTAACGATGATAAACGTTTGACACGAGATTACGCGCTTCCCCCGTCAAATTCACCGGATGTTTGCCACAATTTATTCAAAATACCATTGTTTATCTGTCGAATATTCTCGCGCTTCCCGAATCGTAAGAACTTTGTGAATCTAAACGTTTGACATCTTTGTAGAAACAGTGTACTCCGGCGCAAAACCTTTGTCAAGGAGATTCGTATCGCGGAGGTGTTCTTTCGGATGACAGACGGATCCTGAAATCTCTTTCTTCCTTATGAACGCGAAAAGCAGTTTCGTCTGCGCGCAGAACCCCGCCCGCCGCCGCGACGGCTTTCCCCCGGTTGCCTGCCGGTATCGGACCCTCACGACCGCGACCATTCCCTAATCCCCGACCGATTTGAAATGGAGGTATCCTGACATGACCAACGGCGTTTCGATCCTGTTTGTCGGCGAATCCTGCTTCGCGACGACCACCGAGTTCAAGGGCGTCGACCACTTCTCCGAGACGAACTACCACACTTCCGAGCCGACGCTGCGCAGAATTTACGAGGTCAACGGCAACACGCTGACGCACATCCCGTGCCACATGATCTCCAGGCTGTACCCGCGCACGCTCGAGGAGCTGCGGAAGTACGACGTCGTGCTGTTCAGCGACGTCGGCACGAACAGCTTTCTGCTGCTGCCCGAAATGGTCCGCACCGGCAACCGCATCGTCAACCTGCTGAAGCTGACGAAGCAGTACGTCGCGGAAGGCGGCGGCTTCGGCATGATCGGCGGCTACATGACCTTCCAGGGCATGGAAGGCAAGGGCAAATGGAAGAACTCGCCGATGGAGGACATCCTCCCGGTGTCGCTGCTGTACGGCGACGACCGCACCGAAGTGCCGGAAGGCGCGGACCTCACATGCGTGCCCGGATCGCATCCGGTCGTCGAGGGGCTGCCGGCGGAATGGCCGTACATCCTGGGCTATAACAAGACGATCGCCAAGCCCGGCGCGAATGTCATAGTCGAGTTCGAGGGCGACCCGATCATCGCGCTCGGCGAATGGGGCAAGGGCCGCACGCTCGCCTATACCACCGACCTGACGCCGCACTGGGCGCCCGCCGCGATGAACGGCTGGGAACTGTACCCGACGCTTTGGAGCAACCTCGTCCGCTGGCTGGCAAACAAATAAGGAGGCGGTCTTATGGTCTTCGCCAAACGCATGGCGCGCGCCATTGAGGCGCTGAACCAGTATGAAATCGACGCGTGGGTGATCGTCGGCAAGGAAACCAACGTGCTGGGCGAACCCGCGTATCTGTTCCTGATGCCCATCGAGGTCTCGGGCCGCACCGCGCTGATCCTGACGAAGCAGGGCGAGCGTGTGCTCGTCGGTTCCCGGATGGAAATGGAAGAATGGGACGCGTCCGGCCTGTTCACCGAGACGCACCCGTATCCCGACCTGCCCGGGTTTGAGGCGCTGATCGCCGAGGCGCTGGCGAAGCGGATGCCGATGGGCAAAATCGCGGTCAACGCCTTCACCTCCGACCCGTCGGCGGACGGGCTATCCCATACGGACTTTTTGATGCTCGAGCGCTGCTTCGCAGCCGCCGGGTTCCGGGGCGAACTCGTCCCCGCCGCGCGGCTGATGAAGCATGTGCGCGGCAGGAAGAGCGACGAAGAGGTCGAAGGCATCCGCGTCGCCGTGCAGGAAGCGATGAAAATTTACGAGGAGGCCCGGCCCCGGATGCGCGTCGGCATGTCCGGCCTGGACATCCAGAAGCTGTTTCAGGGCATCATCGACCGGAAGGGCTACGGCTATTCCTGGTATCGCGACGGCAACCCGTTTGTGTCGGTCGGCCCGCGCTCCAGCTACCTCTGCAAGCGGCCGCCGGCGGACGTGTTCATCCAGCCCGGCGATCTGGTCAACGTCGACCTGGGCATCCGTGTGAACGGCTACGCGTCCGACGACCAGCGCTCGTTCTACGCGCTGGCCGAGGGCGAAACCGCGCCCGCGCCGGAAGTACAGCGCGCGTGGGAGACGATTCAGCACATGAACCGCGACGTCTGCGCCGCCATGAAGACCGGCGTCGAGTCCAACGACCTGACGGAGATCGGCAACCGCGTCATGCTCGAGCACGGCTATGAGGAAGGCTGGCAGGGCGGCTACGGCCACGAGATCCACCTGTTCGCGCACCAGGGCGGCATCTCCGCCGGCAAGGGCCTGTTCCGTCCGGAACTCGACACGATTCTCGAGGAGAACATGACCTTTACGCTCGAACCCGCGATCCTGACCAGCCACGGCCGCCTGTGCCAGGAAGAAGTCGTCCGCGTGACGAAACACGGCGGCGAAATGCTGTCAACGCCGCAGAAAGAACTTTGGATCGTTCAGCCGTAACGCGCGTTCTCCGCAGGCGTTCAACCCGCCCGCGGAAACCATAAAAAAGGAGGAGCATCGTATGAAGAAAACCCTGTCCATCCTGTTGGCGGCGCTGATGGCGCTGTCGCTGATCCCGGCGGCGTCCGCGCAATCCGCCGCGCCGCTGAAGGTCGCGCTCGGTTCCGAGCCGATCTCGATGGATCCGCATGTAGGCAACGACTCGAACACCTCCACCGCGCTGATGCTGTGCTTTGAGGGCCTGCTGGACGTCGTGGACGGCAAGGTCGTGCCGGGCATGGCGGAAAGCTACGAGATCTCCGAAGACGGTACGGTCTATACGTTCCACCTGCGCGACGCGCAGTGGTCGGACGGCAAGCCGGTCACCGCCGGCGACTACGCCGACACGTGGACGCGGATGCTGACCCGTCAGGATGTCATGAACCTTGGCTACCTGATCTACCCGATCAAGAACGCGGAAGCGGTCAGCGCGGGCGAAGCGGATGTTTCCGAGCTCGGCGTCAAGGTCATCGACGACAAGACGCTCGAAGTGACGCTCGGCGCGGCGTATCCGTTCATGGTGACGCTGTTCTCGCAGTCGCCGATGTTCCCGACCCGCATGGACCTCGTCGAAAAGTACGGCGAAACGTACGGCAACAGCCCCGAAACGTTTGCCTCAAAC
>JAVBOQ010000151.1:0-5783 GCA_031550455.1 Eubacteriales bacterium
ATCCAGCATCTGCCGAAGCACCTCGGGAGGATGCCCTTCCCAATCCAGCACCTCCCCGATCACGCGCAGCGGCGCGCGGGTGCGATAGGAGCGGGTGGGGTTCCCCGGAAACTTCTTGTCCGTCAGATTGGGATCATCCTCAAAATCGCCGGTGGGCTCCACGCGATAGATGCGTCCGGGCGCATCGCCCAGCGCCAGCTCCGCGCCCCAGATCGCCGCGTCCAGCGTCGCGGTCAGATAGACGAAGTTGGCTTTTTTCTGTTCCCCATAGTTCGAGCGAAAACCCGGATGCAGCAGGTCGCCCGGCTTAAGATTTGCCTTCGTGCCGTGGTAAAAAGGCCCGGAATCCAAGGCTTGGTTTTCACGCGATGCAATCGCCAATGCCGTCACTTCCCTTGGAATGACTTTGTTCATAGCGCATCCACCTCATCAGACGCGCAATTGATGGCTACGCTCTGGGCTTGCCTGTTGCTGCGACTGTGATCCTTTCCAAAACCACCGTCAAGGCGGCGACGCCCACCGGGATGGCGTCCAGGAATGCGCCCATCAGGATCAACCCCGGCGCGTCGTCCAAATCCGCCAGCAGATAGATCGTCGGCATCGCGAACAAGGCGTACAGAACGCAAAACACAATCGCGCTGTGCCGGATCGCCCGCAGGCTTTTGACCGGTAGCGTTCCATCCCGGTCAATGCCGTTCAGCAGAAGCCAGAAATGGGAAAGGGCGAAGAAATAGCATGCCGCCGCCGCATATAGCCCGGCGAGCACCGGGTATCGCCAAAAGGATTGCGCAGGGTAGAATTTGACGAGAGAGGCACTGAATGATGGCAACGCAAAGACGCACACCACCAGCCCGGCGAGGGCGAACAAGAGGGCAATGATTCGCAGAATGATTGTGGGCAGCTTGGCTCGCATGCTTTCCTCCTACCAAACAAACGGAATGCGTTTGTATTTTGTCTTGCTTTGATACACCTCATACCTGTCCAGTTCATTTACGAACATTGCTTCCTCGCCTCGAATGCGGATGGCGAACGATCCCGTACACGCCGCCGGTGATGACCTGCTGTTTTTCCTGCATGCGCACAAGTGGCGAGAGATAGGCGTTGGCGAAAAAGGTCGCTGTCAGCAGGACGACGGCTTTTGCCGCGCATCAGTGCTTCCCTTTTCCAACAACCGCCGCGACGCGAAAGCGCGTGATCTCCGCAATGAAGGCATAATCGATGGGTTGATCCAGCGGAAACTGGATAGCCCCTTTCGTGTGCTTGTACGCAGCCAGCGTCTCCGCAAACGGGGCGAGGCTCAGGTCGCCGGGGTAAATACCGACATGCTTCTTGAAGGCGGCAAAATGGATGAGGTTTTCGCCCTGCCAGAACGTCGGCATCTGCCACGAGATTTTCTCCACGGCGTCCGGCGCGGCTTCACGGATGACCGCACGGATTTTGTGCAGAATCGGCTGCACATCCTCCGGCTGCTTAGCGATGTACGCGTCGATATCGCTCACGGTGCCGCAATAATGATCCTGGCGGGTATTCTTGAATTCACGACCGCACTTCGGACATTGCCACATTTGGGATCAAGCCTCCCATCTTTTTATCTTCCTAATCGCGACGTCGTTTCCCCCAGTTGCTCCGGGCGAAGGGGCGCCAGGGGGTTCAGCACCTGGCGTCCCGCCCGCCTCCTCACACGTGCAAATCCTTTCGCTCAAACACAGCAACCGACGCGCCGAAGAGCAGCGCCGCACCCGCCAACAGCGCAAGCGGGCCCCACATCGACCCCGCGCTGCCCGCGGCGATCGACTGCGGGTCGAACAGCGTAAAGAACGTCGCGTATTTGACCGCTTCGACCTGCTCGCCCGCGTTGCCGAGCATTTGCAGGACGAACATCAGCGCCGGAATGCCCGCGCCGAACGCGACCGACTGTTTCGCGTCGGCCGCGAACACCGACGCGGCAAAGCAGACGCTGCCGATGAACAGGTGCAGACACAGTGCGGCGACGTTGATCAGCAGGAACTTGCCGATTTCCAGGCTGCCCGGGAACATGATCGAGGCGTCGACGATGCCGAGGATCGTCACATACGCGACGATCGCGGCGATGCCGGTGACGAGCACGCAAAGCCCCGTGACCGCGACGGTGCGGCGCCTGACCGGCGCGGCCAGCAGGTACGCCATCGAGCCGCGGTCAACCTTCTGGGCGATCAGCCGGTTGCCGACCAGGATGGAAAAGATCATCGGGAAAAGCTGCATCAGGAAGCCGTACAGGTACGCCGCCATGAACCCGACCATCGTCGTCGAACTGGTATACATGCCGACAATCTTCATCAGTTGCGGCATCATTTCCTCAAACGCCTTCAGCGAGGTACCCATTTCCGGGCTGAACATCCAGACGATGATCGTGAAATACATCGTCAGCACCGCGGCGAAAATCGCAAGCAGCTTCCAGATGCCCCGGAGTTCCTGAGCGTACAGCGGTTTGCTGATCATGGCCGCGCACCTCCGTAATAATGCAGGAAGATGTCCTCGAGGTTCTGGCTCGGCGCGGCGATGTTCGTCACCGGATGGCGCGCCATCGCGGCGGTCAAAACGCCGATGTTGTTTTGCACCATCACCGTCGCCTGCGCGCCGTCGACGCCGCCGACGGTCAGGCCAGGCTCGCCCGCGAAGGCGACGGCCGCGGCCTCGGTTTCCAGTGTGATCACGTACTTGCGCACCTGCGCGGCCTTCAGCGCGTCGATGGTGTCGACGGCTGCGAGCCTGCCGTCCCGGATGATACCGACGCGATGGCACGTGCGCTCGACCTCCTCGAACATGTGCGACGACATCAGGATCGTCTTGCCGCGCGCGCGCTCCTCCTGGATCAGCGCAATGAACCGGTTCTGCATCAGCGGGTCGAGGCCGCTTGTCGGTTCGTCGAGGATCAGCACCGCCGGGTCGTGCTGGAACGCGGCGACGATGCCCACCTTCTGTTTCATGCCCTTGCTCATTTTTTTAAGCGGGCCGCGCGCGTCCAGTTCGAACCGTTCGAGCATCTCGCGCGTTCTGCCGTCGCCGCGCATGCCGCGGTATCTCGCGAGAAACCGGAGGAACTGCGCGCCGGTCATGTCCTCCAGGAACGCGATCTCGCCCGGAATGTAGCCGATGTCGCGCTGGATGGCCGCGCTCTCGCGCCAGCAGTCCAGCGACTGGATCGCGCAAACGCCGCGCTGCGGCTTCAAAAAGCCCATCAGATGGCGGATCGCGGTCGTTTTGCCCGCGCCGTTCGGTCCGAGGAACCCGAACACCTCGCCCTTTTCTACCGCGAATGACAGGTCGAACACGCCGCGCCCGCCGCCGTAGTCGCGCGTCAGCCGGTCGATTGTGAGCACATTCACCGCTTACGTCCCCTCCTTATAGAATGTCTGGCGAAGCAGGTCCATGTACGCCGAAATGTCCCGGAAAGCCGTATCCGCGCCCGCATCGCGCGGGAGATGGCGCACAAAACCCTCGCCGATCCACAGCACCGCGTTCATCGCCATCCGAAGGTCCGCGCCCTCTTTGAACCTTGTCAGGTCAACGCCCGCGAAAAACGCGCCAAACCCTGACGCCAGCGATTGCCGTTCCCGGCTCTTCAGATCGGAAAACACTTCCGGATCGCTTTCGTTGGCCCGCTCGTACAGAAATTCCAGCATGCCCGGATACCTGTTGATCACCTCGATTTTGATCAGCGTCGCGCGCTTGATCCGGTCGAAGAAGTCCTCCGGCATGTCGGACGCCGCCCTGTCAAGCGCCTCGCTGATCCGCTCGACGCTGAAGTCCGTCAGGTACAGATACAGCGCCTTTTTGCTCCCAAAATAGTGAAACAGCGACGCCTTTGATACGCCGGCCGCGCGCGCGATGTCCGCCATGGAGGCCTTCCTGAACCCGTTTTTACCAAAGCACGCGAACGCGGCCGCCATCACCGCGCCGCGCTTCGGCGGCGCAAGCCCCTCAAACCGCTCCAAGCCCGCGCCTCCCTTCCGTGACCGAATCGGTCAACGCGCTGAGTATAGCACGGTTGACCGATTCGGTCAATGGGATGCTTCCACTTCTGATTGCAACTTTTCACGCGGCTATGGTATACTACCGAAAAGAAAGAAGGGAATTTTGATGAAGGATCCCTCTTCCGGCGCGCTTGCGGCGGCGGGCCTGTGCCTTTCGGTGGCGCTGCTGCGCATGATGGCCCCGGCGATGCCGTTTGATTGGATGACATTTTTGCTGATCGCGCTGGCCGCGCTCGCGATGGCGCTGGCGGGCGCGCTGTCCGGGCGGCGCGGCCCGCGTCCCGCGCGCGAGGACGCCGCGGGAACCGCCGCCGAGCCGGACGGCCTTGTTTTGCTCCGGATGAAAATGGCCGAGGCGGACTGGCCGGTGCGGGACGGCGGGCTGTACGACGCGCTGGCGTCGCTGCACCGGGAAAAGCCGTTTGCTGCGGCCTGCGCGGCGCGCGGCGCGCTGGCGATGCTGCTTGACAAGCGCGCGCCTTCGGGCCGCGACGGCGAAACGATCGCGCTGCTTGTGGAAGCGCTGGACAGCATGGCCGATACGGGGGAAAGGGCGTCCGACCCAGGCGCGGTCGACGCGCTGTTCTCCTATGCGCTGCGCGCGCTCGGGCGGCTGGAACCGGACGTGTAGCGCGGGGCCGATGACAAAGAAGGAGGCGCTTCCGTGAAAAAAGGGGACACGCGGCGCGAGCAGATACTGGCCACGGCGGAAGCGCTGTTTTATGAAAAGGGATTCGAGCAGACCTCGGTGCAGGACATTCTCGACGCGCTGAGCTTTTCCAAGGGCGGGTTTTACCATCATTTCGATTCGAAGCTGTCGCTGTTGTCCGCGATCTGCGAGATGCGCGCCGAAGAGAGCTGCGAGACGGCCAAACAGGCCGTCGCGAAGGCCGGTGCGGATCCGGTCGACCGGCTGAACGCGCTGCTCGATAGCGCGGCGCTGCTCCGCGCGGAGAACCTCGACTACGTCGGGCTGCTGCTGCGCGTCGCGTACCGCGAAGACGGCGCGCTGATGCGCGAAAAGCTCAAGCAGCGCACGCTGGAGCTGATGCTGTCGCCGATCGACGAGATCATCCGGGACGGCGTCGAAAACGGCGATTTTGTGTTGCCGCACGCGTCGCTCGCGGGCGAGCTGGTGCTGCGGCTCAGCGCGCAGTTCACCGACGAGGTCGCCTACATCCTCGCCAACGCCGACGACGAGACGACCCAATTATCGGATATCCTCGCCAAGCTCGAGCTGTACCGGCACGCGGTGGAGCGGCTGCTCGGCGCGCGCTTCGGCTCGGTCGTGCTGTACGACATGGGCAACCTCGCGGCCGTCTGCCGGGGCGTCGCGGTCAGCAGGAGGCTTGCGGGGTAGGGCTAAAGGCACCACTCATCCAAAGAGGTGATTCCATTGCCGATCGCATACCGCGCGGCAACGCCCGCCGACGCGGCGCCGCTTGCCGCGCTGCGCTGGGCGTTTCGTCATCATGAAGGCGCGGACGAAGCGCTGGACGAGGCGGCGTTTGTCACGCGGTGCGGGGCGTTCTTCCGGGAAGCGCTGGCGTCGCCGCGTTGGCGCGGGTTTATCGCGGTCGACAGCGGAACGATCGTCGGCCATGTGTTCATTCAAATCATTGACAAAGTCCCGTCGCCGACGTTGCCGGACGGTCGGATGGGGTATCTGACCAACATGTATGTCGCGCCGGGCCTGCGCAATCGCGGGATCGGCGCGGCGCTGCTTGAAAATGCCAAATCCGCGTGCCGGGCGGAGGCGCTGGAGTTGAT
>JAVBOQ010000085.1:0-3731 GCA_031550455.1 Eubacteriales bacterium
AGTGCCGGGGGAACGGCCAAAGGGCGCTGCCCTGTGGAATCCCGCTTAAGGGCCATGTGCCCTTAAGAAGCCCTTCTTTGGGGCTGTACTTAAAGCACGCCGTGAGGCGTAAAGGATGGGATTCCAAAGGGATTTCATCCCTTTGGCAGGGTCCGGGACGGAGTCCCGGCGTCCCCCTCCCCCGCATCTTAGCGCGCCTGCGCGACATTTCGGCCGGGAAACCGTATGTTTCGGTTCCGGCCGCTTTTTTTGCGTTTTTTGCTGTGCTATGATACGTTTACCAGGAAAGGAGGAAGGCGCGTGTTGGATTTCCTATTGACCAACATACCGATTCTGATCTGCATCGTTGTCGGGTTAATCCTGCTGATTGTCGAAGTGTTCCTGCCCGGGTTTGGCGTGGCGGGAATATCCGGGATCGTGCTGCTGTTGGTCAGCGCGGTGCTGCTGTGGATCAAGGCCGGGCCGCTTGCGGCGCTGGGCCTTGTGGTGTTTATCGTCGCTTTGATTGCGATCACGCTGTCGATTGCGCTCAAATCGGCGGCGACTGGAAAATTGAGCAAGTCGGCGATCATCCTGACGGCTGCCAACCGGCCGGAGGATGGTTATGTGGCGACCGAGGACATGACGGTGTTCATCGGGCGAGAGGGCACGGCGCGCACGGTGCTGCGGCCGAGCGGCATTGCCGACTTTGACGGCGTTCGCCTGAACGTCGTCTCGGACGGGCAATACATCAAGCAGGGCGCGACGGTTCGCATCGACCGTGTGGAAGGCGGACGGATCGTCGTCGGCGAAGTCTGAATTCGCGAACGTTAAAAAAGGAGGCGTTTCCATGGAGTACATACCGCTTATCGCAGTGCTTGCCGTGGTCATTCTGATTCTGACGGTTTTCTTCTCGGTGGTGCCGGTGACGCTGTGGATCTCGGCCCGCGCGTCGGGCGTGAAGATCCGGCTGTGGTCGCTGATGGCGATGCGGTTCCGGCGCGTCGTGCCGTCGCGCGTGATCAACCCGCTGATCCAGGCGACCAAGGCTGGGCTGGACGTGTCCGTGAACAAAATGGAAGCGCACTACCTCGCGGGCGGCAATCTGAACCGCGTGATCACCGCGCTGATCGCCGCACAGGGCGCGAGCATTCCGTTAAAATTTGAACAGGCGGCCGCGATTGACCTGGCGGGCCGCGACGTGCACCAGGCGGTGCAGATGAGCGTCAACCCGAAGGTCATCGAGACGCCGGTCATCGCCGCGATCGCAAAGGACGGCATCGAACTGCGGGCGAAGGCGCGCGTCACCGTCCGCACGAACATTTCCAGGCTGGTCGGCGGCGCGGGCGAAGAAACGATCATCGCGCGCGTCGGCGAGGGCATTGTCACGACCGTCGGCTCCTCCGAGACGCACGCGGCGGTATTGGAAAACCCGGACAGCATCAGCCGCACGGTGCTGGCCAAGGGATTGGACGCGGGCACGGCGTTTGAGATCCTGTCGATCGACATCGCGGACGTGGACGTCGGCCGCAACATCGGCGCGCAACTGCAAATGGATCAGGCCGAGGCGGACCGCAGAATCGCCCAGGCGAAGGCTGAAGAGCGCCGCGCGATGGCTGTCGCCCAGGAACAGGAAATGAAGGCCAAGACGCAGGAAATGCGCGCCCTGGTCGTGCAGAGCGAAGCGCAGGTGCCGCTGGCGATGGCGGAAGCGCTGCGCGAAGGCAAGCTCGGCGTCATGGATTACTACGGGATGCAGAACACGATCGCCGACACGTCGATGCGCGACAGCATTTCCAGGGCGGCCAAGCCTGAGACGGAGGCGGACACGCAACAGCCGCCGCAGAGGAAAAAGTAATGGATATCATTCTGGTCCTCATGCTGATCGGCTGGGTGGTTTCCGCGGTGGCGAAGCAGCAGGCCGGCAAGGCCAGGCAGGCGGCGGGCGGGCGCAGGTTTGGACAGCCCGAGACGCCCGGTCAGACGCTTCGCCCCACGCAGGCGGCGAGGCCGCGGACGTTGCAACCGCGCGAAGAGGAGTGCCCGATCGAAAGCGAACTGCGTCGGCGCGGCCCGTCGATCCTGATGGAAGGCGCGGGCAGCGAAGGAACAGAGGCGAGATTGCCCGACAGGCATGAGATGATTCGCACGCCGCTGGAGCGAAAATCTCTGGTACTGGAACGGGAAGGCTTTGAGGGATTCGGTGATGCAAGGCCAAGGCCGTCCGAACGGGCGGACGAGGAACCGGCGCGCACGGAGGCGTCACCCGTCTCCGTGCCGGGGTTGAATCTCCGGCTTGACGCGGAATCGGTTGTCGCGGGCGTGGTCTATGCGGAGATACTCGGCAGGAACCGCCATCGGGCGGCGCTGCACAGGGCTGGAGGACGGGTTTGATGGACTTGATTCGTGTGGCGTTTGCCGACGACGATCCCGGGATGCGGTCGGTCGTTCAAAAGATATTGGAACGCAGCGGCGGGTTCGAGGTCGTCGGTGAGGCGTCGGACGGGCGCGAACTGCTGGAGATTGTCGAGCGGGAACGACCGCAATTGGTGGTGCTGGACGTCGAGATGCCGAATGTCACCGGCGTGGAGGCCGCGCGGGAGATTCAGGACACCGATCCTTCGACAATCCTAATTTTCTCCACCGCGCACGAACAGTACATGGCGGACGCGTTTTCCGTGTACGCGTTTGACTATTTGCTCAAGCCCTACAAGGTTGCCCGCGCGCTGCAAACGCTGGAACGCGTTAAGGATGTTCTGCGCACGCGCGAACGGGCCGAGAAGGCGTACGACGCCGGGGAAGCGCCCGCCGCGCCCGCGACGCCGCGCCCAGCGCCGACAGGGCGGCTGATGCTCAAACACCGCGAAGGCGTAAGCCTGCTGAACATGGACGACATCCTGCTGGTGCAGCGCGAAAACCGCGCAACGGTCGTTTATACGGTGGCGGATCAGGGATTTATCACCGCGGATTCCCTCGGCGACATCGAGACGAAGCTCGATCGCGCGCTGTTCTTCCGGTGCCACAAGTCGTACATCATCAACCTGAACCAGATCGACAGCATCACGCCATACGGCCGGTGGACGTACATCGTGAAGCTGAAAGGAACGAAAAGGGACGCGCTGATCACGCACGAGAAGTACGAGGAGTTGGAAAAGCTGTTCGGGTAGGGGCGGACATCAACCGCCCGACGGGTTTTGAGGCGGCGGCATGAGAAGGAAACCGGCGATTTTCATCGCCGCCACCATCGGCGAAACCGGCGCGCTGTATTTGCCCAGAACGGTCTGGCGCAGGCGTTCCTCGACGGTTCCCGACGCTGCCGTCGATGAGCTCGCATATCGCGGTCAGGATGCCGGGCAGATGTTCGCGCAGGTATGCATCCCGTTCGGGCGGCGCGAGAAAGCCCGGCAACAGCAGCTCGCGGCTGTCGCGCGCGTGCGGGCGGCGGCGGGCGAGCAGCTCGGCCTTTTCGGGCAGCCCGGCGCTGCGGTAGAGATAGCACAGCACGGTCACCACGCCGCTCCGGGAGTGATCGTCCAGCTTCTCCTCAAGGCGGCACTCGCACAGCGCGACGGCGCGGTCGACACCCTCGTCCGCCATGGCGAGCGTCACCGCGCGCCACAGCTGCAGCCCGAGGTCAGCCGGAAAGGTTTTGAGCGCCTCGTCGAAAACTGATGCGGCCTCATGGTATTTCCGCTCGACCTGCAGCGTGTTGGCCCGTGCGTACACATCCCACATCTTCCGCTTGATCTCGG
>JAVBOQ010000030.1:0-5974 GCA_031550455.1 Eubacteriales bacterium
TGCCCGCCCGCCTCCACGGCGAAGCCGCCGGGGATAAAGCCCTTGATGATTGCCTGTTCCTTGACGACGGTGACATTGTTTTGCTTCATCTTGGCCTTGACGCCCGCGACCAGCGTGCGCACGACCTTCGCGCGGCGCTTCTGCACGAGCGCGTGGTCGAGCGCGATGTCCTTCGCGATGACGCCGAACTTTTCGCCGTGCTTCGCGTGGTCATAGATTTTCGCGGAATTGAGCAGCGCCTTCGACGGGATGCAGCCCTCGTTTAAGCAGACGCCGCCGAGCTCGCGCATTTCAAAGCAGCAGACCGAAAGGCCCGCGTGCGCGGCGCGTTCGGAGGCCAGGTACCCGGCGGGGCCGCCGCCGAGGACGAGCAGGTCAAACATGGAACGCGCCTCCTCCCAGCAGCATCTGGATGTTCTCCAGGTTGCGCTTCAAGTCGCGCAGGAAGCGCGACGCGGGCGCGCCGTCGAGCGCGCGGTGGTCGTAGGTCAGCGAAATTGACATGGCATTGTACACTTCGATTTTGCCGTCCGTCTCGCGGACGCGCTGCTGGATCGTGTTGACACCGAGCACGCCGGTCTGCGGCGGGTTGATGATCGGCGTAAAATGCTCGACCTCGAACGCGCCGAGGTTCGAAACGGTGAAGCTGCCGCCGGACAGCAAATCAGGGTCGATCGCCCCCGACTGGCACGCGGCGGCCAGCGCCTTCGTCTCGTTTGAAATTTCAAGCAGCGACTTTTTGTTCGCGTCGCGCAGCACCGGCACCATCAGGCCGCGCTTTGTGTCGACCGCGATGCCCAGGTGCACGTCGCGGAAATAGCGCATCGAGTCTCCGAGGAAATGCGCGTTCAGCGCCGCGTGCTCGGGCTGGGTCAGCGTCCGCGTCACCGCGAACACGACCAGGTCGCCGATCGTCACGCCCTGCATGCCGTACGCCGCGCCGCTGTCTTTGAACAGCTTGCGCAGCGCGAGCACCTGTGTCGCGTCATAGGTTTCGGTGTGCGTCAACTGTGCCATGGTCGACAGCGACTCGTGCATCGCCTTCGCGATCCGCTTGCGGATGTTCGACAGCGGCTCGTCGGTGAACGCGGCGGCGGGCTCTGTTTCAGCCGGGGCGGGCGCTTTCACGGGCGCCGCCTGCGTTTTTGGCGCCTCCGCGCCGACATCGCGCAGCGCCGCGCGGCCGCCAAGGCCGGTGCCCGGCACGCCCTCGGCGACGAGGCCGCGCGCGGCAGGCGTAACGACCCTGCCCGCGTCGATCACCGCCTGGACATCGCGGGCGATGACACGGCCTTCCGGGCCGGACGCGGCGGCTGTGGAAATGTCCGCGCCGGACTTCGCCGCGAGCGCGCGGGCGCGCGGAGAGACTTTTTCATGATCCGTGGCTTGCGCGGGCGCGGCGCGCGTTAGAAGCGGGCCGAACGGCAGGTCCTGCGGCGACATCTCCGGCCCGGCGGCGGCGGACGTTGCCGCGGTGGCTTCGGGCGCGAGTTTTGTGTAGTCCTCGCCCGGTTCGCCGATCACGGCGACGGTCTCCAGGCAAGGCACGTCGTCGCCCTCGCCGCGCAGGATCTTAAGCAGCGTACCGGCCTCTTTCGCCTCCTCGTCGAACGCGGACTTGTCCGTCTCGTATGAAAACAGGATATCCCCCGGCGCGACAGCGTCTCCGGGCGACTTATGCCATTTGGTGATCACGCAGCTTTCCACGCTCTGCCCTTGCCGGGGCATGATGATCGGCGTCACCGTCATCCCTCCTCATTCGCTTTGAACATACCTGACCAATTATATATTGTAGCAGCATCGTCAAAGATCGTCAACGACGTAACAAACATCCGCGCTATTTTTTCGGCATGAGCACCCGTACGCCGCAAAGCAGCGCCCTAAAGACGCCCGCGCGACGCTTTTCATCACTCCGTCCGCAGCGCGGCGACGGGGTCTTTTTTCGCCGCCTCTTTCGACGGGATCAGGCCGCCGAGAAGCGTCAGCACGACGCTGAGCACGATCAGCACGCCCGCGCTGGCGGCCGGCAACACGGCGTTCACGTCCGTTGATCCCGTCAACGCGTGAATGACCGCGTTTCCGGGGATCAGAAGCAGCAGCGTCACGCCGATGCCGATCAGTCCGGCGCACAGGCCCACAATGAACGTTTCCGCGTTGAATACCTGCGAAATGTTCCGCTTGGAAGCGCCGATCGCGCGCAGGATACCGATCTCCTTGGTGCGTTCCAGCACCGAGATGAACGTGATGATCCCGATCATGATCGACGACACGATGAGCGACACGGCGACAAAAGCGATCAGCACGTAGGAGATGACATTGATGATCGTCGTGACGGAAGACATCAGAAGCGCGACAAAGTCTGTATATACAATGCGGTTTTCTTCGCTCGCGGTCTTGTTGTACTGATCGATGCAGGCCGATATGGCGTCCTTGTTCTCAAAGCTGTCCGCGTAGATGCTGATCGAAGACGGCGCGTCGAGGCTTACGTAGCCGAACGCGGCCATGTTGTCCTGATAGCTTCCCGCGGAGACGTAGCCTTCGTAGACGGACAACAGCATCGCGTCGCCGTAGCCCGTGATGTATTGATCCAGCATCGCGGCGAGCTGCGTTTCGTCCATCGCGGCCAGTTGCTGCGCGGCGCCGCCCGCGCCTGCGGCCATGCCGCCCGCCAGTTCCTTCAAAAGCGCGGCCTTCCCGGAGACGCCGAGCGCGTCGATGTATGTGCGCGCGTCCGCGATCTTCGCGGCGTCGTCCGCGGGTTCAAACGCCATGCCGGTCAAAACGTTGACGTCCGGCGCGTTCAACTGCGCCAGCACGACGGGGCTCTCGTTCGCGTGTTCGATGATCCGGTCGGTGAGCGCCTTTGTGTAGCCGACGATGCCGCGCAGCGTCGCGTTGGCCGCGCCCTCCATCGGGCGGATGACGCCGGTGACCTTGAGCGCAATCCCGCTTTGCGCAAGCGCCGCTAGCGCGGTTTTGTCGCCGCCGGCGTATGCAAATGTACCGTTATCGCCCGCGGTGTAATAGTCGCAGGCCGGTATCACATAGAACGTCTGGGCGCAAATGTCGGCATACTGCCAGTTGTAGTCAGGAGCCGAAAAATCGCCGCCGTCTACGACGCCGCTCATCAGGCCGTCGAACTCGTTTGAAGGCAGCATGCCAAGGGCATAGAGCGATGTCAGCGGGATTTCGTTGTGCTCGTCGAGGATCACCACCGCCTCGTCATAAGCGGAGGGCCACTCGCCATACAGCAGTTCGTAGCTGTCGGTCACGACCGCGCTGACCGACGCGCCGTCCGCGCCGGGAAGCAGCTCCTCAAACGTGTCGCTGGAAAAGGACATGCCGCTGGGCATCATCGCGCTCATGCCCTCCATCATCGACGACATGCCGGCCGGCGCGGCAGCGGGAGACTGCCCTTGCAGCATCATCGATTGGGCGGAGCCGTTGCCGAGCGTCGAGCCGTTCGTGTTGACCAGCGCGCCGTTCGGATCCCGCGCGTACGCGTCAAACGCCACGTCATACGAGTATACGATCCCGTTTTCGCCAAGGTACTGCCGGATTTCGGCAGTCGGGTCGTCGAGGTACTGCTTAAAAGCGGTCAGGTTGTTTTCCGCGATACTGGTCACGGCGCGGCTCGCCATTTCAAGCCGGGACGCGTCCGCATACACCGCGTTTCGCGCGTGCCCCGTTTCCTCCCTGCCGAACCCTCTCGCCGCGCCGCCGTTCATAAGGCTGCTCAGGTCGATCGACTCCGCGTTGATCGTGATCGGATACGCGGTCATCGTTTCTTTTTGGATGTCCGCGATGTAGTCGTTGACGCCGGTGGAAAGCGAAAGGATCAGCGCGATGCCGATGATGCCGATCGAGCCCGCGAACGCTGTCAGCAGCGTGCGTCCCATTTTCGTGCGCAGGTTGTTATAGCTCAGCGACAGCGCGGTGCGGAAGGACATGGACGCCTTGCCCATGTTCCGGTGCTCGGGTTCCGCGCCGTTTGTCCGCGCGTAGGCGAGCGGGGCGGTGTCGCTGATGATCCTGCCGTCCAGCAGCCTGACGATTCTGGTCGCGTACGCGTCCGCAAGCTCCGCGTTGTGCGTGACCATGATGACCAACCGGTCTTTCGCCACCTGCTTGAGCAGCGACATTACCTGCACGCTGGTCTCCGAATCAAGCGCGCCGGTCGGTTCGTCGGCCAGCAGGATCGCCGGGTTGTTCACCAGCGCGCGGGCGATGGCGACCCGCTGCATCTGGCCGCCCGACATCTGGTTGGGCCGCTTGTGTACCTGGCCCGCCAGACCGACGTCTTCCAGCGCCTGTTTGGCGCGGCGGCGGCGTTCGGCCTTCGAAATGCCGGAAATGGTCAGCGCAAGCTCCACGTTGGCGAGGATCGACTGGTGAGGGATCAGGTTATAGCTTTGAAAGACGAAGCCGATCGAGTGGTTGCGGTAGGAGTCCCAGTCACGATCCTTGTATTGCTTCGTCGAAATGCCGTTGATCACCAGGTCGCCGCTGTCGTAGCGGTCCAGCCCACCGATGATGTTCAGCAGCGTCGTTTTGCCGGATCCGCTCGGGCCAAGCACGGCGACAAACTCGCTGTCCCGCAGGTTCAGGCTGACGTCGTCAAGCGCTTCCTGGATGAGCGTCCCGGTCGTGTACTTTTTATGAACCCCTTTGAGCTGAAGCATATTTCGCCCTCCTTGATGTGATCGGCGACAAGTATACACGCGCCACCTCAACCCTTGCGCAACGGAACCTCAACCAAAGCTCAACGATTCCGGCGACGCGGGGACGGAGCGGACGATCGTTCGGGTGCAGTGGCGGCGTGGAGGGTGGGGTGCGAAATTTCACAGGCTGCCAAACGCATGTGAAAGTTGCAACAATAATCACGTTCCTTGCGTTAGAATTACGTCGGATAATTCTGACAAAATTCTGACAAAAAAGGGGAAAGAAAAATGAAAAGAAAAATTGTATTGTTGTTAGTTCTCATACAGATCACAGCCATGGCAGTGACCGCACACGGCGAGGAACCGTCACTGCCGTCCTATCAGGAAACCCTGTTGCCTTTGCCGGAGGGCTATGTCTGGCTGGGGATGGACGTAGAGCCTGATGGCAGCCTCCTGGTGTTTGGCAGGCATGCAGACGGAATATATGCCTTCTTGCGCTGGAAGGATATTGAAGCCGCGCCGGAAATTATACCCCTTCCGGATTACGGGGAGTCGCTTACCACCATGCAGGTTGCCGCAGATGGGGACATTATGCTCTCGTCTCTGCCCCTGTGGCGAGACAGAGACAGGAACACACTGGCCGGATCGATCATTTGGGTGACACCATCAGGGGAAGAGATCGCTCGTTTCGGCCTGGAAAGTGAAGTGCAAATCCCTGTTCTTGAAGCGCTTCCCGGACGGCGGGTTGCTCTCGCTCCGGCCCTCATTGCTTTATCTCCCCCTGCCCCTCTAGACCTGCTGATCTATGACGATCAGGGTATCGTGCGGTGCAGCGTGCCAAAGATGGCCGTCGAGGGTCTTCTTTTCGAAGAGGACGTATTGTACGCTTTTTGTATGGGTGTGGCGTACGCGATTTCTGCCGATACTGGGGAAAAGATAAACCGATACCAAAAGGAAAACCAATCTTTTGGACATGCCAGCTTAGGACAAAACGGAGAAATTTACATCGCGGAAAAAAGCGGCGTCTATGCTTGCAACCTCGCCGAGGGCAAGACGGAAAAACGGATGGACGCGTTCGGCACGTCATTCGGCGGGATGAATGCCAATGTGGAGGACGGCATTGTCTTGCCCAACGGCGCTTTCGCGGTCGCAATCGGGGATCACACGCAACGAAATCAGGAAACCCTCGCGGATGATTCTGTTTTTGTTGCCATCTACCGGCCTGTGGAAGCGATCGCGAACCGAACCCCGTTTGTCATTACCAGGATGAACGATAACGCGGAAGTGATCGTGGAGGCGGCCTCCAGATTCCA
>JAVBOQ010000066.1:0-4406 GCA_031550455.1 Eubacteriales bacterium
TGGAATCGAGGAACGTCAAAGGGCGCTGTCCTATGGCAAGGGCCGGGACAGAGTTCCGGCGTTCCTTTTCTTCCGCGACAGCCCTTTCTTTTTTTGCATGGATTTCCCATCGGCAGCCGCAGCGGAACCGTCCGCGCGGCACGAAATTTCACGCCTGTCAATCCACCACCCTCCCGCTCCCTTGAAAAGGCGAGCGACTTCCCGTATACATCGCGAAAAAGGGAGGAGGGACATCATGGCTTCAGAAATGGTCAAAACACATCAGTACGAACCGCTTCGGACGCCGCCGAACTGGGATGGCGAGGCGCGGCAGCTTGTCGTGCAGCTGTCGCGCATCCTGGACGATCTGTACAGGCGGTTCAATCGGCTGCGCTTTGAGGATCTCGGCCGCACGCTGCGCAAGCGAATCGAGGACGGCGAAGGCGGCCTGTCGGAAGTTTTGCAGACCGCGTCGGAGCTGACCGCGACGGTTGGAAACCTGGAGAGCGGCGTCGCGTCGCTTTCGTTAACGGCGGGCGGCATCGCGGCCGCCGTCGACAGCAACCGGCTTTCGTTTTCCGCAAACGGGCTGGAGATTCGCAACGCCGCGGGCGTAACGGTATTCAAGCAGGACAACGACATGGGCAACCTTGAGGTCAGCGGCAACCTGGCCGCGACGAGCGGCGCGATCGGCGGATTCACGATCGCGGACAGTGCGATTCATAACGGCACAAGCATCTATTTCGGGGCGGACGGCTTCGTCCGGCTCGGCGGGCTGATCGCGACGGACGACCCGGACGGCGGCCCGACGCTGCGCGGCCGTGACCGGCTGACGCTCAGCGTCGCGGAGGCTGACTACCTGGCGCTCGGCGACGGCGAGGTGTCCGCCAGGTTTCCGCTCAGGGCGCATTGCGGGTTCCACGTCGAACCGGGCGATGTGACGGCAAACGCGCCGAACGCGTACATCGATCCGGCAACCGGAAAATTGTACCGCGTGGTCGGCAACACGGCAAGCGCCTTCTCGGGAAGGTTGGACGTGGACCGCACCCTGGTGGCGATCGGAGGTGCGGTGACGCTGGTCGCCGGTGTCACCGGCGGCGTCGCGCCGCTGACGTACAAGTTCGAGGTGTCGCGGAACGGCGCGTCCTACGCCCTGATTCCCGGAACAGGCGCGTCCCGAAGCTACACGCCGGCTTCCGTGGGCAGGTATCGGTTCCGCCTGACCGTCAGCGACAGCGCTTCCTGCAGCGACACCGCGTATTCGGACGTCGTCAGGGCCGAGTTTTCCTCCGCGTTGACGGCCGCGGTGACGTCCAGCAAATCATCGGTCAGGGCAGCCGCCGATGTCACATGGACAACGGAAATCAACGGAGGCACAGGGCAGTTTGACACAGCCATGCTGCTTTACAAGGACGGCCAGGTGATTCAAAGCGGCGGCGGCCAGAAACTAACGCGCCGCCTGACCGAGCCCGGTCAGTATTGGGCGCGGGCGCAGGTGCTTGACATGACGACCGGCGCGTCCGTCACGGCGACCAGCGAAAAGGTCGTTTTCAGCGAACCCGTTCGATACGGCGTCACAATGGAATCGAATACCGCCATACGGATCGGCCCGGACGCCGCGTCCGCGGAGGTCGCGCGCATTCCGGCAGCGGGCGCGATCGTGCAGATCGGCGGCGCGGCGGTCAACGGATGGCTTGCGATCGCATGGCAGGGCTTTGCCGGATATACCGCCGCAAACAAGATCGTCACGCTTGGCTGATCTGAGAATTTGGAGGAGAACCCCATGATATGGATTGAGATCATCGGGCGTCAGCCGACCCCGGCATTCGCCGACCTTGGCATGACGTATGACAGACGCGCGGAGGCAGTGCGGTTCCGGGTGACAAAGCCCTGGGCCGACGTATTCTCGCTTGGCGGCGTGACCGCCACGGCGCAATGGCTGGCCGCAAACGGGCGCGGCGGCGCGGACGCCGTTCCGATGGCGGCAGACGGCGAAACGATCGTCGGCGACTGGACGCCGGGCGAAGAAGCGCTGTTGTTTGCCGGCGACCTGCGGGCGGAACTTCGGCTCTCTGTGGCGGAAACCGTGGTGTGGCACTCGCTGCCGCTGACGCTGCGCGTTCTGGAAAGCGTAGAAGACGCGCGCAAAGAACAATTGCTTCTGCCGAAATACAAGGAAGTCCGGTTGTCCGTCACACAACTGGACGGCGGCGCGCCGACCGCCAGTGTTGACCAGGACGGCGAACACATTGACTTTTCACTGGGCATTCCCATCGTCAAAGGTGATCCCGGTTCGCCCGGGCCGACGCCGAACCTGACGATCGGCGAGGTCACAGCGCAAACACCCGGCGCACCGGCCACGGCAAGCCTGACGGGCACGCCGGAGAACCCGGTGCTGAACCTCGGGCTGCCGCAGGCGGACATCAGCCAGACCATTCAAAGGGCGGAAGCCGCGACAGACGACGCCCGCGCGCTGATCGCGGACGCGCACAACAGGTTTGTACACCGAGACACGGTCGGCCAGCCGGGCAGCGTATGTCCCCTGGACGGCGGCGGCAAGGTACCGCCCGCGTATCTGCCCGCCAGAAGCCGCATTTTGTTCGGCGCGCGGTGGGACGGCGGGACGAGCCCTGCCTGCGCGCGGCTGGGCGACGCGGTCGGGATGCGGGCGGCCGCGATGATTGGCAGTACGCCGGTGATCAACGATTTTGATTATAGTTTTGTAGCGACGAGGTTGTGCAACATCGACCCCGGATCGGTCACGCCAAAGGCATACGGCGGCGACCCTGACTTTTCGGTGACCGGCGCGAACGGGAATGTGTTCGTTGAGATCCCGATTGTATACTACCGGCGCGCAGCGCCGGCGGGCAACGAGCTGGAGATCTGGTTAAGCGACGGCCCCTATCCTGATTTCGTGCCGCGCCCGCTGTTTGTCCGGCCCAACGGCACACTGCGCGACCGGGTGTATGTCGCGGCCTATCCGGCGAGCTACGACGCGGGCGGCGACAGGTTACGGAGCGTCAGCGGCGTATTCCCCGATCAGATGTCTGGACACACGCGGCCGTGGTTTTTGCAAAAAGCGGCGCTGTCAAACCCCGCCGGGCGCAACTGCTACTTTACCGAAACCGCCGAATGGCGCAGCTTCGACCAGATGGCGGGCATGGTGGAGTTCGCCACGCTGAACATGCAGGCCGCGATCGGGATGGGCTATGTCGACATGCGCCGGAGCAGCACTGACACGCCGGTCATAGCCGAAACGGGTGTGAATCGGATCATTTTGCCGAACAACCGCGCGCAGTATTTCCCCGCGGGCGTAGCGCTTGGGATCGGCGCGGGCCTCTGGGATGAAGTCTACGCGAACAACCGAACGGTCACGTCCGTGACGCAGTATGACGCGGCCAATGTTGCGATCCATTTTGACGGCGATCCGGTCAACGTTCCGCTCGGGTGCCAAGTGCATGTCATCGTGCAGAAAACGGGCGGCGGCGATGCGCTGGGCGCGCACAGCGGGCGGGCTGCGGGCACGGACGGCAGAACGTCC
This sequence comes from Eubacteriales bacterium, assembly GCA_031550455.1. Classification (GTDB taxonomy): domain Bacteria; phylum Bacillota; class Clostridia; order Christensenellales; family Aristaeellaceae; genus Avichristensenella. The sequence continues at coordinate 3,521 of JAVBOQ010000066.1, forward strand.
GTCGTGCGGCGCGGTGTGCAGGAGCCGTACGGCAGCCACCGAGGCTTTATCGCGAACGAGTTCTGCAACAACTATAACATCGTACACCTGTGCAAAGATCCCGCGCAATACGCGACCGGCACAATTGCGGGCGGCCAGTACACGCCGATCGGATACGCGATGACATCAAACACGGGCGATGTCGGCGCGGTAGGGTATGACGCGGCCTATCCATGGGCGATGTACGCGACGGAAACAGGCGGCAGCTCGACGACAAAGTTTTGCGATGTGGTCAAGACAATGTCCGCCACCGGCACCGCGCACTATCTTATGCACGGCGGCGGGCCCAGCGGCGCCGGAAGCGGCCCTTGGGCAACGCAGGCTTACGAACACACCACGTCCGGCGCCGGATCCAGCGCGCGGCTGGTGATTCTGCCGGATTAGGAGGTATGAAGCGATGAAGGATTCGGGGTACGCAAGGCCGGAAGCGGTGGAAATCGAACGGCGGGACGCCTTTGGCGCTGTCGTGTGGATCTGCGCGGACGTCGTGGAACGAACCGGCGGCGACGGGCTGGTCATGTACGATTACAACCGGTATGGACTTGAAACAGTTTGGACGGAGGATCTTTTCGAGCGCGCCGCCGGCAACGTCGGCGCTTGGTTGGACGCGGCGCGCGTCGTGGAGCTGGCTGGGTTGGAAAAATCCGCGCGGGCGGAACGGGACAATGCGCTTTCCGACACCGACCACCTGATGGCCGTCCAGCTGCGCGCCCGGCTCGTCGATCGCCTCCAGTTCGCCGGCGTCTCGGAGCGGCGGCTCCAGCTCAGCCACGAGGCGCTGGCGATGGCGCAGCGGCTCGACGACCCTCGCGGACACGTCGCCGCGCTCGAGTCACGCCATGGCTCG
>JAVBOQ010000209.1:0-9899 GCA_031550455.1 Eubacteriales bacterium
CGTGCCCACCCGCCTACAGGCTTTGCCCACGGCGGACGGCCAGAACCGGGCGACCGGTTCGCAGGTACGGCTGGAAACGGCCTTGCCTTCCGTGTTTGAGAAGGAGTTGCGTCAACCGCCTCAAGAGGGTCGGCTTTGTGCCCTGCATGGTTATGCAGGCAAAAGGCGGCCTTTTCTTTATACCCATAATTTGCCGGAAACGGCGCAAATACGCAGGAGGAAACGCAACAATGATCGACCGCGCCCTGAACCGTCGGAACCGGCGGATCGTCGCCTGCTTCGGCGCCGCGCTGCTGCTGGCCACGCTTTCGTCGTTCGCCCTCGGGCGCTACCCGATCCCGCCGCGCGAAGTGTTGGGCATTCTCGGCTCGAAACTGTTCCCGTTCGCGCCGTTCTGGGAAGCGCGCATGGAAACGATCCTGATCAACGTGCGGCTGCCGCGCATTCTGCTGGCCTGCATGGTCGGCTGCTGCCTGTCGGCCGCCGGCGCGTCGTATCAAGGCATTTTTCAAAACCCGATGGCGTCGCCGGACATCCTCGGCGCGTCCGCCGGCGCGGCGTTCGGCGCGGCGCTCGCCATTCTGCTGCGCGCGGGAAGCGCATGGGTGACCGCCTCCGCGTTCTTTTTCAGCATGGTGACGGTCGCGCTGGTTTTTCTGGTCAGCAGGCGCGCGCGCGGCAAGCAGGTGCTTGGCCTTGTGCTGTCCGGCATCATGGTCGGCTCGCTGTTCTCCGCCGGCACGTCGTTTATCAAGCTCGTGGCCGATCCGGCGGATCAACTGCCCGCGATCACCTACTGGCTGATGGGCAGCCTCGCGCCCTCGCGGCTGGACGATGTGCTGTTCGCGGTCTTTCCGATGGCCGCGGGCCTCGCGCCGATGCTGCTCCTTCGCTACCGGATCAACCTGCTGACGATGGGCGACGACGAGGCCACGACGATGGGCGTCAACGCGAAGGCGCTTCGGCTCGGGCTGGTGATCGCCTCAACGCTGGTCACGGCCTCCGCGGTCGCGGTGTCCGGCACGATCGGCTTTGTCGGGCTGGTCATCCCGCACCTGTCCAGGCGGCTTGTCGGCAACAACTACCGGTTTTTGATGCCGCTGTCGATGATTTTCGGCGCGCTGTTTCTGCTGCTGGTCGACAACGTGTCGCGAAACCTGTTCGCCGTGGAGATTCCGCTCGGCATCATCACCGCGCTGGTCGGCGCGCCGTTCTTCCTGACGCTGATCACGAGAGGAGGCGACGGCGTGTGAGCGTGTCGGTGCGAAACCTTTCGTTCGGCTACGGCGAGCGCTGTGTTCTGCGCGACATCAGCTTCCAGGCGGATGCGGGCCGGCTGATTTCGATCCTCGGCCCGAACGGCGTCGGCAAAAGCACGCTGTTCAAGTGCGTGCTTGGCCTTTTGAAGCCGTCGTCCGGATCGGTCGCCATTGACGGGCAGGACATATCGTCGCTGCCGCCGCACGCGCTTGCGCGCCGGATCGCCTACATCCCGCAGTCGACCTATCCCGCGTTTCACTACACGGTGTTCGACATGGTGCTGATGGGTACGTCGTCGCATGTGTCCGGCCTGTCGTCGCCGGGCAAAGCGCAGCGCGAGGCCGCGATGGAAGCGCTGGCGCGGCTGAACATTCAGGACTTCGCCGGACGAGACTATATGCGGATTTCCGGCGGAGAGCGCCAGCTCGTGCTGATCGCCCGGGCGCTGGCGCAGCGGTCGCGCACGCTCGTCATGGACGAGCCGACCGCGAACCTTGACTACGGCAACCAGATGCGTGTGCTGACGAGCATACGCACCTTGGCGGAGGAAGGATACGCTGTGATCCTCTCCACGCATAACCCGGAACAGGCGTACCTATTCTCCCACACGATCCTCGCCATGCAGGGCGGCGGAATCGTCGCGCAGGGCGCCCCGCGCGACGTGCTGGACGCGGCGTTGATCGAAAGGCTGTACGGCGTGGAGGCGACGGTGGAAAGCCTGCTGGACGACACCGTGCGCGTCTGCGTGCCGACCCGCACCCGATAACTTACCAAACGGAGGATTTTTATGAAAAACAAATGGATCGCTCTTTTGCTCGCCGTGCTGATGGCAGGCCTGTCGCTGCCTTCCCTGTCATTGGGTGAGGAAACTAGGCAGTTTACCGACGACGTCGGCCGCGTGGTCGAGGTTCCCGCGCAGATCACGCGCATCGCGCCTTCCGGGCCGCTGGCGCAGATGGTGCTGTTCTCGCTCGCGCCGGAGATGCTCGTCGGCCTCGCCAGCGACTGGGACGCCGCGGCGGAGGAATACCTCGGCGCGTACTTTAGCCTGCCGGTGCTCGGCGGGCTGTACGGCACCGGCACGGCGCTGAATTTGGAGCAGCTCGCGCTGACCGATCCGCAGTTGATCATCGACATCGGCGAGGCAAAAAAGACGATCGTCGAGGACATGGACGCGATCACGCAGCAGGTGGCGATCCCGTCGGTGCATATCGACGCCACGCTGCGCACCATGCCGGACACGTACCGAAAGCTCGGCGCGTTGCTTGGCATGCCCGAAAAGGCCGAAGTGCTGGCGGTGTATTGCGAAGAGGCGATCGCCCGTACCGACGCGATCATGGCGAAGGTCGGCGATGAAAACCGGGTCGGGATGCTGTATCTGCTCGGCGAAAAGGGACAGAACGCGATCGCGAAGGGCAGCTTCCACAGCGAGCTGTTCGACATGACCGCCGATAACCTCGCGGTGGTCGAGAGCCCGTCGGGCAAGGGCACCGGAAACGAATGCAGCATGGAGCAGATCATGCTGTGGGACCCCGACGTGATCATTTTCGCGCCGGGCAGCGTGTACGCGGATGTGGCGGCTGATCCGGTCTGGCAGACGCTGAAGGCCGTCCAGTCCGGCAACTATGTGGAAGTGCCGTACGGCCCGTACAACTGGCTCGGATTCCCGGCGTCGGTGCAGCGCTACCTTGGCATGCTCTGGCTGCCGACGCTGTTCTACCCGGACGCCGTCGATTATGACCTGTATACCGAAGTCGCGCGGTATTACGACCTGTTCTACCATCACGCGCTGACGCAGGCGCAGTTCGACGCGCTGACCGCCCGCGCCACGCCGCCCGCGAAATAAACCAAAGGAGAGCCGCCATGTACGTCTTTGCCGTTTCCGGCCGCAAAAACTCGGGGAAAACCACGCTTTGCGAAAAGCTGGTCGCGGCGCTTGCGGCGCGCGGGTACGCGGTCGCGACAATCAAGCATGACGCGCATGGCTTTGACGCCGACGTGCCCGGCCGGGACAGCTTCCGCCACCGCGCCGCGGGCGCGTACGGCAGCGCGGTATTCGACCGGGACAAGTGGCAGGTGATCAAGAACGGCCCGCAGACAATCGAGTGTCTGCTGGCCTTCTTCCCGGAGGCTGATTTTGTCGTACTCGAAGGCGCGAAGCAGACGGAGTGGCCCAAGATTGAGGTTGTGCGCGCCGGGAACACCGACGCGCCCGTCTGCGACCCCGTGACGATGATCGCGCTGGCGACGAATCTTCCGCTGACGCTGCCCGGGGTGCCGACGGTGGACATCGACGATGTCGGACGCATGGTGGAGATCATCCTGGCGAACCGGGAGCGGCTGAAGGTGTAGCGGCTTGACAGCGATGCGGAAGAAACGGGGGAGAGGCGCGAAAAAACTATTGCGTTCTGCGCCGCGTTGTTGTATAATGACTACCGTTGTCGCCGTGCTCTTATAGCTCAGTCGGTAGAGCGCGTCCTTGGTAAGGACGAGGTCTCCAGTTCGAATCTGGATAAGAGCTCCATTGAAAACCCGCTGGCCACAAGGCTTTAGCGGGTTTTCAATTCGTTTTGGGAAGCCGTTTGTTAGCAGAATCTGGCTTCCTCCTTCGTAACTGCTCATCAGCACAGCCGGTGAAAAAAGCATAGAGTGCCGCACGTCTATAGTGCGGCGCACGGATGGAGCATTCCTCAATCTGGTTCGTCTTCGCCTTCGACATATTCCAGGATGTCTCCCGGCTGACATTTAAGCACTTTGCAAATCGCATCGAGCGTTGAAAAGCGGATGGCGCGGACTTTGCCGGTTTTCAGATAGGATAGGTTGACGTTGCTGATTTCGACCTTTGCCGCCAGATCGTTCAAGCGCATTTTTCTGTCCGCAAGCACCCTATCCAGCCGAATGACGATCATAGCGTGTGATCCGCCTCATCTTGCAAACGGACACCGTAGCGAATGATGTATGCGGCAATGAGAAAGGCAACGCCATGAAAAATTCCCCCGAGCATATTTTGTCCCGTGGAGAAGGACATCTCGGTTATGGATACTGCGTTCACAACCGAGCAGATAAGTAACTGTAAAAACGGAGCGCCAACCGCTGAAAAAAGTTGGAGTAGGCCGTAGCAAAGAATGTAGTGGGCGTTTTTTTCAACGAAGATACTACCACCTTCGATGTTTGACAACACTCTGGAGAGATACCAAAAAGCAAGGATCATCGGCAGGATGCCCGTAATGGTGAGGGCTGAAATGCCGATTCGCGCCGCGACACCAACGTCATCGTCCGCATGGACGCGCAGTTCACCTGCCGGATGCATTGTAAGCCAACGGGTGCCCGACGCATCGTGCTCATCTTCCGCTAGAATGGCGTCCTCATATACCCCGGTGGAAGAATGCAAAGTAAATGTCTGTCTGCCTATAATGCTCAAAACGATTGAAAATGCAAAGAATAGGATCAGCAGATAACACGCAACCTTCAATAAGCTTGCCAGTGTTTTGACATGACGTTCTTTCAACAGAGTGCTACGTGCATTCACGCACCTCACCTCCAACAACGCCATGATACCATATGAATTAACCTTAGTCAATTAATTTTTAATGTTTATCATGAAATATTTCACGGCAATCCACAGTGTTTTCTTGCTGGCCCGCCATGCCCGACAATTGCTCGTAATCCTGCCGCACGCCCTCTCTATGTCGACATCGTAGATATAGTCCTTTAACGGAGGTCCAGGAGGCAGAGCCTCCTGGCGTCTCTTTCTTTTTACAACAATATACAGATCATCCCGCCGTTGCCCTCGTTGACGATCTTCGTGAGCATATCCTGCACCTTGACCTGCGCGTCGCCCGGCATCTGCGCCAGCTTGTTGTTGAGCCCTTCGCGCACCATTTCATGCAGCGACTTGCCAAAAAAGTTGGTGTTCCAGATGCGTTGCGGGTCGCTTTCAAACTCGCTGAGCAAGTACTGCACGAATTCCTCGCTCTGCTTTTCCGTGCCGACAACCGGCGTGACCTCGGTCGTCAAGTCCGTCTTGATCAGGTGCAGCGACGATGCGCTGGCTTTGAGCCGGACGCCGAACCGGTTGCCCTGCCGTACAATTTCAGGATCCTGCAGCGTCAGGTCGGACAGCATTGGCGCGACCAGCCCATACCCGGTCTCACGCACGGACGCTAACGCGTCCGCGACGCGGTCATACTCGGCCTTTGCGGCGACCAACTCTTTGAGCAGCGACAAAAGATGCGCGTCTCCGCGAATCTCCGTGCCGCATTCCTCGCCCAGAATCCGGTTGAACAGCCCGTCCTTGAGCGGCAATGTAAGCCCGAGCCGCCCTTCCGAGAGCGATGTCTCGCCGCCCTGCATCGTCTCCGCGTATTCGGACCCCTCAAACGCGTCCGCGAACACTTCAGCGTCGCGCATCCTGAGTTTTTTCCCGGACACTGTCCTCAGGCGGTCGAACAGCGACTGCAACAGCCAATGGTTTTCGTCCAGCGCCTGCACCCACGCGGGCAGGTCGACACGCGCCTCGCGCAGCGGAAACGCCAGCAGCATCTGTTCGAGCAGCGCGTTGATTTCCGCCGATTCCATGTTCTTGGCGTCGAGCGCGATCACGGGCGCGTCATATTTTTGCTCCAGCGCTTCGCGCAGTCTGCGCGTTTCCGGCGCGTCCGGCGTCGCGATGTTGAGCGCCACGACGAACGGTTTGTCAAGCTGCTGCAGCTCGCGGACGACGCGCTCCTCGGCCTCCGCGTAAGCGGAGCGCGGGATGTCGGTGATCGTGCCGTCGGTCGTGACGACGAGGCCGATCGTGCTATGGTCCTGAATCACCTTGCGCGTGCCGGTTTCGGCTGCCTCCTCAAAAGGAATGTCCCCGTCGAACCATGGCGTGCGCACCATGCGCGGCACGTCGTTCTCCTGCGTGCCGAGCGCGCCCTTGACAAGGTATCCCACGCAGTCAACCAGGCGCACGCGGGCCTGCGCGCCGCCCACGCTCACTTCGGCGGCGGCGTCGGGCACAAACTTCGGCTGCGTCGTCATGATCGTGCGGCCGGATCCGCTGACCGGCAGCGCGTCCATGGCGCGGGCGCGCCGGTGCGTTCCCTCGACGAATGGCAGCACCATCTGTTCCATGAACCGCGTGATGAATGTCGATTTGCCCGTTCTGACAGGCCCAACGACGCCGATGTAAATCTCGCCGTCCGTTCGGTCGGCAATATCCCTGTATAGATCGAAGGAGCCCGTCCGTTCGTTGCCCTCCAACCCGCGTCACCTCCGTTCGATGCAGGATATGACGCGGCGCGCGGAATCATAACCGAATCCAGTAGTAGCAGATGCCTTCACGAATCTCGCGAAGTTCGCCGCCGCTTTTTTCGGTGACGCGGCGGGACGCCAGGTTGTCCTCGCGGATCGTCAAAAGCGCTTCGGTTAAGCCTGCCTTTCGCGCCTCGTCGAGCCCGGCTTTCAGCATCCGTTCGCCGTGGCCGCGGCGGCGGTATGCGGGCGCGATGAAATACCCGATGTTCCCGCCATGCTCGCGCAGTTCGTCATTGAGCGCGTGGCGCACGTTCAACCTGCCGACCGGCACGCCGTCGACATGAAACCAGAAAGTGGTTTGCCGAACGCCGCCGGGTTGCAAGCCGACGCCTTCGGCCATGTCTTCACGTTCGAGAAGCCACAGCTTGAACTGTTCAAAGGTGATCCCATAGACCTTGTTTGTCGTGTCGCCTTCCGGCGGCATCGATTGCAGCATGTCATAAACATCCCGGCCGTCGTCCGGGGACAGCCGCCTCAGCGTATAGACATGTTCCGTTTGGGACATCGTTTGCACACTCCTCGTTTTGTGGTATACTACATCCGGTAGGGAGGTGTCCGTATGTATCCCTTCGGTTGGCATGACCGCAGCGACGGCCGCAAGGCGCGTCAGATCCTGGTGATCGCCGTGATCGTTCTTTTTGTGCTGAACGTCGTCCAATTTGTCGTGTTTCGGCCCGGCGTGAACAAAGACGCCAGGTTCCGCAACGCGTTGTCCGTGCGCCTTCGCAGCAATGTGACGAGCGCGATCAACACCATCGGGCAGTTGACCCGCACCGGCGGTTCCACAACGCAAATGCTGCTGTCCCAGACGAGGCAGTATCTGTACGCCGCGAACCAATGCAGCGAAATCGCGGAAGCGACGCTGGGCAGCAAATCGATGCTCAACGCGCAGTTGGTCAATGAAGCGATCGAGGCGGTGGGTAGCTGCGAGGCAAACATTCTCGCGGGGCAGTCCATCGACACGCCGCTGGCTGTTCTTCGGGAAAAGATGGACGCGATCAGCGCGTCCGTCGCGTCGATGTAGCGCACATTGTAGCACGGCAAACGGAGTGCGGCAAGCGGAGAACGCAAGCAAACCACGGCAAGCGCATGAGGCTTGACCTGCCTGATCCAGAGCGGTGGAGAGGCCGGGCTCCTCGGCTTTCCATCATTTTCGGCGACATGCGCGCCGTTCCTTCCCCATACATATGGCGGAGGGAGGGAATGGCATGCGCTGTTGGGTGGCGCGGCTGCGCACCGCGCTTGCGGTGCTGGCGACAGCCGCTTTGTTGTATCAGATTCCGGCGACGCTGCTGCCGATGTTTTCGCGGCGGGACGGCGCGGACGCGCAGCCCCGGCAAACGGTATTGCTGCGCGTCTGGCTTTCGGAACAGTGGACCGGCACGGCGATGGGCTGGCTGACCGGCCAGGCGGCGCGGTTTGAGCGGGAAAACCGGACCGTCCGCGTGCTGGTGCGGCGCGCACAACGCGGCGACTGGGCGCTGCCCGGCGCGGTGCCGCCGGACATTTTGCTGTTTGACGCGGGCGCGGTCGGAGATCCTCCCGCGCTGCTGACCGAGTTGGCGGACGGGTTTGGTGTGCGCGATTTTCTCGCGGGCAGCGGGACATGGCAGGGCAAAACATATGCCGTAGCGCTGTGTTACGGTGGCACGGCGTTGCTGACAAACCCGTCGGTGTCGACGGACGCGGTCGCGCGGCAAATGGAGTCGGAGCAGGATTTTCAGGATTTTGTGGGCGGGAAGCCGATCGCTCTTTCGGCGACATTGCGCGAGGCGCGCCGCCTTCAGATGCTGTGTGATGCCGGCGGCGGATTTGCCTATGTCGCGGAGCCGAACGATAACGCCACAAACCTTCTGCTGATGGCCGGGCTGTTTCCCGGTACGGACGCGCGCGCGGCGGCAGCGGAAGCGTTCCTGCGCCATCTTTTGTCCGGCGAAGCGCAGGACGCGCTGCCGGACTGGTGGCTGCTGCCGGCAAGGGAAGGCCCGGAGTTGTCCGTACCGCTGCTCGCCGCGATGCAGCGGGCGATCCGCTACGCGGCAAATGCGTTTGACTAACCTCCCGGCAATGCGGTACAATAGACGCAAAGAGGTGTGCGCATGCTGTGGACGTTTGCCGGGCGGATTGCGTCGCTTGGCCTCAATCTCGCGAAAGACGCGCCGCTTTCGAAGCGGACGACGCTGCGTGTCGGCGGCCCGGCGGATTATCTTGTCGAGGCGCGGGACGCCGGCGAACTGTCCGCGGCGATTGCGGCGGCAAAGGAAGCCGGTGTTCCCGCGCTGGTGCTCGGCAACGGTTCGAACGTGCTTTTCCCTGACGAAGGCTATCGCGGGCTTGTGATCTGCACCAGCAAAATGGCGGCGGTGCGGGCAGACGGAAACCGCGTCATTGCAGAGGCCGGCGCGCCGCTGTTTCGTGTCGGGCAGGCCGCGCAGAAGGCCGGTCTGACAGGGTTTGAGGCGATTTCCGGTATTCCGGGAACAGTCGGCGGCGCGGTATACATGAACGCGGGCGCGTACGGAACGGAAATGGCGCGCGTCGTCGAGTCGGTCGACGCGGTTGACGCGGATGGTCGTCCGCGGACGCTGACGGCGGCGGAGCTTCGGTTCGGCTACCGGCATAGCGCGCTGATGGATTTCGGCTGGACCGTCACCGGAGCGACTTTTTTGCTCGCGCCCGGCGAACCGGCCGCGATCGACGCGGCGACGCGCGACTACGCGGAAAGGCGAAAATCGACGCAGCCGCTTTCCATGCCGAGCGCCGGAAGCTTTTTCAAGCGGCCCGAGGGGCACTTCGCGGGCGCATTGATCGAGGAGGCCGGACTGAAGGGCGCGTCCGTCGGCGGCGCGCAGGTTTCCGAAAAACACGCGGGTTTCCTCGTCAACACAGGAAACGCGACCGCGAACGATTTTCTCGAGCTGATGCTGTTTGTACAGGATCGCGTGATGCAAATGAGCGGCGTTCGGCTGGAGCCGGAGGTGCGGATTCTTCGATGCAATTCATCCTGTTGACCGGCCTGTCCGGCGCGGGCAAGACGACCTCGCTGCGCTACCTGGAGGACATGGGCTGTCCGTATGTGGACAACCTGCCGCCTGCGATGGTGATGCGCTTCATTGACCTGTGGAAGCAGTCCGTGCCCACGGTGCGGACCGTCGTGATGGCGGTCGACATCCGAAGCGGCGACCTGTTCGACGCGCACGCGGTGCGGAACCTGATCCTTGCCGCGCGCGCGACCGGTACGGAGATCCGCGTGCTGTTTCTCGAGGCCTCCGACGAGACGCTGCTCAACCGGTTCAAGGAGACGCGGCGGGATCATCCGCTGCTTGAGCGGGCCG
>JAVBOQ010000010.1:0-14603 GCA_031550455.1 Eubacteriales bacterium
CGGAAGCCTGTCCGCCGGCAAAAAAGCGGATATCCTGATTCTCAACCCCGACAGCCCCTCGCCGGTCGCTCTGTGCTCCGCGCTGAGCTATTTTGACATGACGTTTCAGGGGCGGCATGTGGAAACGGTGCTTGTCGACGGCCGGGTTGTCGTGGAAAACGGCCATTCCACGCAGGTGGACGAGGCAGAGGCCATGGCTACGTGTCAGGAGCAGGCAAAAATCCTTTGGCGCAAAACCGGCGTCGCGATTTAGCGCGGCCGCACGCCTCTAACCGAACCGGAGGAACAACATGATAGGGGAAAACACACTCGAAGCCGTATTCAGAGCCCGCAGCGTGGCGGTCGTGGGCGCTTCGGCCAGTCCGGACAAGACGGGTTACACCGTGCTCAAAAACATTCTGGACGGCGGCTATGACGGCAGGATTTACGCCATAAACCCCAAGGCTGAGACCATCCTCGGCGTTCGCTGCCACGCGTCGCTGCTCGACATACCGGGCGACATCGATCTCGTGGTCATCATCGTTCCGGCCAAGGCGGTGCCGGGCGTCATGCGGGACGCGGCGCACAAGCGCGCAAAAGGTGCGGTCATCATCAGCGGCGGTTTCCGGGAGATCGGCAATACCGAGCTGGAAGACGAGGTCATGGGCATCGCCAGGGACAACGGCATCGCGGTGATCGGGCCCAACTGTCAGGGGCTCAACTACACGCCGAACAAGCTCTGCGCCTCCTGGCCGCTTGTCACCGGCGGCGGCAGCATGGCTGTCATTTCCCAAAGCGGCACGATCGGCGCCGCCATGGAGGGCTGGGCGGATGACGACTGCATCGGCATCACCGCGATGGTGGCCCTTGGCAACAAGAGCGGCGTGGGCGAAGTGGAGCTGATGGACTATTTCGCGTCCGACCCCGACACAAAGGTGATCGCGCTCAACATCGAGGGCGTTAAGGACGGCAAGCGGTTTTTGGAAACGGCCAAACAGGCGCTGCAAAAAAAACCGGTCGTCGTGCTCAAACCCGGGCGCACCCGAAAGGGCGCGCAGGCGGCCCAGAGCCATACGAAGTCCATCGCGGGCAGCGACGCCGTGTTTGACGCGGCCTGCCGCCAGATCGGGCTCATTCGGGCCGAGGGCATCACGGAGTTTTACGACTACTGCAAAATACTGGGCCTTTTGCAAAACCCGGCCGGCCGGCGGCTGCTCATTCTCACGAGCAGCGGTGGCAGCGGGATCCTGGCGTCGGACTGCGCGGAGGATTTGGATATCGACGTCGCGGAGTTGGAGCCTTCTTTGAAGGACGCTTTGCGCGCCGCGCTGCCGAGCCAGTGCGTCGTCGCCAACCCGCTGGACCTGACCGGGGACGCCACCGCGGAGCGCTATCGGAACGCGCTGGAGGTCGCGCTGCCGTATGACGCGGCGGATGCGTATCTGTTGATTTTCGGAGACCCTATCGTCAACGCCTCCGAGGCCGTAGCGCGGTTGCGCGCGCAAACGCATAAGCCGATTTTTGTGGCTTTTCTGGGCGGCGGCGCGGTGGAAAAAGAAGAATCGAAACGCATGCACCGGGAAGGCATCCCGGTTTTCCCCACCCCGGAGCGGGCGGTCAGGGCTTTCGGCGCGCTGCTCAGGCGGCGCTGAGAGCGCCTTGGCGATGATCGGTTTTAAGGATTTTATAGGAGCGTGATCGGATGAGTGTAACGATTTTGCGCGAGGCAGGCGAGCGCTGTCTGCTGATGGGCAACGAAGCCATCGCCCGCGGCGCGCTGGAAGCGGGTGTTCAGCTCATAGCCGCCTATCCGGGGACTCCGTCGTCTGAGATCACGGAGACGCTGTTTGCGGCGGCGCCCGCATGCGATTACCATGTGGAGTGGAGCATCAACGAAAAAGTCGCCTTTGAAGTGGCGGCGGGCGCTTCTTTGGTCGGCGCGCGCGCCATGGTGGCCATGAAAAACGCCGGGCTCAATGTGGCCATGGATACGTTTATGACGATTCCCTACGGCGGCATCAAGGGCGGGCTTGTGGTGGTGGTGGCCGACGATCCCGACGCCCATTATTCCTCCAACGAGCAGGACACCCGGTTTGCCGCCGCGTACGCCGAAATCCCCTGCCTGGAGCCGGAAAACCAGCAGGAAGCCAAGGACATGACCAAAGCAGCTTTCGACCTCTCGGAGCGCCTGTCTCTTCCGGTGCTGCTGCGTTCCGTCAGCCGTCTTTCCCACGCTTCGGGCGATGTGCTCCTCGGGCCCTGCCGCGCGCAGCGCAATACGCTGGGCTTTAACAAGCACTTTGACCTTCCGTACCGCTGGAATGTGTACGGCCCTCCCGGCGCGGTGGCCAAGCACCAATGGCTGCACGAAACGCTTGTAAAGGCAAAAGAGCAGGCGGAAGCCTGCCCGTTTAACGTGCTGCAAAAGCCCGCGGACGCCAAAATCGGGATTCTGGCGACGGGCCTTGGCGCGGCCTATGCCCGCGAGGCGCTGGCGGCGCTTCAGGCGGACGGCTTCGCGTTTTTGAAGCTGGGCGTCGTCTTTCCGTTTGCCGATAAGCTGGCGGCTTCGTTTCTGGCCGGTCTGGAGCAGGTGATTGTCGTCGAGGAAGGCGATCCGGTTGCGGAAACCATGCTGCGCTCCTTCGCCCAGGATTTTGGAAACTGCAAAATTTTCGGCAAATCGCACCATCCGGTGTTCACCCCATACGGTGAACTGAACACCGACATTGTCACGGCTGCGCTGGCGCCTTTTTTCGGCAAAACAATCCCGCAAGACCCCAAGGACGCCGAGCGGCAAGCAGCCCGGGCGCTCGTCACGCCGAGATCCTCCACCCTGTGCGCCGGGTGTTCCCATCTGGGCTCATACGCCGCGCTGAAAGCCGCGCTGGCTGCCCTGCCCGAAGATTCCGTGCACATCATCAACGGGGACATCGGCTGTTATGAGCAGGCCGGTTACGGCATTTTCGCGGGCGATCCCAAAGGCAACGGCGCCGATTCCAAGGGTTACGCCATTGATTCGCCCTACAACATGCTCGATACGCTGTATGTGATGGGTTCCGGGCTGAGCATGGCCCACGGACAGAGCAAGGTGGGGTACGCAAAGGGCAAAACCGTGGCGGTCTGCGGGGATTCGACCTTCTTCCACGCTATTTTGCCAGCCGTGCTGAACGCCGTGTACAACCGGTCGGACATCACGTTTCTGGTGCTCGACAACCGCTGGACCTGCATGACCGGCCACCAGCCAAACCCCAACACCGGGGTCGACGCTTACGGCGAGGATAACCCCCGCACAGACATCCCCGGCGTCCTGCGCGCGCTGGGCGTGACGTCGCTGTCCGTCGTAAACGCCTATGAGCAGGATGCCGCGAAAGACGCGATCTCCGCGGCCCTGAACGAAGCGGGGCCGTCGGTGGTCGTGCTGGAAGGCGAGTGCCAGCTTCAGAGGCAGCGCCGGGTCAAAAAGACCATGGCCAAAACGTACGTCAATATGTCCGGGTGTGTTGGATGCAAAAATTGCGTGCAGCTCGGGTGTCCGGCCATCAAGTACGACCCCGAGGAGAAGAAGTCCGGCATCGACGCGGCGCTCTGTGTGGATTGCGGTCTTTGCGAACAGATCTGCCCCGAGAAGGCCATCAAGATAAGGAGGCGGTGAAAGTGGCGCTCAATCTCATTGTTGCAGGCGTCGGCGGACAGGGCAGCATTCTGTGCTCCCATATCATAGCGGAAGCGCTCATCATGGAACACGGTGATCAATGGCATGTGCGCGTGGGTGAAACCTTCGGCGCGGCCCAGCGCGGCGGCGCCGTGGCCTCGCATGTGCGCGCCGGAGGAGACGTCTACAGTCCGCTCGTCGGAAAAGGAATGGCCGACCTCGTTCTCGCGCTGGAACCGCTTGAGGGGCTGCGCCTTGGCGTGCCCTACCTTGCCTCAAACGGGACGGCTCTCTTAAACGCCCACGCCCAGGTTCCCGTGGACGTGAAAGTAGGCGCGGCGGAGTACCCGGCGCAGGAAAACATACAAAGCGCGCTTGAGCGCATCGGCAAAAAGGCGGTCTTTCTGGACGGCGACGCGCTCGCGGCCGAAGCCGGAAGTTCCAAGGTTCTCAGCATTGTGATGCTGGGCGCGGCGTTTGCCGGCAATTTTCTGCCGGTGAAGGAGGAAACCCTGCTGGCCGCCATTCGGGCGAAAGTGCCTGAAAAGCTCCTGGAGGCCAACCTCGAAGCCTTTCGGCTCGGTCGGGAGGGTTACGCCGCGGCCATCGCCGGGGGGACATCCGCATGACGTCATACATCGACGCGGCAGTGAGGGAAAAACGAAACCTTCTGGAACCAGAAGCGCTGCGGTTGCTGGCGGCATACGGGATTCCCGTTCCGAAACACGCATTGGCGCAAAGCTGCGCCGAGGCCGTCGCAGAAGCGGATCGCATCGGGTATCCTGTCGTGATGAAAATCGTCTCCCAGGATATTCTGCACAAATCGGACGTCGGCGGTGTCGAGCTGAATTTGCAAAACGGCGCGGAAGTCGCCCAGGCCTACGCGCGGATCCTGCGCAACATCCAGTCCCGGCAGCCCACCGCGCGCACCTCGGGCATTCTGGTCGAAGAGATGCTCAGGCCGGGGCTGGAGTGCATCATCGGCATGACGGTGGACGCAAGCTTCGGCCCGGCCCTGATGTTTGGCCTGGGCGGCGTCTTTGTCGAGGTTTTGCGGGACACCAGTTTCCGCGTATTGCCGCTGGACCGCGAAAACGCGGGCGCCATGCTGCGGGAGCTGAAAGCCGCCCCGCTGCTCACCGGAACCAGGGGACAGCCTCCCCGGGATCTGGAAGCGCTGACTGATCTGCTGCTCCGTGTGGCGCGGCTCACCGAGGAAAACCCGCGCATCCGCGAGATTGACTTAAACCCATGCCTTGTCTATGAAAACGGGGCTGTCATCGCGGACGCGCGCATCTTACTTTAGCCTGCGGCCGGCGGAAAGAGGGCGAGACAATGCCTCTCTACGGGGAGAAAAAGCATGAATTTCAATATGTGAACCGTTATGTGCCGCGCGTGGACGCCCGCGACAAGGTTACGGGGCGCGCGGTCTACACTGCCGACCTTGTGTTTCCCGATATGCTCCTGGGCGGCGCGCTGCACAGCCAGCACCCGCACGCGCGGGTTTTGCGCATTGACACGGAGAAAGCCAAAGCGATACCCGGTGTCAAAGCGGTGCTCACGTTTCAGGATCTCAAAAAGGAATTTAGCTGGGCTTACTACACCTACATGACCGAGCGCGTGCGCTATCGGGGAGACGCGGTGGCCATCGCCGCCGCGGAGACCGAAGACGCGCTGAAGGCCGCGCTCCGCGCCATTGAGGTAACCTATGAAGTGTTGCCCGCCGTGTTTACGACGGAAGAGGCGCTGATGCCGGGCGCGCCGCTTGTCCACGAGGGAAACGCGGAGTGCGCGGGAAACATCTGGTCGCATTCGCGGTACAGAGTCCGAAAGGGCGACGCGGACGCCGCACTGGACGCCTGCGATCTGGTGCTGGAGCGCCAGTATGAGACCGGCCCCGTGGAACACGCGTACCTTGAGACGGAAGCCGCGGTCGCAGTCCCCGATCCCACCTCGGGAGAGATGACGGTACACGCAGGCGCGGCCAATCCTTATTTTACCAGACGCTGGGTGGCCGACATTCTGAACATCCCGCGGGCGCGTGTGCGCATCGTGCAGGAGACGATGGGCGGTTCCTTCGGCGGAAAGGAAGAATGCCTGGGCCTGCTGGCCGCGCGAACGGCGCTGCTGGCGCAGGTCACCGGACGCCCCGTGAAAATGGTATACAGCCGGGAGGAGTCCATTGCCGAGAGCACAAAGCGCCATCCCTTTACGTTTCGCTTCAAGGTCGGCGTCAGCCGCGACGGAAAGCTACAGGCGCTGAAAGCCGAATTGATCGAAAACGTAGGCGCGTACCACATGCATGAGTTTATGAACTTCCGCGCGTCCGTTCACGCAGCCGGCGTCTATGAGATTCCGAATGTCGCGGTTGACGTGTACGGCGTTTTTACGAACACCGTCACCTCCGGGGCCATGCGCGGGTACAGTTCGCCGCAGATCATTTTCGCGCAGGAACAGCTCTATGAGGAAGTGGCCGAGGCGCTGGGGATGGACGCGCTCGAATTTAAGAAAAAGAACCTTCTGACGCAGGGCGCCGTCAGTCCCTGCGGCCAGACGATCACCGGCGAGGTCATCCTGCCGGAGATGCTCGACACGGTCTGCCGGGAAACCGATTACGCGCAAAAACACCGGCTGTACGAGACACAGAACGGAACCAAACGAAAAGGAATCGGGCTGAGCGTCTTTTACCGGGGCTGCGGTCTCGGCGCGGAGTCGCCGGACGCGTCGGCGGGCTTCGTGTGCGTGCATGACGACGGCTCTGTCATGGTGAATACCGGTCTTACCGAAAACGGGCAGGGCATGAAAACCGCGTTCACCCAGATCGTGGCCGAGACGCTGGGCGTTCCAACGGAAAACATCCACTGCATCGGCGTGGATACGCATACGATCCCGGACAGCGGCATCACGGCGGCCTCCCGCACGACGGTGATGGGCGCGCAGTCCGTCAAGTTGGCCGCCGAGGAGTTAAAGGGCTATCTGCTGGAGACCGCGGCCATGATGTTTCACACAGTGCCCGAGCAGGTGGAGCTGCGGGAGGGGATGTTCCGGCTCAAGGCCGACCCGAACGCCGCGATGCCGTTTCAGGCGGTGTGCAACGTACACCACTGGACCGGGCAGCAGGCCGGGGTGATGCGGTGGTTTAAGCCTCCGCACCTCAATTACGACATGAAAGCCGGCGGCGGCAACGCGTTTCCCACATACGCGTACGGCGTTGTGGCCGCGGAAGTCGAGGTGGACACCGCCACGGGCAAAATCACCGTGGAGAAAGTCACGTCCGGGCACGATTGCGGTACGGTGGTCAATCCCAAGATCGTCGAAGGCCAGGTCTATGGCGGCATCCTCATGGGGCAGGGGTTTGCGGTGATGGAGAATCTCGCGATGCGCAGCGGCGCGATCCGCAGCGACAATATGGACACCTACATGATCGCCACGAGCATGGATATGCCGGACATGAAGGTGCTGCTGTTTGAATCCCGCGACCCGGCCGGTACGTACGGCGCCAAAAGCGTGGGGGAGTCGGCCACCGAGGGCGTGGCTGCTGCCATCATGAACGCCGTGCGCAACGCGACCGGTTTGCGCGTGCGGCGCATCCCCGTCAATCAGGTCGGTTTTTATGAGCTGATGCAAAAGGAGGGCATGCGTCCATGACGGTTTCCCTTACGGTCAACGGCAAACCGGTCGCCGTCGATGTGCGCCCCGAACAGACCCTGCTGTCAGCCCTCCGCGACACGCTCCGGCTCACGGGGTGCAAGGAGGGATGCGGCGTAGGCGTCTGCGGTGCCTGTACGGTGATCGCCAACGGCAGGGCTGTGAAGTCCTGCACCGCGCTGGCGGCCCAGTTCGACGGCAGCGAAATTGTCACCGTCGAAGGCCTCGCCGAAAACGACACGCTGCACCCGCTCCAGCAGGCCTTTGCCGAGCACAACGCCGTGCAGTGCGGCTTTTGTACGGCGGGGTTTATCATGACGGCGCTGGCCTTTCTCTCGGAGAATCCAAATCCCACCCGCGCGGAAATCCAGAGGGCCATCTCCGGCAACCTGTGCCGCTGCACCGGGTACGTGCAGATTATCGACGCCATCGAGGCCTATGCCCGTGGCAGCGCGCCTGATTTGGGCGGCGCGCCCGGTTCGGAAGGGGTGGTTGCCCGATGAGCGCGTTCCAGTTCCACACCCCGAAAACGTTGGAGGAAGCCCTGTCCGCGCTGCGTGACGCGGGGGCGCGCGCGCGCGTTGTGGCGGGCGGAACGAATGTAGTGCCGATGCTGCGCGAGGGCCGGCCGGAGGGCGGCCTGCTGCTCGACATCAGCCGACTGGAAGCGCTCCGGGGCATCGCGCACCGGGGAGACGCCATCCGGATCGGCGCGCTTACCACGCTGCACGACATCGTTGCTTCCCGGCTGTTGGCGGATAAAGCGCCCGCGCTTCGGGACGCAGCCCTTGTGTTTGCCGATCCGCTGATCCGGGGCCGCGCCACGGTGGGCGGTAACCTTGCCAACGCGTCGCCGGGCGCGGATACCGCTCCGCCGCTGCTCGCGCTGGACGCGGAGCTCGTCGTCGCCGGGCCGGAAGGCCAGCGAACTATACCGCTGGCGGCGTTCTTTCCGGGGGAAAAACGCACCGCCCTCGGCCCGGCGGAGCTGATAACGGAGATCATCATCACACCCAATCCGAAGAGCGCGTTTCACAAAATCGGGCTGCGCGGCTCCATGGCGGTGTCCGTGGCGACGGCCGCGGTCGCGCTCCTAACGGACGGCGCGGGCGTGATCACGGACTGCCGTGTCGCGCTGGGCGCGCTGTCTTCCAGGCCGGTGCGCGCTTTGGAGACGGAAGCGGTTTTGCGGGGACGCCGCGTCAGGGATCTCGGCGCGGACGTCGGGGACGCCCTGCAACGGGATATACAGCCCCGGGACGGCCTTCGCGGCACCGCAAACTATCGCAGGGGCATCGTGTTCACACTGTTTCAAACGGCGCTCCACGCCATCAACGCATAAAGGAGGCACAGTATGAACCATCCGTACACTTTCAAAAACGAGCCTTATCCGCTCTACATCAATGGTCAGTTTGTGCCCGCCGTCTCGGGCGAGACCTTTGATATGACAAACCCCGCCACCGGCAAGGTGTTCGCCAGAGCCTGCAAGGGCGGCCTCCAGGACGTGCGCCTTGCGATTGACGCGGCGCGGGCGGCCTTTGACGAAGGGCCCTGGGGGAAAATGTCCGGGCTGAAGCGCGGGGAATACCTGCTGAAAGCCGGAAGCCTTTTGGCGGACCGCAAGGATGAGTTTGCCATCGTGGAAACCATCGACGCGGGCAAGCAGTACATGGGCGTGCTGTACTACGAAGTGCTGCAAGCCATCGACGCCTTTTCGTTTTACGCGGCCAAAGCCCGCTCGCTCTCGGGCGAAAGCAGGCGCATGGACGGAAACTACCTCAACTACACGGACCATTATCCCTGCGGCGTGGTGGGCGAAATCCTTCCCTGGAACGGCCCGCTCATGATGGGCTGCCAGAAAATCTGCGCGATCCTGGCCGCGGGCAACACCGTCATCGTCAAGCCGCCGCAGTGGGCGAGCGCGAGCATGCTGCTGCTGGCGGAAGTGTTTGACGCGGCTGGTTTCCCGGCCGGTGTGTTTAACGTGGTGACCGGCAGCGGCACTGTCGTAGGAAACGCGCTGGTGACCAGCCCGCTGGTGGACATGGTCTCCATGACCGGCGGCACCGAAACGGGCCGCAGCATTCTGGCGGCTTCGGCGGGCACCATCAAGACGTTGGCGCTGGAACTGGGCGGCAAGAGCCCCAACATCATCTTTGCGGATGTCGACATCGAAAACACCGCCCGCTGGGCGGTGCATGGGTTCACTTTGCACGCGGGGCAAGTCTGCGTGTCCGGTACGCGGATTTTTGTGGAACGAAGCATCTATGAGGCGTTTTTGCGGGCGATGGCGGAGGTTTGCAAAACCTTTAGGCCCGGCGACGGCTTTGATTATGACAAAGGCGTCAATTTCAGCACCCTCATCCACCCGGACCATGCCCGGTCGGTGTGGGAGCACATCGAAAAAGGCAAGGCGGAGGGCGCACGGCTTGTCACCGGCGGAGAACCGTACGCGGACCCGGCGCTCCGAAACGGGAACTATGTGCCGCCCACCATTTTTGCCGACGTTACACCGGAGATGTCCATTTTTCAGGAGGAGATTTTTGGCCCTGTCGCCACCGTGACGCCGTTTGACACCGAGGAAGAAGCGCTGAAGCTTGCCAACTGCAGCCGCTACGGTTTGGCCGGAGGCGTCTTCTCAAACGACATCAAGCGCGCGCACCGCGTCGCGCAGGGCATCCGTTCCGGTCAAATCTATGTAAACACCTACTTCAGCAAGGGCATGATCGACGCGCCCACCACGGGCTGGAAGGAGAGCGGCATCGGCGTAGCGGGCATCTACAAGTATATGACCAGCAAAACAATTTTTGTGGATCTGAACGACGAAAGCCAGCCGCCCATGTAACCCAACCACCGCAAATCAAAAACGGAAAGAAGGTATACAATGTCTAAACTGAAAGCCCTCTGCTACATCAACCAGTTTTACGCGGGCCTGGGCGGCGAAGAGGCCGCGCACGACGGGCTGCGTGTTTTTGAGGGCGCGAAGGGACCCGGCATGGGCCTGAACGGGATGTGGCAGGGCGAAATGGAGGTCGTGCGCACGCTGAGCTGCGGCGACAACTTTATCAACATCGACGAGAACTTTGAGGCGGTCAAACCGGAGATTCTGCGCCTCATACGCGAGGTCAGCCCGGATGTGGTCATCGCGGGCCCCGCTTTTAACGCGGGCCGCTATGGCGTGGCCTGCGCGAAGTTCTGCGATTTTGTGCGGCGGGAACTCTCGCTGCCCACGGTGAGCTGCATGTATCCGCAAAACCCCGCCGTGGAGATGTATGTGAAGGACAACTACATCGTCGAGTCGTCCGACACGGCCGCGGGCATGAAAAAGTGCCTGCCCAGGCTCGCCGCTTTCGCGTTGAAGCTGGCGAAAAAAGAAACCATCGGCACCGCGCCCGTGGAAGGCTATCTGCCCACCGGCCATCGCCGCAATGAGATTGACGAGCGCAGCGCGGCCGAGCGCGTGGTGGATCTGCTGGTGCGCAAGCTCAAAAAGGAACCGTATCAAACCGAGGTGCCGCTGCGCAAGCTCGAAAACATTCCGGCCGCGCCGCCGCCGCCGGATCTTCGCAAAACCACGTTCGCCTTGATCACCACCGGCGGTCTGGTGCCCAAGGGCAACCCGGACAAGCTGCGGCAGTTCAACTCCATATCTTACGGCACCTATGCGATCGATCCGGCCACGTTTACCGCCGAGCATTATGAGTCCATACACGGCGGTTATGACACCACCATTGTCAACCAGGATCCGCAGCGCTTGATCCCTTACAGCGCGGCGATGACGCTCAAAGCGGAGGGCCTCATCGGGGACGTCAAGCCCTTCTTCCTTTCGACCTGCGGCATCGGAACCAATGTGGCCATGTCCTCCCAGTTGGGCGCGCAGATGGCCCGGCAGCTCAAGGAAAGCGGGGTAGGCGGGGTATTCCTGACATCCACTTGAGGGACCTGCACTCGTTGCGGCGCAACGATTAGCAAAGAGTTGGACAGAGCTGGCATCCCCAACGCCCACATCAACGCGTTTATGTCCATTGCCCTGTCCGTTGGGGCCAACCGAATCCTGATCGGCGGAGACTTCACCTACCCGACGGGAGATCCCACGCTGCCGCCGGAGCGCGAAGAGGCGTACCGGGTTCGGATACTGAAAAAGTCATTGGATGCCATCGGGGCCTCGGTCACGGAACCGACGATTTTCAGTGTCCGCAAAGGCGAGAGCGACGCGGAGGAGGGGGAATAGCATGGCGATGCGATTGACAAGGGCGTATTACCCGGTTACGGAAGTGCGCGAAGGCGAAGCCTGCGCGTTTGATCAAGGCGTCCTCACGGTCAACTACGATGAGCTTCTGGAAGTGGCGAAGCCTTTTGCCAAAAACCTCAGCAAGATCAGCTTTGACGTTTGCCGCCCCGGCGAAAACGCGCGGATCATCCATGTGCTGGATACGATTCAGCCCATGTACAAAGCGGAAGCGCCCAAGGATTGGGGCGGGCTGGAATATCCCGGTATTTTGAACTACCCCTATACCGCGGGCAGCGGCGTTACGCATGTGCTGGACGGTTTCACGGTGATGCAGACCTGCCCGCTTCCCTGGGACGAGAAGAACGCCTCGAGCGGTCTGTTGTACGCGCGCGACGGCATCATCGAAATGACAGGGTTTTACAGCCACTACACGCCGTTTTGCAAAACCATCAACCTTTTGATGAACATGGAGGTTCTGCCCGGAAAATCCGCCGACGAGTACGACAATGACATTCGCAAAAGCTCCATGGCGGTCGCCCGCCATCTGGCCGCGCTCACGCGGGACCAGACGCCGCACCACACCCAGATTTTTGACAACACGCCGGCCGACGGCCTGCCGAAAGTGGCGCTGGTGTGGCAGTGCCAGAACCAGGGCGTGTTCGCCAACACGCTGCTCTACGGCGCGCCGATTTACGACATCGTGCCCACCCTGCTGGAGCCGAACGAAATGCTGGACGGCTGTGTTGTGGGCGGCAACCTGGCCTGGCCCACGTTCAAGGTGCCCTCGTATATTCACGCAAATCACCCCATCCTGTTGGAGCTTTATCGTCGGCATGGCGTGGATCTGAACTTTGCCGGGGTGATTTTCTGCCGCAGCCACAACCCCAGCAACTGGCACAAGGACCGCTGCGGCCAGCTTGTCGCCAAAATAGCCGGTCAACTCGGCTGCACGGGCATCATCATGGCCTGGGAGGGCGGCGGCAACGCCGCCATCGACGGCATGCTCACCATTCAAAACGCCGAGAGGCGGGGCATACAAGGCTCCCTGCTCACGTTTGAGTTCGGCGGTCAGGACGGTACCGAAGGGCAACTGCTGGTGGACGATGTGCCGGAAGCCGACGCCGTCGTCAGCTGCGGACGCTGGGAGCGGCCGGTGCACCTGCCCAAGGTCGAGAAAGCGTACGGCGGTCCGACGCTCCGTCTCAGCAAAGAGACGGGCGGCGATTTCCCGGACGCCACACAGGCCATCGACTTTGAGAACAACGTGCATATGTACATGGGCGGCAACCAATCCGGCTACAGCCGGATCACGGGCCATGCGTACTGAGAGCGAACAGGTGTAAACCATCGCAAATCGATACAAAAACAAAAAAAGCCCGGCGTGCCAGAACGGCCGCCGGGCTTTTCACAATGTCCGTTTTCCGCTATTCTTCAATCTCTTTCGCGCCGGCTTCCGCGCGCATGGCCAGCGCGGTTTCGGGGTCGGTCACAAGCACATTGATATAGCCGCCCCGCACAGCCCCCAATACGGCTGGCAGCTTGGATACTTGGCCGGAAACCCCGATGCGCAGCGGGATGCGCATCAGATCCTGATACCCGATCGAGATGATGCGGTCGTCGAACTCACTGGCAACCGGGTTTCCCTCAATGTCGTAGAAGTGGGCGCAAACCTCGCCGACGACCTCCCTGGGCAGATGGGAATTGAACTCCTCTTCGTATGTGCCCGGCAGCAACGCGTTCTTACCCACCCATCCGATGCCCAGCACCGCGATGGTGCAGGATTGGATCACTTTGTATGCTTCGGAAAAATAGGGCTCCCGCACAATGGTTTCACGCAGCTTTTTGTCCTGCAGCAACACCGGCGCGTACAGCATGACGGTGTTCACAACCGGCGCACGCGCGCTGAACCGGTGCACAATGTCGTCGCCGCTCATGGAGTTTTGCCGGTTGTTCCAGCCGCCCATCAACTGCACGGCCACCAGATCCTTGCGGTGAATCGTGGGCATCTGCGTCACCATGTCCGACAGCGTTCGCCCGCGGGAAAAGCCGATGACATCGCCGTCGTGTATCATTTCCGATAAATACCGGCCCGCGTGCACGGCCGTTTCGGCAGGGGTATTCTCAGGGGTGACGCCGGTCGCTACCCGTACGGACTTCAGGCCGTACTGGCGTTCCAGCTCGACTTCCAGTTCCAGGTAGTTTGAGTCGTCGCCGTTGATGCGTATCTCGACAATGCCCAGCTCGACGCATTCGCTCAAAATGCGGTTCACGCGCTGGCGCGTCATTTGCAGGATTTGGGCGATTTCCTCCTGCGTCATGCCGCGCCGGTGGTAATAAAATGCCACCCGCGTGTACAGCAAATAGGTTTCCTTGTTCAAATTTCCCCTTGATAAACCTGCCATTTACTATCCTCCAAGGTTGAGACCCTATTGTAACGAATCGATGTATTCGCGGATGGCTTCCACATCCTTCGCCACCTGTACTTTTACTTCATCCAGGTTGTTGAACTTTTGCACCCCCCGGATAAAGCGGCGGATCTCGAGCAGCAATTCTTTGCCGTACAGATCGCCCGAGAATCCCATGATATGATTTTCAACAGTCCGGTAGCTGAAGTTGTCCACGGTGGGACGCAGACCGGTATTGGTTAAGCCGACATGGCGCACACCGTCCAGCATCGTCATGGTGACATAGGAGCCATCGGGCGGAAGCTGCTTGTTTTGCACAAAATCGATGTTCGCCGTGGGCAGCCCGACGGTGCGGCCGAGCTGTTTGCCGGATACGACCCTGCCCCGCACGATATACGGGTGACCCATCAGGCGCTCCACGGTTTCGAGGTCACCGGCGCGCAGCGCTTCCGCCACACGGCGGGTTTCCACCGGCTTCTCGTTGTCCGTAACCACCGCACATTCTACCACATCAAATCCGTGTTTGCCACCATATTCTCGCAAAAGCGCTAGTTTGTCGTGATCGGCGCCGGCCACAACCGCTTTGGCCCCCAACCTGTCCGCTAGCACTTCCTTGCAAAACGCCTCGTCCCTGCCGCATACGAACACGCGGTAGCCGGTGTGCTCCCACGCGTCGATATCCTTG
>JAVBOQ010000292.1:0-9956 GCA_031550455.1 Eubacteriales bacterium
CGTGCATATTGTGGACCGTGTCGGCGGCGGCGATTCGTTTGCGGCGGGTCTGATCTTTGGCATGGGGCATGGGTTCTCGCCGGATCGGACAATCTGCTTTGCGGCGGCCGCCTCCTGCCTCAAGCATACGGTAGAGATGGATTTTGCCTTGGTTTCCGTCGCTGAAGTCGAGGCGTTGATGGCGGGTGATGGATCCGGGAGGGTGAAGCGGTAGCGGTCGGAGGAATCTTGGGCACCTGTTGCATGGTATTACTCATATGGCTAGGCGGCGGTTCATCTCTTGCCTGAACCGCCGCCTAGTCTTTGCTCAGCTTTGATAATCTGCCACCCGGTTTGTACCACCCTATCGCGCCAGCCCTTCCTCACCCGTTCAGCTTCCCATACCGCGCACCCTCGTCGATGAACGCGAGATAGTTCCCGATCAACCGCGGGCTTGGGTTAGGGTCATACGGCCCGGCCGTCGGCGACAGAATGAACTTTCCGCCCTTGCCTTCATCGATCGCGGCCCGAACCATCGCGCGGATTTCCTCCGGATCGCGGCGCTCGAGGTCGTCATACTGGATGTTGCCGATCAGCGCCATTTCAGGCCCGAGCGCGGCGCGCGCCTGCGCGATCGTGCAGTCGCCGATCGGCGGCGCTTCGACCGTGTGCAGGCCGTCCGGGCCGACCGCCGCAAAACCGTCCAGCACGCGGTACAGATTGCCGTGGTAGTGGACGATCGAAGTTTTGCCATACGCGCGGATCATGTCGATGATGCCGGTCAGATACCGCTGGCAGAGCTGTCCAAAGTGGCCGGGCGCGACCAGCGGCGGCCCGGCAAACTCCGCGCCGACGATAAAATACGCATCCGCGATGTCAAGCTCCAGATAGCTTTTGTAAAGCGCCGTGACACGCTCGCTCATCACGTCGGTAAACTCCAACAGCGCGTCGAGGTCCGTAAGCGTCCACATCGAGAAGTTCTCCGCGCTGGCCAGGTGATACAGCGGCACCAGCGGATCGCCCAGGTCCAGCATGAACAGCCCCTGATCGCCAAGCTCGGCCTTTTCGCGGCGAAGCGTGTCCGCGTCCGGGATCTGCGGCACATAAGGGATCGACAGGATGTCCTTCAGATCGGACGGATCGTTGACGTAAAACCGAACGTTCGTCCTGCCGCCGCGCCGCTCGGTGTATTTTTCAAGCCGAAGACTGCCGTGCCGAACCGCCGTGCCGCTCCTTTCGGGCGTGCGGATCGGCTCTGTGACGATGTCCGGGTTCATGTTGTAGCAGAAGCCGGTTGCCGGACCTCTGCGGTCGAACGTATCGGCGTTCCGCGCGATCGCGTCCGTAACGGGCTTATACGCGGGCAGGTTGTACAGATCCGCGTAGCACATCAGGCGATGAAACGGCGCGAGCAGCCATACAGGGACACGGTCAATGTCCCGTCCCGCAAAGAATCTCGTGAGGCGTTCCCGGGACGTCATCCGCATCCCAATCCCTCCCGTCCGTTCGGTTTGCTATTCGACATCGAGCGCGAAGACGTGGCTCGCGTCGCTTCCCCATGTTTCAAGCGGCGTCAGCCGGATCGCGGCCGCCCGCACGGAGGCCGCGTGCCTGCGAAGCCGCTGGTAGTTGTTCGTTTCCTCAACGAGCGTCTGCACGCTGCCGTCCGGCATGATCGCGTCGATGCGATACCTTCGCGTCAGCGTCCTGGGCGGATACGAATCCGGCCAGTCGAGCGGCCGGTTGTGGATCATCGTCCGGCAAAGCTTCGCCTCCGGCGCGGGCAGCGTTTCACGGTTCAAGTCGCTGTCAAACACGACGCGGACGCCGCGGATGTCCGTCGGCGCGTCAAAGCGATACAGGACATGGCCGCCCAGCGGGATTTTGCAGCCGTTGTCCGCGCCGCCGATCGGCCGGTCAAGGCCGTTTCGCAGCGCCTCGAGGTTGTCGCCGTCACCTTCGACGCGCGCGGCGGCGGTCGTCCGGCTGATCCCGCGCTTCCGGAACGGCAGATAGCAGTCGTCGTCCATCAGCGTCTGCTGCAGTTCTGCGATGTGCCCTTCATAGACGCCGCGAGGCGTGGTGCCTTCCCGGGCCGCGATCGCGGCGGCAACGCCGACGGCCTCCCCAAGCAGCGCGCAGGTCGCCATCACGCGCGTGGAGCTCATCGCGCTGTGCGTCGCGGAGATGTTTCTGCCGGCGCAGAACAGGTTTTCGACGTTCTTCGAGTACAGGCAGCGGTACGCGATGCCGTACGGCGAAGGCGCGGGATGGAAAATCGTCGGCTTTTCGCGCGTTTTGAACCCGCCGGGATGGTGGTCGTCCATCGTCCAGCCGCCGTAGGCGACGAGATCGTCAAACCGGCCCTCAGCGCGCACGTCGTTCTGCGTCATCATGTGGTCGCCTTCGTACCGCCGGCTTTCGCGCTTGCCGGGCAGCATGCCCATCCAGTCCAGCCGCCAGTTCCGGTTTTTCGCGGCTTGATCCGGGTCGTTTTTCAGATAGTCCCAGATGCCCAGCGCGCAGCGGTACAGCTCGTCGCGAATTTCCTCGGTGTCGCCGATGCTGTCCATTTCGCCGCCCAGTTCCAGATACCAGAAGTTCTCGCCGTGGTTTTGCAGGTTCGGCTTGCGGTGCGGCAGATCGCTCTCGGTATAGTGGTTTGCCCAAACGGGCGGGATGAACCTGCTTGCCCGATCCTCCTCGCGCGCCTGGATCATGCAGCTCATGCCCATCGTGCGGCGGTCGGCCTCCTTAGGCGCGATGTCCTCGCCGAACTCCGCGCTCGCCTCGCGGCCGACGCGGAACGCCGCGCCGGTCAACGGCGCGAGCACGCTGTCGCCGGAACAGTCCGCGAACAGCGCGGCCTCGACCCGATGGAACCGCTGCGTCGTCATCTGCCAGCCGGTGACGCTCTGAACGCGCGCGCCGTCCATTTCGGCGTCCATGCACGAACAGTTGAGCAGCAGCGTGATGTTCTTTTCAAACCGGACTTTTTCATACAGAATCGTATCCCAGAGGCTGTAGTTCTTGTTCGGGTTTCGGTACTGGTTTTCCAGCGCGATCTCCTCGATGATGCCGGTCTCCCGGTTGTTGTCGCCGTGCGCGCCGCAGACCCACATGCGCACCTCGCTGGACGCGTTGCCGCCGAGCATCGGCCGCTCGTGCATCAGCGCGACCTTCGCGCCGTGCCGCGCAGCCGCGATCGCCGCGCACATGCCGGACAGGCCGCCGCCGACGACGCAGAAATCAACCTGATGCCGGATGGTTTGAAAAGCGGTCATAAAGAACCTCCTTTAATCGATCCGATCCGCAAGGTAGTAACAGGCAGATCATACAGCTTTCGGCGATGAAATGAAAGATGTTTTGTTCGTTTTTAGGATGAAACGGTCAATCATGCGATGGTTGCCCCACCAATGTCAGAAACGGGACAGCGCGTCAATCCAAATCGGCATCAGTCGTTCCGCGTCGTCTCCCGCTTAACCCGGAGGCGCACCATCGCACGGGCCAGCATCGACTGCGCCATGACATATTCTCGCATGCTGCCTTTTTGCCGCAGCACCTCGCGGGCGTGTTCCTCGTCGCGGCGCGCGCGGTTCTCATCGATCTCTTCGGGCCATTCGCAGGTTTGCAAAAGGAACAGCACCTTGTCCGGCGTGACCGTCGCGTAGCCGTCCGACGCGGCCGCGACGCGCCACACGTCCCGGATTTTAATCCGCACCATGCCCTCGACCGTGTTAACCACCGCGGGCGCGTGGCCCGCCGCGACCGCGTATTCGCCGTCCGGCGCGGTGACGACGAGCATTTCGGCGTCGGTCTCCAGAAACACGCGCTCCGGCGTAACGATTTGCAGCGCGAACGTGTTGGCCATATCAGCTCCGTATCTTCGCGGCGTTGGCGCGCACGTCGGACAGGTCGCCCGCCATGAAGAAGGCGGACTCCGGCAGGTCGTCCACATCGCCCGCGAGGATTGACTGGAACGACGCGATCGTGTCGGCGACCTTGACATACTTGCCCGGCACGCCGGTAAACACCTCGGCGACGTGCATCGGCTGCGACAGGAACCGCTGGATGCGGCGCGCGCGGTGCACGGTGCGGCGGTCCTCCTCGGACAGTTCGTCCATGCCGAGGATCGCGATGATGTCCTGCAGTTCGCGGTAGCGCTGCAGGGCTTCCAGCACGCGCTGCGCGACGTCGTAATGTTCCTGTCCGACGATGGCGGGGTCGAGGATGCGGCTTGACGATTCCAGCGGCGACACAGCGGGGTAGATGCCAAGCTCCGCAACCTGCCGCGACAGCACCGTCGTCGCGTCCAGGTGGGCGAAGATCGCGGCCGGCGCGGGGTCGGTCAGGTCGTCCGCCGGAACGTAGATCGCCTGCACCGACGTGATCGACCCGTCCGGAGTCGACGCGATGCGCTCCTCGAGCGCGCCGACCTCGCCGGACAACGTCGGCTGGTATCCGACCGCCGACGGCATCCGGCCCAGCAGCGCGGAAACCTCGCTGCCCGCCTGAATATACCGGAAGATGTTGTCGATGAACAGCAGCACGTTCTGTTTTTTGACGTCGCGGAACCACTCGGCGACGGTCAGGCCGGTCATGCCGACGCGCATGCGCGCGCCCGGCGGTTCGTTCATCTGTCCGAACACCAGCGCGGTCTTTTCGATGACGCCGGACTCGGTCATTTCGGTCAGAAGGTCGTTGCCCTCGCGGCTGCGCTCGCCGACGCCCGTGAACACGGAATAGCCGCCGTGCTCGGTCGCGATGTTGTGAATCAGTTCGAGGATCAGCACCGTCTTGCCGACGCCAGCGCCGCCAAACAGACCGATTTTGCCGCCATGGGCATAGGGCGCCAGCAGGTCGATGACCTTGATGCCCGTCTCAAACACCTGCGTCACCGGCTGCTGCTGTGTGAACGACGGCGGCTTGCGGTGAATCGGCATCCTTTGCGCGCCGGAAAGCGGCGGTTTGCCGTCGATCGGCCGGCCGAGCACGTCAATCGCACGGCCAAGCAGCTCCATGCCGACCGGCGCCAAAATCGGCGCGCCGGTGTCTTCCACCGGCAGATCACGGGCGAGCCCCTCGGTCGCCTCCAGCGCGACGCAGCGCACCTGGCTGCCCTGAAGGTGCTGGATGACCTCCGCCGCGACGGTATGTTCGCCGTCCCGGATGTACAGCAGCGTCTGAATCGCCGGGAGACTTCCTTCCGGGAACTGAACGTCCACAACCGGGCCGATGATGCGGATGACTTTGCCTTGCATGAAAACGCTCCTTATGAGGTAACAGAGCTTGCGCCTGCGGTAATCTCGTTCAGTTCCTGCGTGATCGACGCCTGCCGCGCGCGGTTTAACTCGA
This sequence comes from Eubacteriales bacterium, assembly GCA_031550455.1. GTDB lineage: Bacteria > Bacillota > Clostridia > Christensenellales > Aristaeellaceae > Avichristensenella. The sequence continues at coordinate 5,335 of JAVBOQ010000292.1, forward strand.
TCCCGAGCCTGTCAAGCATTTCGTCGGCGTTGCGCGTGGACGCGTCCATCGCGGTCATCCGGGCGCTCTGCTCGCTCGCGAAGGCCTGCACGCACGCGGAGTAGATCGTTCCGATCATAAAGTGCACGACCATGGCGTCCAGCGCGGCGCTGAGCGACGGCACATACTCGATGTCGCTCGTCGGCGCGTGCAGGGCCTCCACCTCGTGGAAGCTCTCCGCCAGCAGCGGCAAAAGCGGCAGCACGGTCGGGTGCAGCGCGCGGTTCCTGCCCATGCCCGTAAAGACGATGTGCGCCTCGTCGAACACGTCCTGCCGGTACATGTCGATAAAATCCAGCGCGATAGAGCGCGCCGATATGAGCGTCGGGTTCTGCGCGATGTGCAGGTAGTGAATGTCCGGGTCCATGCGAAGCCGCGCGAAGTGCGCGTACGCGGACATGCCGACGGTGACGACGAATACCTGCTCGTGGTTGCCTTCGCGGATCGTCCGGTCGGCCAGCCGCATCACGTCCTCGTTGTAGGAACCGCACATGCCCTTGTCGGCCGCGATCACCAGATACGCGGCGCGGTTGCCGGGGCGGTGGCGGAAAAACGCGTTTTCAAACGCGCCGCCGGCGCTTTCGATGACGTACCGCATGTCCGCCGCGACGCGGTCGAGGTAGGGCAGGTTTTTGATGTGCATCCGCGTCGCCTTTTGCATTTTCGCGGACGATATCAGGTACATCGCGCGCGTGATCTTGCGCGTGTCCGCGACCGCGGCGATGCGGTGGCGGATTTCCGGGATCGCGCTCATGCGCCCGCCCTCTTCAGCCAGTCGGACACGGCCTGGTGCAGCAGCGCCTCGATTTCTTCGGTCAGCATGAACTTCTCGTTCAGGCCGGCGATCAGCGCCGGGTACTGGTCTTCAAGGAACGCCGGGAACTCCGCCTTGAACCGCGCGATCTGGTCCATGGCGATCGTGTGCGGGATCAGTCCGCGGCTCATCGCGTACAGAAACGCGACCTGCACCGGCATCGACAGCGGCGCGTTGTTCTTCTGCACCAGAATCTCGGTCAGGCGCGCGCCGTAGTGGAGCATATCCTGCGTCGCATCGTCCATATCGGAGGAAAACTGCGAAAACACCAGCATCTCGCGGTATTGCGCCAGTTCCAGCCGAAGCTGGCCCGACACCTTGCGCATCGCCTTTGTCTGCGCGGCGCCGCCGACGCGCGAAACGGACAGCCCTACGTTGATCGCGGGGCGCGTGCCCGCGCGGAATAGCTCGGTATCCAAAAAAATCTGCCCGTCCGTGATCGAAATGACGTTTGTCGGGATGTAGGCGGAGATGTCGCCCATCTGCGTCTCGACGACCGGCAGCGCGGTCATTGAGCCGCCGCCCAGCGCGCCGGAAAGCCGCGCGGCGCGCTCGAGCAGCCGCGAATGCAGGTAAAACACGTCGCCCGGGAACGCCTCGCGGCCCGGCGGACGGTGCAAAAGCAGCGACATCGCGCGGTACGAAGCCGCGTGCTTCGTCAGGTCGTCGTAAACGATCAGCGCGTCGCGGCCCTGGTACATGAAGTGCTCGGCGATGGCGCAGCCGCAGTACGGCGCGATGTACTGCATCGGCGCGGAATCGCTGGCCGTCGAACAGACGACGCAGGTGTATTCCATCGCGCCGCCCTTGCGCAGCACGTCGATGACGTGCGCGACGGTCGAAACCTTCTGGCCGATCGCGACGTACACGCACAGCATGTTTTTGCCGCGCTGGTTCAAAATCGCGTCAACCGCGACGGAGGTCTTGCCGATCTGCCGGTCGCCGATGATCAGTTCGCGCTGGCCGCGCCCAATGGGCACCGTCGCGTCGATCGCCAGCAGGCCGGTTTCCATCGGTCGGTCGACCGGGCTGCGCTCGATGATCGACGGCGCGGGCGACTCGATGGGCCTGCGCGAGGCCGACTCGATCGGGCCGAGGCCGTCGATCGGCTCGCCGAGCGGATCGACCACGCGGCCGATCAGCGCGTCGCCGACCGGCACCGACAGCACGCGGCCCGAGCCGAGCGCCTCGCTGCCGACGCGGACGCTTTCCTCGCCGGACAGGATGACAATGTCGACCGTGTCCTCGTTGAGGTTCAGCGCGATGCCGTATGCCGCGCCGCCGTCGATCGTCAGCAGCTCGCCGTACTGGCAGCCGGACAGGCCGGACGCGGTCGCGATGCCGTCGCCCGCGCGCAGCACCGTGCCGATCGCGGTCACCTCGGGCTTTTCGGTGACCAGCAGAAGCTGCTTTTCAAACAGCGCCCGCATCCGCGCGCCCGCGGCGCTTTGATCGGTTGCCCCGGCCAGCGCGCCGTGCGCCTCGGTGCGCATCGCCTCGCGAAGGTGGGTCAACTGCCCGCGGATGCTGTCGTCAAAAACGCGGCCCGCGATTTCCACGCGCACGCCGCCAAGCAGCGACGGGTCGACGCGCTGTTCGAGCGCCACCTCGCAACCGAGCAGCGCGGCAAACCGGCGTTCGATCTCCTGCACCGTCTGTTCGCCCAGCAGCGCGGCCGTCTGCAGTTTGCCTCGTAGCATCGCGTCAGACCACCTTTGTCAGGAATTCGCGCGCGAGCGCGTCGTTGTCTCTTTCGGACAGCTCGCGCCCGATCATTTTTTCCGCGATTTCGACCGCCATTGAAAGCGCCTGCGACTGGATATCCCGCTGCGCGCCCTCAATCTGCGCGTCCGCGTCGGCCTTCGCCCGCCGGACGATTTCCGCGGCTTCGGCCTTTGCCGCGCTCAGCATCTTTTCGCCGTTTTGCTGCGCCTCGGCCGCGCTGTCCGCCTGCATCCTGACCGCTGCGGCTTCGGCCTCGCCGCGCCGGGCTTCCGCGTCGCAAAGCGCGGCCTCCGCCTCCGCCTTTTGCGCGGCCGCCTCGTCGAACGAAGCCTGCACCCGCGCCGCGCGCGCGTCCATGAACCTGCGCACGGGCTTGTAGGCAAGAAAGCGGATCGCTATGAACAGGATCAGCGTGTTGACCGCGTGAAACCCGATGTCCCGCACATTGAACAGCTTCAAAAACTCTTCCATGTCATCGCCTCTTTTTGATCCGCAGGCGCGCCCGCAGATGCTGGTACGTCAGACCGTGATTTTGCCGATCATGAGGATCGCGACGAACAGGCCGTAAATGGCGCAGGTTTCCATCATGATCAGGCCGAACATCAGCGAGGAACTGATTTTGCCGGCGGCTTCAGGCTGCCGCGCGATCGATTCAACCGCCCTGCCGGTCGCCATCGACATGCCAAGCGCCGCTCCAATGCCGGTCAGCGACGCGATGGCCGCCGCGATTGCAATGATTCCCATCAATGATTCCCTCCCACAAGTTGTATGAGGTCCGATCTATAGGCGCCGGGTAGCCCGGGAACGCCGCCTTGTCATTCGGTCGCTTCCATCGTGTTGTTCAGCGTCAGCAGACCGAACACGAACGTCTGGATCGCGACATGGATCAGGTTAAAGTACACCGACAGCACCGCCGGGAATACCAGCGGAATTGCCGAGTAGATCAGCTTCATGATGATGCCGCCGACAAGCACGTTGATGAAAAGCCGCAGCGCCATCGAAACAGGGGCAATGCAGTCGGTCATCACCCGGATCGGCAGCACAAAAAAAACCGGGGACGCGAGGCGCTTGACACGCTTCCACGGCCCGAATTCCCTGATCGCGGTGACGTTCATCAGCATGAATGCGAACAGGCCCAGCGCCAGCGTGCACGAGAAATCCTCCGTCGCGGGCGGAAGCCCGAACAGCTCCACCAGCGTCGCCGCCGCGACAAACGTCATCAGCGTCAGCACCATCGGCGCGCAGAAGTCCGCGTTGTGGCCGACCTTCCCCTTGGAGAAGGTATAGACGCCGTCGACGATCGTCTCCACGAGGTTTTGAAAACCCTTGGGCTGGTCCTTGAAGCGCCGGACGCGGAAGCGGATGAACGCGCAGAGCGCGACCAGCAAAAGAACCACCAGCCAGCCCATGACCACGGACACGCCGACCTGCATCCCAAAGAAGTCAATGCGGTGCGGTTCGATATGGATCTCGGGCAAGGACTATCCCTCCTTTCGGGAACGGATGTAGTATAGCACCGACGCCGCGGGGTAGGCGACGCCGGACGATGCGCCAAACGCGATCAGCGGCGCGGATCCCCATTGGCTCACGCCAAAAAAGGCAAGCGCCCACAGCAGCAGTTTCGCGGCAAGCAACGGCCCGCGCGTCCACACGGCGCGCGCCTTGATAATCCTTTGCAGCAAAAAAAGCTGCAGGGCGCTCATCGCAAGGCCGATAGCAGCCGCCAGCACAAGTTCATTCGTCATGTCTACACCACAATACTCCATTGCCCGGCCGAATGCAAGCGGCGCGCTGAAATAATTCGCTTCGATTCGCGGCGCTTTCCCGTTCCGGACGCCAGATTGCTCGGGATTGCTGTCATTTCGGGGCAGACACGCTTTTTACAGCCGCATGCACTGCGGTTCATGCGGTTAAGGCGACACCGCACAATCGCGCGCTTCTGTCTGGGCAGGTCGTGCTGTATGCGTTCACCCGCGGCGGTTTATCCGGTTGCAAAAAAATGGCAAATAACTTATTATATGTTTGTTTACCAAAATGCGGGGAA